>DATLDF010000065.1:0-60735 GCA_035525975.1 Gemmatimonadaceae bacterium
AGTAATCCTTCGGTCTTGAAGTGAAAGAAAGGGGAGGCGCCCAATTGGGCGCCTCTTTTTTTTGCGTGTAACCGAGAGGTCAACGGGCTTGGTGCCTTGTTTGCCTCCGGCACATGATTCGCTAAGTGAAGGGCAGGCGCAGGTTACCTCAACCGGCGCATTGCCAAACTGGAGAAGGCATCATGAAAGCGAATGAAATCATGACCCCCAGCCCGAGCGTCTGCTCAGCCGCGGATTCACTCGGCGATGTCGCCCGGCTCACGCGGGATTGTGACTGCTCCCCAATGCTGCAGCCCGGATGATGATCTCAAGGACATCGAACAGCTGATGGCCGAGCGTCAGGTTCGTCGCATTCCGATCGTGGATGCGGATGGGAACTGCGTCGGAATAATCTCGCAGGCAGACCTCGCGAGAGCGGCCTCCAAAAACGCGCGCGTCAGCGATCGAGAAGTCGCCATTGTGGTCGAGGCCATTTCAGAGCCATCAGGAATGCAGAATCCGGAAGGTTTGGACCAGCGCCACTAGGACGTCTGGTCCATAACTGAAGCTCGTCGACGGTTAGTACTTCTCAGCCGGCGCTTTCCTGATTTCGGAGTCAGCTTCGCGTCGCAGGGGAAGCGCCAGCACGAACGTTGACCCGGTTTCGGGGAACTCCGCCCACGTGCGTCCGCCGTGGGATTCTGCCGTGTCGCGGACGATGCTTAATCCCAGCCCGGTTCCTTCGATCGTATCGATCTCTCCGTGAGCGCGGTAGAAGCGCTCATAAAGGCGGTCTCGTTTCTCGGGCGGAATTCCAATGCCGTTGTCACTGACCCTGATGACGATCTCCCGCTCGCCGGCCTCCGTCACTTCGACCGCGGCGCCGATTTCTGCGAACGCACCGCTGCCTGTCCGATCGGCATACTTGATTGCGTTCGAGAGGTAGTTCGTAACGCATAGCTCGACCACGGCCGCATCGACCTCGACGTCAGCCGGAACGTCGCCGACGCGCACGTCCACTCCAGCAAAGCGCGCGGCTTCACGAACCTGCCGAACCGCCTCTCTGACAGCCGACAGGAGACCGACATGCCGGTGTTGGCGCGAATCGGTTTCGAGCTGGCTCACCTCCAGGATGTTCTCGACCGTGTTCGTCATCTCCCTCGCGTTCCTCGCGATGACTTCCACGAGCTTCCCTCGCTCCGCCACTTCCATGGCAGGCGTCATCTCGAGTATCGAGCTCGCGCCAAGCACAGCGCCGATGCGATTTTTGATTTCGTGTGAAACCATTCTGTTGAAAGCGCGGAGCCTGTTCTCGCGCTCACCGATCTGCTCTGAAGCAAGGCGAAGAAAGTCACTCATCGTTGCCTGCTGAATTATCGCGACTGCGCGAAACAAGCGGGCCGAGCACGCCATGAGGTCGGCCCGATCGCAGGGACCCTCGATCGTGCCCACGGCTCGAACGAAAAACGTGAATAGAATCCCGCCAAGGATTTCGTACTCCTTGAGAATCTCGTACGCGTCGAAGCCCTGTTTGTGGCGAAGTGCGCCCAACTCCATCGCCTTCGCAACGACGGGTGCATCCGCCGCAACTTCAGCAGTCGGGTTTTCGACATACGAAGCGATACCGTCGATCAGCAGCGGAACGTGATCGAGAAGCTCTTCCGATGGAAATATCTTGTCGGCTGAGAGGGTCACACGATCGTTGATACGCTCGAGCCATAGTCGCGTGAGATCCTCTCGCGCGTCCCTTAGACGAGACGCCAGCTCTACCGCGATCACGCAATCCGGACCATGGTCGATCATCGAGCCCTTTCCCGTTCCAGCGCGCGCACGCCCGCGAATTCCGCCTGGTCAACAAATCGCCCAAGCACGACGCTGGCCACTTCGGCCGTCATCTCGCCACCTTGAGTCACCGCATGAGTCACGGCGTGATTCATCTCTTCGCGGATGATCATGAACTCTCGCCTGATCGCCGGTTCGCTCCACCCGAGTCGCGCGCGCTGCGCGCCATGCCTCTCCGACACAAGCCGCTGGATTTCCATCGCATCGGCCAGCATTTGAGACGGCCGGCCGGACGCGTCCTCGAGAATGGCGAGGGAGCTCACGATGTCGGCGACGAGTGTTGAGAGATGATCAGTGATCTGGGAAGTTCTCAGCAACGGTGCGGTGCAGATGGTTGTGTCGGACCGAATGCGACTCACGATTCTGTCGACTATCGGCCCAAGCTGTACCATCACCCGATTTGCCACCTCGGCGAAACCGCGAACTTGCCGTTCTGCGCTAAGTGGATTTGCATCGGTGGTCGATGAGTCTTGCGAGTCACCTACGGAGTCGTCTCCGGTTGTCTCAGCCGCACGCACGTCGGCCGGCAGCCATAAAGAAAACGTCGAGCCCTTGTTCTGTTCGCTCACTACGGTGAGATCGCCGCCCATCGCGCGCGCCAGTCTTCTTCCGATCGTAAGTCCAAGTCCGCTTCCTTCCTGCGACCTGGTCGGCCCTGATTCCGCCTGCACGAAGGGCTCGAAGATGGCTTCGATCTTGTCAGACGGCACACCACTGCCGGTATCTCTGACGCGAATGCAGATGTACGATTTTCTGGGAAGAAGGCGCGCCTGCGGGTCGGGAGCGGATACAACGGCCTCGACTTCGATCTTTCCCTCAGCGGACGTGCACTTGACGGCATTTGAAAGCAGGTTCACGAGAATCTGTCGAACACGCTCGTCGTCGCCGATGTAGGCCGGCAGCGATTCAAAGCCCGGCTTTATCGAGAGCTGGAGATTTTTCTCGAGCGCCTGCGGCTGAATCAGAGTGATTGCCGCGGTAATCGCATCGCCTACGGGCGCAGGAAGTGTTGCTACGACGAGACGCCCCGCTTCCACCTTGGCGAGATCCAGAATGTCGTTCACGAGTCCGAGAAGATGCTTTGCGCTGATTCGAATGCGTCCGACTTGCTTTCGCATCGCATCGGTCAAATCGCCGGAGATTCCCAACTCCATCAATTCTGAATAGCCGAGGATCGCATTGAGCGGTGTCCGCAGCTCGTGCGACATAATCGCAAGGAAATCAGACTTCGCCTGACTTGCTGCTTCGGCCTCGAGTCTGGCTTCTCTCTCGGATGCAAGCTGGCGCGATCTCTCTTCAGCATGCTTGCGATCGGTGATTTCACGCAGGGAGACGAGCTCGACTTTCTCTCCTTCCCAGTCGGTATCGACTACCCGCAGCTCGGCGTAGGCGAGATCGCCGCCGCCTCGCCGGACTATCTCCATCTCTGTTGTTTCTCCCGCAGTCAATGGGGTGCCGAAGGGCGTTCCAATAAGGTCGTCCGCCGGCCTGTTGAAAAGCCGCGCGGCAGCAGGGTTTGCGAAGCGTATGTTGCCGCCCGCATCGACGATCACGATGCCATCCGGAAGACTTTCGATAATCGGACGCAGACGGTCCCACTGAGCGTTTGGTTGTTCGACGGCGTTTCCGCCTGCGGCGGCGGAGTTTTCGGGTGTTGTCATTGCGCGCACGGGCCCTGAAATGCGGACTCACCAGCCAGGCTGGGGAAGGGAATACGGACGCCTGGATCGGCGATCTCCCTCAATGGCTCAGGTAATGCAACCAGCAGGCCCAGAGGGGTTGTTTTGAGAATGCCGCGTCACCCGACGTGTCCGAATGGCATTCCAGGCACCTGACGCCGGGGAGGCGAACCTGTCCAAGTATCTGTTAAGGCTGTTTGTAACCGGCGCGAGCTCGCGCACGAACGTCGCTATCGCAAATCTCAAACGAATTTGCGAGGAAGAGCTCGAGGGACTTTACGATCTCGAGATCATCGACGTGCTCGAAAACCCGGAAATGGCCGAAGTAGAGCGCATTCTGGCTACGCCAACGCTCATCAAGTCGCTCCCTCTCCCTCTAAGGCGAGTAATTGGGGATCTCTCCGACAAGGACAAGGTTCTGCTCGGACTTGAAGTTCAGCCAAAACCTTTAAAAAGCACCGACAATGGAGTCGCCTCGTAAATGACCGACGCTGCCAACTACGTCGCGGTCGAAAAGATCGCGACGGGAATATCGAGCTTCGACATCATTGCGAAGGGCGGGCTTCCACGAAACAGAACGACACTCATCTCGGGAACCGCCGGCAGTGGCAAGACGATCTTTGCCGTGCAGTTTCTTGCCGCCGGCATCGAGCTGGGAGTTCCTGGGGTTTTTGTCACTTTTGAAGAATCCGCCGAGGATATCCGCAAGAACATGCAGAGCTTTGGCTGGGATCTCGCAAAGTGGGAAGCCGAGGGTTTGCTCGCGTTTGTCGACGCGTCCCCTGATCCGGAGATCGATTCCGTCGAAAGCGGTGGCTTTGATCTTGGCGCCCTTCTCGCGCGCGTAAAACACGCCGTCAGGAAAGTAAAAGCGGAACGAGTCGCCGTCGATTCACTGGGTGCGGTGTTTTCCCAATTCTCTGATCAGTCGATTGTGCGGAGCGAGCTGTTCAGGATAGCCTCCGCTCTCAAGGCAATTGGCGTAACGGCAGTCCTCACTGCTGAGCGGACCGACGACTACGGCCACATCGCAAGGTTCGGAGTCGAGGAATTCATTGCCGATAACGTGATGATTCTCCGCAACGTCCTCGAGGATGAAAGCCGCCGCCGCACTATCGAGATCCTGAAATTCCGCGGCTGCGATCATCAGAAGGGCGAGTATCCATTCACGATCGTCCCCGACGGCGGCGTGATCGTTATCCCGCTGTCGGCCATGCAGCTGAGCATGAAGTCGTCGAACGTCCGCATCTCGTCTGGGAATGAAGAGCTGGACGCGATGTGCGGTGGCGGATTGTTCCGCGATTCTGTGACACTCGTGTCGGGTGCGACCGGAACCGGAAAGACTCTCACGGTCACGCAATTTCTTCAGGGGGGCGCTGCCGCAGGCGAGCGCTGTCTGCTCCTCGCGTTTGAAGAGAGTCGCGATCAGCTGTTCCGAAATGCGACTGGTTGGGGATTCGACTTCGAAGCGATGGAAGCTGCCGGAATGCTTCGCGTTGTCTGCGACTATCCCGATGTCTCGGGACTGGAGGACTGGCTCGTCACAATTCAGGCAACGATCAGGGAATTCAAGCCACAGCGCGTCGCGCTCGACAGCCTGTCTGCGCTCGAGCATGTCGGCACGGCGAAAGCCTTCCGGGAATTCGTCATCGGACTGACCTCGTTCATCAAGCACGAGGAGATCACCGGACTATTTACATCGACGACGGCAAGCCTGATGGGCGGAGACTCCATTACGGAAACTCACATCTCGACGCTGACCGACTCGATCATCCTGCTTCGTTACGTCGAAATGTTCGGCGACATGAAGCGCGGCCTGACCGTCCTGAAGATGCGTGGATCATGGCATGACAAGGCAATCCGCGAGTTCACGATCGGCAAGGGTGGAATGCAGATGGGTCGGCCGTTCCGAAACGTCACTGGAATTCTTGCAGGTGCACCCGTTCACGTATCGCCGGGAGACGTGGAACGCGCCTGGAGTCAATTCGACAAGGATTCTCAAATCCCGCGAGCTGACAGCCGGGCGCCCGGGGAAGTTGAAGACGGTGCGGACATCGAGCGTCGCCGCGTTGTGCCTCCATCGTCAGACTGAAGCGCATCTGTGCTGGCGGGTCGACACGGTTCCAACGCAACCTTTTCAGTTGTCGATGCCGCTAGTCCGGGATACGCAACGGCGTTAGAGGCCCCGACAGGGGCCTGACGGGGAACCGGGGACAGGCCTGGGCCGACTCATAACGATTGCGAACTGCCCGAAAAAGCCCCTTTCACGAGTTGACATAAGCCTCCTGCAGGGTGATAATTAGAGGCTGTTCACAACTCAACGCCGAACCTCAAAACTCGGCGCGCCCTTGGGTCCCCACCGCGTTTCAGTAGCGAGTGCACCCGGCGGCAGCGGATGGATACCGGCCCCTCTACTGGGGCGCCCTGGTCCACCCGCGTTTTTGTTGCTGTGACCGGCGATAATCAACGCGCAGTGAAGCACTCCCGAGGTCAACCAACATGGCTGGAAGAATTCGCATCCGTCTCAAAGCGTTCGATCACGCGGTGATCGACCAGGCATCCGCGGACATTGTCCGCACTGCCGAGAAGACCGGTGCGCAGGTATCAGGTCCAATTCCACTCCCGACAAAGACCAAGCGCTGGACGGTCCTGAGATCACCGCACGTGGACAAGAAGTCCCGCGAGCAGTTCGAGCTCAAGACCCACAAGCGCCTGATCGATATCCTCGACAGCCGCGCAGCGACTGTCGATGCGCTCACGAAGCTGGATCTCCCGGCCGGCGTAGACGTCGAAATCAAGGTCGAATAGAAAAATGATCGGAATCATTGGGAAGAAGCTGGGCATGACCCAGATCTTCAACGAACAGGGACAGCAGATCCCTTGCACCGTAGTCGAGGCTCCGCCCAACCCGGTTGTGCAGATCCTCGCTGCCGAGGCAGACGGAGTTTCTTCCGTGCAGCTCGGCTACGGAGAGCAGAAGCTGGCTCGTGACAACAAGAAGGGCGAAAAGACCCCCCGTGGTCGCCGCGCACATAAGGCAGTAGTCGGTCACGCCGCCAAGGCCGGACTGACCACCGCTCCGCGCGTTCTTCGCAGCTTCCGCATCGATGACGGCCCGAAGAGCGCCGAGACGCCCGAGTACAAGCTCGGCGACACGGTCTCGGTAGCCATCTTCGCCCCCGGCGAGCAGGTCAAGGTCACCGGAACGTCGAAAGGCCGCGGCTTCCAGGGCGTCGTCAAGCGCTACGGCTTCCATGGCGGACCGAACACTCACGGTAACACGAAGCATCGCCGCCCAGGCTCCATCGGACCGGGCACCGATCCGTCGCGCGTTATCAAGGGCAAGAAGATGCCGGGTCACTACGGTGATCACCGTCACACCCAGACGCACCTCCGCATCGAGAAGATCGACGCCGAGCGCAATCTGATTTACATCCGCGGTTCGGTCGCCGGTCCTACGAACGGCATCGTCCTCGTTAAGAAGCAGGGATAACCGAATGGCTGACAATACTTCAATGAATGCGGCCGCTTACACATCGAAGGGCACCTCACGCGATAGCGTAGAGCTTCCTTCTGATCTGTTTGACGGAACCGTCAACATGCCCGTGATGCACCAGGCAGTTAAGGCATTCCTGGCGAACCAGAGACAGGGCAACGCGTCGACAAAGACGCGCGGCCTCGTTATCGGTGGAAACCAGAAGCCGTGGAAGCAGAAGGGAACAGGCCGCGCCCGTCAGGGATCGACCCGTGCTCCCCAGTGGGTTGGTGGTGGAACAGTGTTCGGTCCGTCCCCTCGCAGCTATGCGCAGTATGTGCCGCGCAAGGTTCGCGCACTCGCCCGGAAGAGCGCATTCAACGCCCGCGCTCGTGAGAACGCAGTGCTTGTCGTCGATTCTTTCGATTACGACGCACCGAAGACATCGAAGCTCGTCGGATTTCTTTCCGCTCTTGGTGTGATCGAGAAGAAGGTTCTGATTCTCACCGACGGTGTGAAGCCGAACGTGTACATCAGCGGCCGTAATCTTCCGCGCACTCACGTTCTTCCTTACTCGGACGTGTCGACGTACCACCTTCTGTGGTCGGATATCGTGATCGTTGAATCCTCAGCATTTGGAACGGCCTTAACCGCCGAGGACGCCGAGGGCGCCGAAACGACAGTTAGGGCAAAGGGAACGACGGCTAAGAAGGCGAGCACCAAGAAGGCGGTCAACAAGACCAGCGGCAGAAAAGCCGCCGCGAAGAAGACCACCGCCAAGTCGAAGCCGGCTGCAAAGAAGTCGGCGAAGGCAGTGAAGAAGACGGCGAAGAAAGCCGCCAAAAAGAAGGGGAAGTAAATGAGCTCACTTCATAGAACGATCGTCCGCCCGATTGTCACCGAGCAGAGCTCGGCGGCTTATCAGGAGCGGGGCGAATACACGTTTCGCGTCGCCAGCGACGCAACCAAGACGTCGATCCGCGCTGCCGTCGAGCAGCTGTTTGGAGTCAAGGTCACGGGAGTCTGGACTTCGAATCAGCGCGGCAAGGCCCGCAGAGTCGGACAGGCGCTCGGTCGCAGGCCGCATTGGAAGAAGGCCGTCGTGAAGCTTCGCGACGGTGACACAATCGACATCTTCGAGGGTTAACGGTCATGGGTGTACGTCAGTTCAAGCCGGTGACCAAGAGCTCGCGTTTCCGCAGCGTTTCCGATTTTTCGGAGATCACGCGGTCGACGCCTGAGAAGTCACTGATCGAGCCGCTCAAGAAGTCGGGCGGGCGCGACAATCACGGTCATATCGCCATGCGTCGCATCGGTGGTGGCCACAAGCAGCAGTACCGCATCATCGATTTCAAGCGCAACAAGCACGGCATGACCGCGACTGTTGAGCACATCGAGTACGATCCGAATCGCTCGGCCCGTATCGCGCTTGTCGTCTATGAAGACGGCGAGAAGAGATACATCCTGCATCCCAAGGGATTGTCAGTCGGCGACAAGATTGTTTCGGGACCGGGATCAGATACGCGTACGGGCAACGCAGTGCCGCTCCGCGAGATTCCGCTTGGTACCGACGTGCACAACGTCGAGCTCAAGCCGGGCAAGGGCGGCCAGGTTGCGCGCTCGGCCGGAACATCGGTTGAAGTCGTTGCGAAGGAAGGCGAGTACGTGACGCTTCGCATGCGTTCGACAGAAATGCGACTCGTCCATGGCATGTGCCTCGGAACGATCGGTGTTGTCGGCAACGCCGAGCACGAGCTTCTGTCGCACGGAAAGGCCGGCAAGAGCAGATGGCTCGGAAAGCGTCCGAAGGTACGTGGGGAAGTCATGAACCCGGTCGATCACCCTCACGGTGGTCGCACGCGCGGCGGACGCAACGTCGTGGACAAATGGGGCAACAAGGAAGGCGTGAAGACACGCAACAAGAAGAAGCCCTCGCAGCGCCTGATCGTTCGCGGTCGGAAGCGCGGCAAAGCGACGAAGTAGTCTCACACCATAGAGAATTCGTAAATGGCGAGAAGCATAAAAAAGGGTCCGTTCATTCAGGACGCACTGATGAAGAAGGTCGAGACGATGAACTCGAACAACGCGAAGAAGGTCATCAAGACCTGGGCGCGCTCGAGCACAATCATTCCTGACTTCGTCGGTCACACCTTTGCTGTCCACAACGGCAACAAGTTCATCCCCGTGTACGTGACCGAGAACATGGTCGGCCACAAGCTCGGTGAGTTCTCACCGACTCGTTTGTTCCGTGGTCACACGGGCGCGAAGGCAGTGGACAAGAAGGCGAGCGGCGTTCCTGCCGGCGGCCAGAAGGGAGGCAAGTAATCCATGGCAGTCCGTAAGAAGGCCGCAGCTGCTCCTGTAGAGGAGAAGGCGACGACAACCACGGCTAAGAAGACGACGGCTAAGAAAGCCGCCGCCAGGAAGCCTGCTGTCGTTCGTGCCGAAGCCCAGCCTGATGCCACCGCGATTCAGCGCGGCACCAGACAGTCGCCGTATAAGATGCGCCTCGTGATCGATCAGATCCGCGGCAAGAACGTGAACGAGGCATTAGGCCTTCTCAAGTTCTCAAAGAAGCACGCAGCGGTTCAGATCGCCAAGACGCTCAACTCGGCTGTTGCGAATGCGGAATACGCAGCGCGCCAGGCGAATGAGTCACTCGACGTTGATACGCTGTTCATCAAGCACGCCATCGTGAACGAGGGGCCGAAGATCAAGCGATTCATGCCCGCCGCTCAGGGACGCGCGACCCCAATTCAGAAGCGAACGAGCCACGTGCACATCGTGGTCGGCGCGAAGGAAGGCAAGTAATGGGACAGAAAGTACATCCGATCGGCTTTCGCCTTGGAATCTCCAAGACGTGGCGCTCGACCTGGTACGCGCACCGTGAGTTTCCCGCGCTTCTGCGCGAGGACGAGCTTCTGCGCACGTACCTCAAGCAGCGGCTGGGTCACGCGGCAATCTCCGACATCCGCATCGAGCGGAAGCCGGGCAAGGTTGTCGTCACGATTCACACCGGCCGTCCTGGCGTCGTCATCGGAAAGAAGGGAACCGAAGTCGATCAGCTTCGCGACGAGCTCGCGCAGATCTCCGGCAAGGAAGTCGGAATCAACGTCGAAGAGATCAAGCGTCCCGAACTCGATGCACAGCTCGTGGCCGACAACATCGCGAACCAGCTCGCACAGCGTATCTCGTTCCGTCGCGCAATGAAGCGCGCGGTGCAGAGCGCAATGCGGATGGGCGCCGGCGGAATCAAGATCAAGTGCGGTGGCCGTCTTGGCGGCGCTGAAATCGCGCGTACCGAGGGTTATCACGAAGGTCGTGTACCTCTCCATACGTTGCGCGCTGACATCGATTACGCGACGAGCACTGCGAAAACGACGTTCGGCACCATCGGCGTAAAGGTCTGGCTGTTCAAGGGCGAGATCGTCGAAGATCGCCGCGGCAAGACTTACTCGACTGGCGTCTAGGAGAATAGAGCGATGCTGAGTCCGAAGAGAGTAAAGTTCAGAAAGATGTTCAAGGGCCGCATGAAGGGTCTGTCGACGCGCGGATCAACCGTTGCGTTCGGCGCCTACGGCCTGCAGGCGATGGAGCCCGGATGGGTTTCGAACCGGCAGATCGAAGCAGCCCGTGTTGCGCTGACGCGTCACATCAAGCGCGGTGGAAAGGTCTGGATCAGAATTTTCCCCGACAAGCCGATCACGAAGAAGCCTGCCGAAACCCGCATGGGTAAGGGAAAGGGTTCACCTGAGGGATGGGTGGCAGTCGTGAAGCCAGGCCGCGTGATGTTCGAGCTCGAGGGCGTTACGCCCGAGATTGCAAAGAAGGCAATGGCACTTGCCGGCGCCAAGCTGGGCGTGAAAACCAAGTTTGTCGCTCGTGAGGAGGCGCACACAGATGCTGAGTAGTGAGATTCGTGAGATGAATGAAGGCGATATCAACGCCCGTATCGCAGAGCTGGAGGAGGAGAGATTCCGCCTCAAGTTCCGCGCGGGAACCGAGACCCTCGAGGATCCTCTCAGGCTTCGCGTGATTCGCAAGGATGTAGCGCGGCTCAAGACGGTACTGAAGGAAAAGATCATCGGAATCGATCAGGCGCATTTGACTGACGGAAAGCCGAAGACGAAGGCGGGTGGCGCAAAGACGCGCCGCGTGCGCCGGACCAAGTCGGGTGCGACCCGCTCGAAAAAGAGGGCATAAGACAGCATGGCTGACACACAGAACGCACAGACGCTTACGCGCGCGGCAAGAAAAACCCGCACGGGAATCGTCGTGAGCGACAAGATGGAAAAGACAGTGGTCGTCTCGATCGAGCGCCGGGTGCAGCATCCGGTGTACGGCAAGATGGTCCGTCGCACCAAGCGACTGAAGGCTCACGACGAGAACAACGACGCAAAGACTGGAGATACCGTGCGCATTATGGAAACGCGCCCGATGTCGAAGGACAAGAGATGGCGCGTCGTCGAGATCGTCGAGAGAGCGCGATAATCAATCCCCGAAACCCGAGGAATTCTCAATGATTCAACAGGAATCGGTGGTCAAGGTCGCGGATAATTCGGGCGCGAAGACAGCGCTCGTCATCCGCGTGCTCGGCGGCACGCGCCGTCGCTACGCAGGTCTTGGCGACGTCGTCATCGTCGCCGTCAAGAACGCGCTGCCGAATGGAACCGTAAAGAAGTCGGAGGTCGCGCGCGGAGTGGTTGTGCGCACGGCAAAGGAGACGCGCCGCAAGGACGGCTCGTACATCCGCTTCGACGAGAACGCAATCGTAATCATCAATGAAGCGGGAGAGCCGCGAGCGACCCGTATCTTCGGACCCGTGGCGCGCGAGCTCCGCGAGAAGAAGTACATGAAGATCGTTTCGCTGGCCCCGGAGGTTTTGTAGCATGAGAGTGCTGACTCACAAGAAGACAGCGAAGAAGCGCAATCGCGTCCGTCACGGCATCAACGCCGAGCGGGTGAAGATGCACGTGTCGAAGGGCGACACGGTTCGCGTGATGCGCGGTGATGACAAGGGCAAGGAAGGAAAGATCCTGCGCCTCTACCCCAAGACCGGCCGCGTGCTCGTCGAGGGAATCAACATCGTGAAGAAGCATCGCAAGGCACGTACTGCCGACGATCAGAGCGGGATCATCGAGGCGCCGGCACCGGTGCACTCGTCGAACCTGATGCTGCTCGACGCAAAGACAGGTGACCCGACTCGCACGAAAGCGCGCATCGACACCGACGGAACGAAAGAGCGCGTTGGCGCCCGCACCGGGGAACCGATTCCCCGCGTACGCTGACCGGAGAGAGATAAATGGCAACTAAAGAAAAGGACTCGAAGGGTTCAAAGTCTTCGAAGCCCGCAAAGGGCGCCGGAGTGCCGAACCAGGCGAAGCAGTCCAAGGCCGCGAAGGGCGACAAGAAGGGAGCAGAGATCAAGCAGGGGCCGCACGCTGGCGCCGATCTCCCGATTCCAACGCCCCGCCTCAAGGACTACTACAAGAGCACCGTTCGCGACCGTCTCATGAAGCAGTTCGATCTCAAGAACGTCCATGAGATCCCGACTGTCGAGAAGATCGTCGTGAACTGCGGTGTCGGCGAAGCAATCAAGAACCCCAAGGTTCTCGATCGCGTAGTTGAAGAGCTCGCGATCATTACCGGACAGCGTCCGGTTCGCCGCAAGGCGAAGAAGTCGATCGCGAACTTCGGTCTTCGTGAAGGCCAGGAGATCGGCGCAGCAGTAACGCTTCGCGGAGCCCGCATGTGGGAGTTCCTGGATCGCTTCATCACGGTCGCGATTCCGCGCATCCGCGATTTTCGCGGAGTCAACACGCGGTCGTTCGACGGTCGCGGAAACTACAGCCTCGGCGTCAAGGAGCAGATGATCTTCCCGGAGATCAACTATGACATGGTCGAGCAGATCCACGGCATGGATATCACCTTCGTCACGACGACGAACAAGGACGACATGGCGCTTGCGCTTCTGCGCGAGCTCGGCATGCCGTTCCGCGGCGAAGACAAGCCCATCATCGTGCAGTCGGTAACGGCATGATGGGCGCCAATCACTTCTTCAGTAGAGAGAATCGCTAATGGCGCGTAAAGCCATGGTTGAGAAGAGCAAGCGGAAGCCGAAGTTCCAGGTGCGTCAGCATAATCGCTGTCAGCGCTGCGGACGGTCGCGCGCGTTCCTCAGAACGTTCGGCCTTTGCCGAATCTGCTTCCGCGAGATGGCACTTTCGGGACTGATCCCGGGCGTGCGCAAGGCGAGCTGGTAAACATCAACTTCGATGAGTCGAATCACGAGTAAACGGCGCGGCTTCACTGCTATTGGCTTTTAGCAACATTAGCTGACAGCTGCCAGCAGCTGATCAGCTGGTGCAGCACACAGCTAACAGCAGGGCGAAGCCCTCAGACGTTAACGAGTGACTCGATACTATCGAACAAGGAAAAGAAACTAGATGAGCATGACCGATCCGATTGCCGACATGTTGACGCGCATCCGCAATGCATGCGGAGCAAAGCACCGCCGCGTGGACATGCCTGGCTCGAAAATGAAAGTGGAGATCGCGAGAATCCTGAAGGACAACAACTTCATTCAGGACTATCGCACTCTTGAAGAAGAGAGCGGCCGCAAGACGCTTCGCGTCGTACTCAAGTACGCGCAGGGCGGGCAGCCGGTCATCCGCGAGCTGAAGCGTGTCTCCACGCCCGGCCTGCGCAAGTACGTCGGCGTGACGGAGATTCCGCGCGTTCGCAACGGCCTCGGCATGGCGATCCTCAGCACCTCACAGGGGCTGATGTCTGACCGCCAGGCACGTCAGGCGCGCACGGGCGGCGAGATTCTCGCCCTCGTCTGGTAAGGAGAAAGCAATGTCACGTATCGGAAAGAATCCGATCGCTGTTCCAGCTGGCGTAACAGTCACGCTCGACGGCAATCACGTATCGGTCAAGGGTCCGAAGGGAGAGCTGTCACGCCCCATTCCGGCCGACATGATCATCAAGCAGGAAGATGGCCAGATCACGGTGAACCGCCCGTCTGATGAAGCGAAGCACAAGGCGCTTCACGGACTGAGTCGCACCCTGATTGCAAACATGGTAGAAGGCGTTACGAAGGGTTTCTCCAAGCAGCTCGACATCGTCGGCGTTGGATACAAGGCAGAAGTGCGTCCTTACGGACTGCAGCTCGCTCTTGGATACTCGCACGCGATCGAGTACAAGGCACCAAAGGGCATCACGCTCAAGGCGCCGCTGCCGACACAGATCCTCATCGAAGGCGCAAACAAGGAAATCGTTGGACAGGTTGCGGCTGAGCTGCGCAGCCTTCGTCCACCCGAGCCGTACAAGGGCAAGGGGATCAAGTACGCAGGCGAGCAGATTCGGCGTAAGGCCGGAAAGGCCGGAGGCAAGTAATGGGAAAGACAGCAACAGCGCGTACGCGCTCGGGACTGCGCACACGCCGTCACTTCCGCGTCCGGAAGAAGGTCAACGGAACGGCAGAGCGTCCGCGTCTCGTGATCTATCGCTCACTCAAGCATATCTATGCACAGCTCGTGGACGACGACAAGCAGCAAACGCTGATGACCGTCACCGATGCAGGATTCGAAGGAAAGAAGACAGCAAAGTCCACCGAAGTCGGCAAGCGAATCGCCGAGAAGGCGAAAGAAGCCGGTGTCACCAAGGTCGTGTTCGATCGCGGTGGTTACAAATACCACGGCCGCGTGAAAGCGGTGGCCGACGGAGCCCGCGAAGGCGGGTTGGAGTTTTAAGCAATGGCTGAAAACGAAACAGAAGCAGCGGGATCGACGGCGGGCGGCGAAGAGCGTCCAGCAGCACGTAGCGGCCCAGGTCGCAGCGCACGCAGCGGTGGCGGGGCCGGTGGCCCTGGCGGTCGCGGCGGACGTGGCGGCGGTGGACGTGGCGGCCCCGGTGGTGGTGGTGCCGGCGGACGCGGCGGCCCTGGCGGTGGACGTGGTGGCCCGGGCGGCGGTGCAAGTGGTGGCCGTGACGGCGGAGCTGGTCGCTCACGCGACGGAAAAGGCGGACGTGACGGCGGTCGTGGCGGCGAAGGCCGTGGCGAAGGCGGAAGCGAGCTCGTCGAGAACGTCATCGCGATCAATCGCGTTGCGAAAGTCGTGAAGGGTGGACGTCGTTTCTCCTTCAACGCTCTCGTCGCCGTTGGCGATGGTCAGGGCAAGGTCGGATTCTCGACCGGAAAGGCGAACGAAGTTTCCGAAGCGGTCCGCAAGGCAGTCGACGGCGCACGCCGCAACATGACGCGTGTTCCAATGACAGGCAGCACGATTCCGCACGAAGTCGTCGGGCAGCACGGTGCAGGCAAGGTTCTGATGAAGCCGGCAGCGCCGGGAGCTGGTGTGATCGCCGGTGGTGCAGTTCGCGCCATCATGGAATGCGCCGGTATCCACGACATTCTCACGAAGAGCCTCGGCTCGACCAACCCGCACAACATGGTGCTGGCCGCGCTCGACGGACTCAAGCAGCTCACGACAGTCGAAGAAATCGCGCGCGAGCGTGGTGTCGAAGTCAGCTCACTCGGCTATCGGTCGAGAGCCAAAGTAAAGGAGGCGCAACTTGCCTAGAACTCACGTATGGTGGAATACGAAGGGACCACGCACCACGCCGAAGTCTATCCTGACGACGGGCAAGGTGCGGATCAAGCAGGTCCGCAGCGGCATCGGGCACTCGTGGCGCATGCGCCAGACGCTCGAGGCGATGGGCCTTCGTCATCACCAGGATGTAATCATAGTGCAGGACTCACCGTCCCTGCGCGGTCAGATCAAACGCGTTCGTCACCTCGTTGAAGTGACGACGGTCGAGGAATAACCAGTGGCTAGCAGAAAGAAGGCGGCTGAAGCCGTCGCAACCGAAAGCGTCGAGAAGCTGGGACTGCACAATCTCGTTCCAGCTCCCGGATCGCATCGTGACCGCAAGCGTCTTGGACGCGGACCGGGATCGGGCACAGGTAAGACGTCAGGTAAGGGACACAAGGGTATCAAGGCACGCTCGGGACATCACGGACCGGGCGGCGGAAAGCCACAGTTCGAGGGTGGACAGATGCCGCTTACGCGACGCCTGCCAAAGCGTGGTTTCACCAATATCTTTCGTGTTGAGCATCAGGTCGTTCGTCTGAGCGATCTGGAGCAGCGTCTTCCGGAAGGAACAGAAGTAACGAGAGACGCTCTCATCCAGGCTGGACTCATTACGGCACGTAAGGGTCCCGCAAAGGTGCTCGCAAATGGTGATCTGTCGCGTGCAGTAACCGTCCGCGGAATCAAGATGAGCGCGGGTGCGCGCGAGAAGATCGAAGCGGCCGGCGGCCGCGTCGAGGAGTAGAATGGCACAGAACAACCCGGCAGCGGCGGTCCAGAACATCTACAAGACGCCCGAGCTGTGGCAAAAAATCACCTTCACCTTTATCTGCCTCGTGCTTTACCGCACGGGCGCGCATATAACGGTGCCTGGTGTGGACGTCGTCGCTCTCACTGACTTCTTCAAGAATCAGGGAAGCGGCGGCATTCTTGGGCTTTACGACCTCTTCGTTGGCGGCGGACTTTCGCGCGCGACAGTGTTCGCGCTCGGAATCATGCCGTACATCTCCGCGAGCATCTTCATGCAGATCGCCGGTGCGGTAATACCGAGTGTCGAGAAGATGCAGAAGGACGAAGAGGGCAGAAAGAAGATCACGCAGTGGTCGAGATATCTCACCGTTGTGCTTGCAGTGGTGCAGGGATGGGGCTTTGCTCTGTTCACGTCATCTCTGCAGAACGCCGTGCTCAACCCGGGCTTCGGCTTCAAGCTGCAGATGGTGCTCTTCCTTACTGCTGGCGCGATCTTCGTGATGTGGCTCGGTGAGCAGATCACCGAGAGGGGACTCGGCAACGGCGCATCGCTGATCATTTTCTTCTCGATCGTCGAGCGTTTCTGGCCGGGCATCTTCAGCACGTTCCGTTTCGTGCAGACCCAGGCTGTCGGCCTGTTCTCGCTGCTCGTCCTTGGCATTGTGATGGTCGCGGTGGTGGCCGCGACAGTTGCCGTCACGATGGCAGCACGACGCATCATGATTCAGATCCCTCAGCGCACGATGGCACGTGGCCGCATGCGTGAGTCGGCGAAGAACTTCATCCCGCTTCGCGTTAATGCATCGGGCGTCATGCCGATCATCTTCGCGCAGTCGGTGATCGTCGTTCCAGGCGCCATCGCGCAGTTCAGCGGTAACCCGCAGGCACAGCGTCTGGCGGAGTATTTTGCTCCCGGTACGGCGCTGTTCTACATCCTGCAGGCGCTCCTGATCGTGTTTTTCACGTACTTCTACACGTCGATCATTTTCAATCCGCTCGACCTGTCGGAGAACCTGAAGAAGCAGGGCGGATTCATTCCCGGCGTGAAGCCTGGAACGAAGACGGCCGAGTACATCGATTACGTTGTCACCCGTATCACGCTTCCCGGCGCAATTTTCCTGACGTTCATCGCGCTCCTGCCGCAGTTCATCTCGGATGCGGTGAACGTGCCGTTCCGTTTCGGTGGAACGTCGCTTCTGATCGTCGTCGGTGTCGCTCTCGATACGATGCAGCAGGTCCAGCAGCACCTGTTGCTGCGCAAGTACGACGGCTTCATGAAGAAGGGCCGCGTTCGCTATCGCGGTCGTCAGGCGATGGGCGGCTTCTAAGCCGCCCGTCGCATGATCGTCGTACTTCTTGGCCCGCCTGGCGCGGGTAAAGGCACGCAAGGGGAGATTGTCGCCGAGAAGCTGGGCATCCCCAGGATCGCGACCGGCGACGTGCTCCGCGCCGCCGTGCGCGACGGCACCGAGCAGGGCCTCGCCGCCAAAGCCTACATGGACCGCGGGGACCTCGTCCCCGATTCGGTCATCCTCGGCATCATGAAGGAAGTGATGTCGTCTCCCGCAACTGCAAAAGGCGCGGTTCTGGACGGAGTGGTGCGCACCGTTCCGCAGGCAGAAGGCCTCACCGGAATGCTGGCCGAGCTCGGGAAAAAGGTCGACAAGTTTCTCCTGTTCGACGTTCCTGAAGACGAGCTCGTGAATCGCCTCGGCGGACGTGTCGTGTGCGAAAATTGCCAGACGCCCTACAAGGGACTCGAGCCGGGATCAGCGTGCGCAAAGTGCGGCGGCAAACTCGTTCGCCGAAAAGACGATGAGCCCGAATCAATTCGCAATCGGCTGAAAGTCTACGAAGCTCAGACTGCGCCGGTTATCGAATGGACGAAACAAAAGAAGATGGACCTCGTAAAGATCGACGCGACTGGTGATATCGCCGAGATAACCGAGCGAACGATGAAGGCGCTGGAGGAAGAGTGATTCAGCTAAAGTCACAGCGTGAGATCGAGATCATGGCAGCAGGTGGCCGGATCCTCGCCGAGACTGTGAAGCTGATGGAAAAGTCGGTGAAGCCAGGAATGACGACCGCTGACCTCGACGCGATCGCCGAGGACTTCATTCGGAGCCACCCAGGCGCTGTGCCGTCGTTCAAAGGGCTTTACAACTTCCCGGCGAGCATCTGCAGCTCGATCAACAATGAAATCGTCCACGGGATTCCATCGAAGAAGCGAATGCTTCTCGAGGGCGATGTCGTGTCGATCGACGTCGGCGTTCAGTTCGAAGGGTACCACACCGATTCAGCGACGACAGTTGCAGTTGGAAAGGTGTCGGACGAGTCTGAGCGGCTCCTGAGAGTCACGCGTGAGGCGCTGGACGCCGGCGTGAAGGCAGCGCGTCCCGGCAATCATCTGGGTGACATTGGCGCGGCTGTTCAGGAGATTGTCGAGCGTGCCGGTTTCAGCGTCGTCAGGGATCTTGTTGGACACGGCATAGGGACTGGCTTTCACGAGGAGCCGCAGGTTCCAAATTATGGAAAGCCTAAGCGCGGAATTCGTCTCGCGCCCGGGCTGACGATCGCGATCGAACCGATGGTTAATGTCGGGAAGCCGGGAATTCGCACGATGCCGGACAGATGGACGGTCGTGACGCTCGATGGAACCCGCTCAGCTCATTTCGAGCACACCATCGCAATAACCGAAGACGGGCCCCGTATCCTGACAGCAGCGTAGGAGCAGGTTTCAGGGCGGCTGCACGGGCCCGCGGGTCAGCTCGACCGGAGCGCGTCCCAGATCGACGAAAAGCTGCAGCGTCGCGCCGTTCATTCTGAACTTTTCCCTGCGCTTTCCTTCGGTCGGGATCTCCCGCCTCCATTCGATCTCGTCAGGAAGAACGTTGAAGCGGCCGGCGTCTCGCGCGATGGTGACCATCACAAGCAGCTGCCCATCAGGTGCAAATTCCTCGACGACCTCCTCACCCGTTTCGCTCTCTCCCTGCCAGCGGCCGATCAGTGATGAATCTTCACCGGGCGGGCCAAGGCGGTATAAAACGATCGAATCCTTGCCGTAGCGCGTCGTAAGCGAGATCGCGTTGACGCTCATCCGTACGGACATCGCCTGTCCATACTCAATGTCGTTTCCCTTCCTAACTATCGGGGCGATGTTCAGGATTTTCGGCTCGGCTGTCCAGGCGAACTCCGTGACGATGACCATTCGCCTGACGTACAACCCGTCCTTGAAGAGACTGAGTGCGAGCTGTGTGTTGAGCGACGACTGAACAGCTAAGCCACGCCACTCGCCGTCGAGCCGGCTGTCGCGCACAGCAGCCACAGGCGTCTGCGCAGAGGCCGATGAGAACGAGACTGCAGCAATTGTCGATACCGCGAGCGTCAGAAGACGATTCATCGTTCAGATGACTCATGTCTAGTTCTTGCTGCGAAAGGCTAACTTTTTATCGCCTGCTCGACGATTGCGCAAGTCTCAGTCGCCGCAGCCGATGCTGACGCCACCATGCTGAGCGCCTCGCTCTCCAGATCGTGACCCATGGATTTGTCTGAAAGCGCGGCAACGTTGATCCTGACGTTGTACGCCGCGCCTTTGCAGCCGGCTTCAGCCAGGAGCGCAGCTACTCCAGCGTCAGTGACTGCATTCGAGTTTCCCTTTGCTGCGACCGCCAGCGCGAGTTGTGCGACCTTCGCACAGACGCGCGCCGTCTCGAGCGGGACTTCGGCAGCGCCGAGCAGCGCCTTGGTGATCTCTGAGTCGCGGTTGGGTGAGTCTTTGGGAGTCTTGTAGGCGGAAGAAACGAGCGCATACGCATCAGCGTCCCGCTCGACGAGCGCCGAGAGCTGGGCGGTCAGCGCATCCGCTTCCGCTGCTAACAGGGTCATTTCCGGTTCTACGGCTGAGTACTTTTTTCGGCCGATAGTGAGGCCAGTAACCATGCGTGCCAGTGCTGCTCCGAGCGCCCCGGCGTATGCGGATACGCTGCCGCCACCCGGAACGGGGTTCGAAGACGCGATCGCCTTGAGAAAATCGTCCGAACTCACTCCTGCGGCGTTGGCAGTCGCGACAGGGTTTCCCGCGCTTGACGCCGACATCGCACGCGAAACCTGGCGCTCCAGAACCTGATCCTGCGTGAACTGCACGAGCTTCAAATGATTCTTGGAAGCTTCAAACAATACTTTTTCTGGAACCAGACCGATGATCTCGCTCCATGTCACCTCAACGCCTTCAGCTCGCGCTTTGTCCGATATGAAGTCAAAGACTGCGTGAAGCGGTGTCTGGTCCGTGTCGACGAGATTCATCGACACCTGGGCCTGACCATCGACTTCCATCCCCAGACCCTTCACTGCCTTGAAGCCGCCGGATGATTCGCGGACCTGCTTCGCGATGGATTTGGCCAGTGCGAGATTCGATGCCGGGCCAAGGTAGACGTTGTACGCGACAAGAAATGGCCGCGCCCCGATGGCCATCGCGCCGGCAGACTCGTGAATATTGTTGGGGCCAAAGTCAGGCTCACGCTCCGAATTCGTGCCGATCTCATCGCGGAGACCTTCGAATTGTCCGCGACGGACGTCCGCGAGGTTTGTGCGAGTTGGGCGCGAAGCAGCTCGCTCATAGAGAAAAACAGGAATTCCCAATTCTTTCCCGACGCGCTCGCCCAGTTTTCGAGCGAGCTCGACGCAGTCGTCCATTGTCGAGTCCTCGAGCGGGACAAATGGAACGACGTCAGTCGCGCCGATGCGCGGATGCTCGCCCTGATGAACTCGCAGGTCGATGTGAGCCGCAGCCTCGCGAATTCCGGCGAACGCCGCCTCAACCGCACACTCGATGGGCGCGACAAAAGTGATTACCGAACGATTGTGAGATTCATCGGACGACGAATCGAGAATCGAAACGCCTTTGACGCCCGCAATCGCATCGCGGATTGCCGTCACGACTTCGGGTCGGCGGCCTTCAGAGAAATTCGGAACGCACTCGATCAGTTTCATTTTCCTTTATCAGTTGACTCGGCTACGTGAAGAGTCTTCAGAAGCCAGGGGTGAATGGCAGCGTTCCCCGCCACGACTGGACCTGCGGACGTATCTTTCGTTTCTCCGGCCCAGTTTGAAACGATACCGCCTGCTTCTCTCACGAGAAGAATACCTGCCGCGATGTCCCAGGGTGCGAGATCGAGCTCCCAGAATCCATCAAAGCGTCCACATGCAACATCGGCAAGGTCCAGAGCTGCAGACCCGGCGCGTCGAATGCCGGCGGTGTGGCGACTGACTGCGATGAAGTGTTTGGAATAACGATCGAGCAGCTCTGGCTGCTTGAAAGGAAATCCGGTGCCGATAAGAGCGCGAGAAGGATCTGACAGTGATGATGTCCTGATTCTCTCCCCATTCAGATACGCGCCGCTGCCAGCGACGGCCGTAAAGCAGTCATCGGTCGTGACGTTCAGCACGACGCCAGCAACAAGGGTCGAACGTTGAAGTGCTCCGATCGATACGGCGTATTGTGGATATCCGTGCAGGAAATTGGTTGTGCCGTCGAGTGGATCCGCGACGAACGTTAGTCCGGGGGACGAAAGGTCAGCCCCTGGCGTCAATTCCTCGCCCAGCATCCGCGCGTCCGGATACCTCGAGGCAATCACGGCCTCGATCGCACGTTCTGCAGATCGATCTACCTCAGTGACGAAATCGGCAGCACCCTTTGATTCCCACTGCAGCGTCGATCGTCCGCTGGCGGCGTCTCGAATTACTTCTGCAGCAGCCTGCGCCGCCGCGACAGCGGCGTCGAGAATCCCCTCGTACTCTTCCACTTCGCTGTCCTGAACGTTTCGGTTTCCTTGCAACGCATTCCTCACACTCGTTAACTTCGGCCGATGCCCCAGTCCCGAATCTTCAGCGGAATTCAGCCTTCAGGCGAGCTCCACATTGGCAACTACCTGGGAGCGGTGAAGAACTGGGTCCTGCTGCAGCGGCAATACGAATCGCTTTTCTGTATCGTGGACTACCACGCCATTACCGGGCCTTATGACCCGGATGATCTCAGGCGCCGGACCCGCGACATGGTGATCTCGCTGCTGGCCTCGGGAATCGATCCCTCAGTCTGCACGCTCTTCATCCAGTCAGCGGTGCCGGAACATACCGAGCTTGCCTGGATATTCAACACGGTCACGCCCCTCGGTGAGCTCGAGCGCCAGACGCAATTCAAGGAAAAATCCGCGCGGCAGGACAGCATCCTTGCGGGGATCCTGAATTATCCGGTCCTTCAGGCAGCCGACATACTTCTATATAAAGCCGACCTCGTTCCGGTCGGCGAAGACCAGGTCCAACATCTGGAGCTTTCCCGCGAAGTCTCGCGCCGCTGGAACGCCAAGTTCGATCCGGCCTACGCCGCCGCGCTCGAGGCGAGAAGTGGCGCGTCGGCAGAGTCAGCCGACAACACCGCTGTCCAGGAGCCGGTGGGTTTCTTTCCTGAACCCAAGCCGCTGCTCACACCAACGCGTCGCATCATGGGTCTCGACGGGCAGGCGAAGATGTCGAAATCACTCGGCAACACGATCGGCTTGCTCGAGGAGCCGAAAGACATCTGGGACAAGCTGCGTCCCGCGATGACCGATCCCGCACGTGTGCGGAAAACAGACCCCGGAACGCCCGAGATCTGCAATATCTACAACCTTCACAAGGCATTCAGCGACGAAGCGACGGTAAGCAACGTCGCCGTTCAGTGTCGTACCGCCGGGTGGGGCTGCATCGATTGCAAGAAGGTTCTTCACGACGCGATGGACAGGGAACTGACGCCTATTCGGAGTCGCGCAATGGAAATCCGCGCTAATCCGTCGGTCATTGACGAGCCCCTGGCGCGCGGCGCCGAGCACGCGCGAGAAATTGCCGGAGCAACGATGCGCGAGACGAAGCACATGATGGGGCTCACGTAACGGCGCCGACCTCTGAGGTCGTCACGCGAGCAAACAAGGCGCGCGAAATCGTGGCGCGCCTGGCCGCGACTAAGCGTTTTGCAGGCAGCGCCGAGGAGACTCAGGCAAGGAGGTATTGCCGGTCGCTTCTGGAGGACCGGGGATTCTCGGTAGAAGACCAGCCCTTCGAGTATTCAAAAGCTCCCGCGCTCTGGGGCCCGTCGCTGACTTCCGCACTGGCGGCAACGGCGGTCTGGCTGGGCGCTCACCTCGCTACACGACACCAGTCACCCGCGCTCGGCTTGCTGGTCGACCTCGGTGGCCTGGCTGCCATCGCAGTTCTCGCGATCTGGGGCGCCAAGGTTGGAGTTCTCGGATTTCCGGCGCAAAGATCGACGTCAACCAATCTCGTCGGCGTTCGGCGTGAGGCGGGGTCTCGTCCAACCGTATGGCTCTGCGCACACATCGATTCCAAGTCTCAGACGATTCCGATGCTTGTGCGCGTGACGTCCACGGCGTTGTTCGCTTTTATGTCTGTTGCCGTCGCCGTTTCCATTCTCGTCATCCTGTTTTTTCCGGGCGCGTTGAGCGCAGTTGAACCGGCGGCGACAGTCCTTTCGTGGTTGGCTGTCGTTACAGCACTTCCGATTGTGTTCTGCTTTATTACAAACAGGTCGAATGGCGCATTGGACAATGCAACCGGAGTTGCAGCGATCCTGCTCGCTCTGGATGAGATAGACCGGTCGAATAACATCGGCGTAATCATCACGAGTGCCGAAGAGCTTGGTCTCGCGGGGGCGCGCCATTTCGCGGACACCGAAACGACGGGCGAGATCGCGATCAACTGCGATACGATCGACGACGCGGGCTTTTTTTACTGCATGGCGAGCGGGACACCGAGCCGAACGCTGGACGAAGCGATCCGCCGGGCCTCGAACGGCTCACTACAAGTCCGGCCGATGATTCCGGGAATTCTCGCCGACAATGTCGCGTTCACAGCAAAAGGCTGGGAATCCTTGACCGTGAGCCGCGGAAACCTTGGCACCCTCGGCTACGTACATACTTCCAGGGACACGTCGGACCGGTTGAACGGAACCGGTATTGCACAGGCATCGAGTCTCATTGCCGCAATCGTCGAGGAGCTGGCCTGATGGCTTTCGTGATTCTTGTGTTGGTGCTCGCGTTGTCACTTGTCCTCATCGCCTTGGGCCTTCCCGGCCTCTGGATAATGATTGCGACCGCGGTCGTCTACAAACTCATCGTGGTCCCGCCACCGATCGGGTGGTTCACGATCGCCGGCATCACCATACTCGGCGCCATCGCCGAGGTTATCGAGTTCAGCCTGGCCGGAAAGTTTGCGAGGAAGTACGGCGGCTCGAGACGCGCCGGCTGGTGGGCGATATTCGGCGGAATGATCGGGGCGTTTATGGGCTTCCCAGTGCCGATTGTAGGACCGATGATCGGAGCGTTTGTCGGCAGCTTCATTGGAGCCCTGGCCGGCGAGCTCAGCGTAGGTACCGGCGGAGGTCAATCGGCAAAGGTCGCCACTGGGGCTCTGGTGGGCCGAGTGGCAGCGACGGCCGTGAAAATCGCGATCGGGTGTACGATTGCATCGTGGATTTTCTTCGCAGCGATGGGCTAACGACGCGCGTTTCGGCCGGCTGATTGACAGGCCAACCCCGCTCCGTAGATTGAATCAACGCCCCGTGCAACTGCCCGGGGCGTTTCCATTTTCTTGTCCTTTACGCTCGCGCAAGACGCGGAGCTGCGCCCGGAAGACCTCCGCGCAAATGGAGCTGCATGTTCGATTCGAAGACGCGCACCGTCGTGATCGTTGGCGCGCAATGGGGCGACGAAGGGAAGGGAAAGCTCGTTGACGTTCTCGCCGAGCGCGCTGATTGGGTGGTGCGATATCAAGGCGGGGCGAATGCCGGTCACACCGTTCATATCGGTGAAAAGTCGTTCGTCCTCCATCAGATCCCGAGCGGCATCATGCACCCTGGCGTGCGTTGCGCGATCGGCAACGGCGTCGTGCTCGACCCCGATACTCTGTTCACCGAAATCGACGAGCTGATTGCCGATGGCGTCGATGTGCAGGGACGCCTGTATGTGAGCGACCGCGCCCACCTCGTGCTCCCATATCACAAGATGGTGGACGGGCTCAGCTCGGCGAGCAGGGAGATTGGAACGACAGGCCGTGGGATTGGTCCAGCGTACGAGGATAAGATCGCGCGTCGCGGCGTCCGCGTTCTCGATCTGCGTCATGTCGATCGTCTGCGCGGCCTGGTAGAGAAGGGTGTCAAGCACGCGAATGCTCTTCTGGAGTCGTTCGGCGTTGCGGAGCGCGCGAATGTTGATTCGACGATGGCCCTCCTCGAGCGCCTCGCACCGCGAATCCTGCCGATCACGGAAGACGTCGGTCTCGTGATCCATCGGGCGATCAAGCAGGGCGCAAACGTTTTGCTCGAGGGTGCGCAGGGGTCGCTGCTCGACATCGATCACGGTACGTACCCGTATGTGACGTCGAGCAACACAACATCCGGCGGAGCCGCCATCGGTGTGGGGATCGCCCCGACGGCGATTCACGCAGCGCTCGGAATCGTTAAGGCGTACACGACTCGCGTCGGCAACGGACCGCTTCCAACCGAGCTCGATGAGCCGCTCGGTTCGGAGATGAGACGGCTTGGGAACGAGTTCGGGGCGACCACTGGACGGCCACGCCGTTGCGGCTGGTTCGACGCGGTGGTGGTTCGCTATGCGGCTCGCGTGAACGGCCTGACTGGTCTCGCCGTAACGAAGCTCGACGTGCTCGACACGTTCGACAAGATCGCCCTGTGCACGGGTTACAAAGTCGGGAATGACGTTCATACCGAATTCCCGGGTGACCTGGCCGCCCTGGATGGCGCTCAGCCGCAATACGAATGGATGGAGGGGTGGCAGAGCGATACGTCCAGGGCCCGGTCGCTCCATGAGCTTCCCGCTGCCGCCCGGAAATACCTCGATCGAATCGAATCGCTTGTTGAAACACCTATTTCCCACGTCAGCGTTGGAACTCGGCGCGATCAGATCATTTCTGCCCGCTCTTAGCGGCGGAACTTCGGGAACGACCTCACCGCAGAGCACGCGGAGGATCGCGGAGATTCGCGGAGAAAAACAAAAGCTAAGGTTAACGACGGAACGGCAGCTGTTTCCGCTGTTCAACCTTTTTTTGTTTTCCTCCGCGAATCTCAGCTATCCTCCGCGTGCTCTGCGGTAAAGTCCGTCACGCCGTTTCCGCAGTCAGCAGGTTTTCGCTGACATGACCGTGCCGATGACGAGGATTTATCCCCTCGCTCGCTATATTTAGAAGCTTATGCCGAATCAGCCTGACGTGATGGAAAAACTCGTGTCGCTGTGCAAGCGGCGCGGTTTCATTTTCCAATCTTCCGAGATTTATGGCGGCACCGGGTCCGTTTGGGACTACGGCCCGCTTGGTGTCGAGCTCAAGAGAAACCTCCAGGAGCGCTGGTGGAAAGCGATGGTCCGGAACCGGTCGGACATCGAGGGTCTGGACTCCGCGATCCTCATGCATCCGCGAGTCTGGGAGGCCAGCGGCCATGTTGGCGGTTTCGTTGACCCGCTCGTCGATTGCAAGAACTGCAAGAAGCGTTTTCGCGCTGACGATCCGCGCATAAAAGGCGCGCCGGGCACGCCAGAGGCCCAATGCCCGGCGTGCGGAATGAAAGGCACGCTCGGCGAAGCACGGCAGTTCAATCTCATGTTCAAGACGTTCATGGGCCCCGCGGAGGACAGCGCGGCCGTCGTATACCTGAGACCGGAAACGGCGCAGGGAACGTACGTGAATTTCCTGAACGTCCAGCAGTCAACCCGCCAGCGAGTTCCGTTCGGAATTGCGCAGATCGGCAAGGCGTTCAGAAACGAAATCACTCCCGGCAACTTCATCTTCCGGACGCGCGAATTCGAGCAGATGGAGATGCAGTTCTTCGTTGAGCCCGGCACTGACATGCAGTGGTTTGAGTACTGGAAAGCCGAGCGGATGAAGTGGCATCAGGGCCTTGGTCTCGATGCCGATCGCCTGGAGTTCCATCAGCACACGGCCGACGAGCTGGCGCACTACGCGCGCGCCGCGTTCGATGTTCAGTTCGACTTTGGCGGCACGCTGGGCTTCCAGGAAATCGAAGGGATTCACAACCGTGGAGACTTCGATCTCACGCAGCATCAGAAATTCTCTGGCAAGAAACTGGAGTATTTCGAGCAGGCAACCAACAAGCGTTTCGTGCCGTTTGTCGTCGAAACAGCGGTTGGCCCTAATCGCACCCTGCTCGCCCTGCTTGTGAACGGTTACAAGGAAGAAAAAGTTGAAGGTGAAGAAGAAGGGCGTGTCGTCCTGAAGCTTCTGCCGGCTTTGGCGCCGATCAAGACAGGCGTGTTCCCGCTGGTAAAAAAGGACGGAATGCCGGAGATGGCGAAAAAGATCGCCGACGACCTGCGCCAGTCGTTCGCCGTCTTCTATGACGACAGCGGCGCAATCGGAAGGAGATACCGCCGGCAGGATGAAGTCGGCACGCCCTTCTGCATCACAGTCGACGGGGAGTCAGCCGCCGGAAACTCGGTCACGGTGCGTGACCGGGATACGCTTCAGCAGGAGCGTATCTCCGTCGACGCGCTGCGGGAGTACATCACCACCCGAATTGCCGGATGACTCCGCTGACGCTCGAGCGCCTCAGGCGCGACGGCCAGGCGTTCACAGAAGAGATTTCGCGCGAAGGTTATCTCGCGCATGCGGGTCACAAGTCATCGGCGGAGTTCAAGCCGATCTATGATCGGTACGCCAACGTGCTTGGCGAGGAGGCGCTGGAGCTAACGCGCCATGCATTCGCGGGGACAGCCAAGGGCAGCGAGGAACATCGGTCCGCTGCACTTCTACTCGAATGGCAGCTCGAGTCGCAGGCGTCCCGCTCGCTTGCCGATCTTGACGAGAAGGAAATCACGTGGGAAAGCTCGGCCGTCCTTACCATGCCCGACGGCGAACAAATTCAGTATCAGGCCGCCGCAATCGAGATCGCGAACGAAAAAGACCGAAAGCGGCGCATAGCGATTGATGACGCCAGAGTGAAGCTCGTCGAGGAGGAGCATGCACCGCTTCGACTAGAGCGCATCCGGCGCGAGAAGGACTACATCGAGTCACTGGACGTCGCCGGCACGTACAACCTGGCCTTCGAGGAGATCACCGGCGTTTCGCTGACGAAGCTTGCCACCGAGTGCGAAGCGTTTTTGCGCGACAGCCAGGCGATGTGGGACGAGACGCTGCCTCATCACCTGAAGAAGTCCATCGGGATCAAGCCTTCCGAAGCGACCCGCTCGGACGCCCTGGCCCTTTTGCGAGCGTCCGAATACGATCGCGCATTTCCCGGGCAGCATCTCCACTCGTCCGTGTCGCGACAGATCAAGGACATGGGTCTCGATCCCACCGCAGGCGGACGAATCGTCTACGACATGGCGGAACGGCCAGGCAAGCGGGCGCGTGCGTTCTGCGCACCAACGCGCGTTCCAGAAGAGGTCTATCTGGTTCTCAGGCCTCATGGCGGCCAGAGCGACTACACGACACTTCTCCACGAAGCAGGCCACGCGCTCCACTTTGCCAACGTTCGCGCTGACTATCCCTTCGAGTATCGCTGGCTCGGCGACAATTCGGTGACCGAGTCGTACGCCATGCTGATGGACCACCGCATGCAGGACCGCGGTTGGCTTCTGCGCTACACGGAGATCGGATCAGGAGAAGTCGAGAATTTTCTACGGCTCGCCGGATTCGAGGAGCTCCACTATCTGCGACGCTATTGCGCAAAGCTGATCTACGAGGTTCAGGCGTACGGTGGCGTAGCGGACTGGCAGGAGCTCCCGGACCTTTATGTCGAGACACTCACTGCCGCTACGACGTTTCAATACAGAACAGCCGATGCGTTCATCGATTTCGATCCACGCTACTACTCCACGCGCTACCTCCGCGCCTGGCAGCTGCAGGCGCAGATCAATGAGGCGCTCGTTTCACGTTTCGACGTCGACTGGTATCGCAATCCGTCGGCGGGTCCGTGGGTGGTCGAGCACCTTTGGTCAGAGGGTCAGCGTGAGTCGGCTGAAGAGATCGCAGCACGCGTGAGTCCGATGGGCGGGCAACTCTCCTTCGCTCCCCTGCTGCGAAATATCGAGAAGCTGCTTGGAAGCTGATCGTACATCGGTCGAGGCCGAGACCCTCGGGCTGCTGCAGGCACTGATCCGCTTCGACACCACGAATCCGCCCGGTAACGAGCTCCCGCTTGCAGAGTTCCTGAGAAGCGTGTTCGAGAAGGACGGCGTCTCGACGATACTGCTGCTTCCCGCACCATCTCGCGCCGCGTTAATCGCGCGTCTCAAGGGGAATGGAAAGAAGCGTCCGGTGATGCTGCTCGCTCATATGGACGTAGTCGGTGTCGAAGCAGATAAGTGGTCATGTGATCCATTCGGCGGAATCGTTCGCGATGGATATCTGTACGGTCGCGGCGCGATCGACGACAAAGGGATGCTCGCGGCCAACGCGATGGCACTACTGCAGGTGAAGCGATCAATCATCGACAATGGTGGCGAGCTCGATAGAGACATCGTATTTGTTGCGACGTCGGACGAAGAATCCGGCGGTGCGGACGGAATGAAGTGGCTTGTGGACAATCATCCCGGGCATCTGGACGCAGAGTTCGCGATTAACGAAGGCGGCCGAACTCGAATCATCGAAGGCGGCAGGCGATATCTCGCTATTCAGACGGCGGAGAAGATCTCGCACAAGGTTGTCGTGACGGCGCGGGGCCCTGCCGGTCACGCCGCAGTCCCGCTCGAGGGCAACGCCGTCTTTCAGCTTGGCGCGGCGCTCGTAAAACTTGCTGCTTATCGCGAGCCGGTGACTCTCAATGCGACGACCAGCAGATTTTTTGGAGAGCTGTCCAAGGTCTGGCCTGCTCCCGATGTTGCTGAAGCCATGCGAAATGTCGTTTCGCAGGACGTCGCAACGAGCGACGCTGCCGCGATGGTTCTCTCGCGAATTCCTGTTTTCAATGCGGTGATGCGAAACGGAATCTCACCGGTCGGACTGTCTGGAGGTGTGGCAGGGAACGTGATTCCCGCTGAGGTGACAGCGATCCTCAACGTCCGGACGATTCCCGGTCATGATATCGGGGACGTTGTCGATCGAATTCGAGAGGCTATTGGCACCGAGACGGTTTCGGTCGAGCTCGCATCCCATGGAGAAGAGGCTCCCGGCTCGGATCCCGATTCTGTCATGTTCCAGGCTCTAGCCGCTTCTGCGCAAGCGATCGACCCGGATATCTCGGTCGTGCCCTACCTGAGCACGGGGGGCACTGACAGCGCGCACCTGAGGCGCCTTGGCATTGATGCGTACGGAATTCTGCCATTCCCGATGGAGCAATCGGACGAGGAACGAATGCACGGCCACGACGAGCGGGTTCCGGTCCAATCCCTGCACTTCGGGACAAGGCTGATTTTCGAGTCGATTCGGCGAGTAGCCGAAGCCTGAGCGGCTTGTTCCACCCTCTTGATGGCCGGTAGATTACACATATGACAGCCCCCAGAAATTCGCAGCGCGCACGAACGCTCCAGGAAGTCGAGACGACCCTCTCCGGCGCGGAAGTAATTTCCGCGGCCAAGGACTTCTTTACCAGGCGAAATGGCATTTACGCTTCCTTTCTCGATAAAGAAGGGCCGGGCTACGTGACGTTTCGTGGGCAGGGCGGTGAAGAGATCGTCATTGGCGCCGCTGCTTCAGGATCTGGAACAAGAGTCTCTGGTTCTACTTACCTGTTCGATCAGCAGATCGCGCGATTTTTTTCGGGCCTTCCGGTGGCTGCCAACACGACCGGGTCAACGTCGTGAGCGCGCCGTTCGTTACGGAGCTTCGCACTCCGGCCTACGTGATCGTGCTTGGGGATGCCGCAAAAGCGACGATGCACATCAGGGTTCAGGCAGCAGAGCTGTGGGATACTGTGCGCGTTGATTCTGCGCCGTCTGAAAGTGTGCTCGCCGTAAAGCTGGCGGCACTCTCGGCATTCTACCCTGATGGCGTAGACGCCGATGACTTCGTCACCAAGCTGCACGGATTTGAGATTCTCCACGAGGGCGAGTCGCTGCAGGCAGCAGGTGTGCGCAATGGCTCTACGCTTCTCTTGACAAGTCGCCGGCGCAGACCGGTCAAGTAGACGCGGCGCATCGATGCGCGTCGGGTTCATCTCACATTCGGATTGCGGTCGTCACGATACGGGTTGGGAACACCCGGATCACGTCGGCCGTCTGCGCGCCATCACGCGCGCGCTTCGTAACGTTCCCGAGCTGTGGGAAGCGGTTGATCAGCTCGAGGGACGCCATGCGACTGCCGAAGAAATCGCTCTCGCCCACGGTGCGGATTACATCGCGATGGTCGAGCGACTTGCGGCAGGTGGGGGAGGCAGGCTCGACCCCGACACGGTTGCAAGCGAGGGCTCGTGGGACGCCGCAACGGCTGGAGCAGGATGCGTTCTCGACGGAGTCGATCGGGCGTTTTCGGGGGAGAACCTGCGCTCCTTTTGCGCAGTTCGTCCACCCGGGCACCACGCCCTCAAGGACCGGTCGATGGGGTTCTGTATCTTTGGCAACATTGCGGTGGCGGCACATTACGCACGGGCCCGTCACTCGGCGGAGCGCGTATTGATCGTTGATTGGGACGTCCATCACGGCAACGGAACGCAAGCGCTGGTCGAGAATGAGCGTGATATTCATTTCGTGTCGATGCATCAGTGGCCCTGGTACCCGGGGACTGGCGCAGCCGCCGATCGAGGACCGCTGAATACAGTGTGGAACATTCCGATGCCGCCGGGACTCGCGGCAAAGCAGTACGTTGATGCGTTCGAAAAAGGAGTCGATCAGGCAACGGCGAATTTTGTCCCTGATCTGATTCTCATCTCGGCGGGTTTCGATTCGCTTGCCGGGGATCCACTCGGAGGTTTTACCTTGGAGCTCGATGACGTTACCACGCTTACTCGGAATCTCGTTGGACGGGCGGAATCGCTGTGCGGGGGCCGGCTCGTGAGCGCGCTCGAAGGCGGATATGAGCCCGATCGTCTGGGACAGGCCTGCGTCACTCACCTCGCCGCACTTGCCTGAACAGGGCGCTCCAGCGCGGTGGAGCTGCTTCCGCGACGACGCGACCCCGGCGAAGACCCAGCTCAGCGCCGAGGAGATCAAGGCTGCCCTCGCCAGCGCCAAAGGGACGCTCTGGGTTGATATCGACATGCGGAACCCGGAGGACGTCAAGCTTCTCTCCGATGTCTTTCACTTTCATCCGCTGGCGATCGAAGACAGCCTCAATCCGCAATCGCGCGTAAAAATCGAGGAGTACAGCGGATTCCTCATTCTTATCGTTAGAACGATTGCGTTTCTCGAGCAGACTGACGACCCGTACGACATCGAAACAGTGAACCTCACCTGTTTCCTCGGAAAGAATTTCCTCGTCACCGTTCACGGAGGTCAGACAACGCCCGTTGACGCGACCCGTGAGCTGCTGGAAAGGAAACCCGAGCTGGCTGAGGCGGGTCCCGCGCGGCTGATGCACGCCGTGGTGGACGAAGCGGTAAATGCGTATTTCCCGATCCTCGACCAGCTTGATGTGTTCGTCGACGGGCTCGAAGAAAGGGTATTTGGCTCCTACGACCAGACCGCGTTGCGCGAGATTTTCAGCGTCAAGCGCCTGGTGCTTACCCTGAGACGCCATCTCGCGCCTGAACGCGACGTATTCAGCATTTTGACCAACCGGCCGAGCTCACTGCTGACGGTCGATACGCAGATCTATTTCCGCGACATCTACGACCACATCCTCAGGATCAACGACGCCCTGGAGACCTATCGAGAGTTGCTCAGCAACACGCTCGATAGTTACTTAACTCAGGTGTCCAACCGTTTGGGAACGGTCACGAAGGCGTTGAGCGTCGTGGCAACCGTGAGTCTTCCGTTTGTTGTCGTGAGTGGCATGTGGGGGATGAACTTCGACCAGATTCCACTTGCGCACACGAGTCACGGTTTCTGGACAATGCTGGTCGTCCAGCTGGGACTGGGCGCACTTATCCTCATTTTCCTGAGATGGCGCAAACTCCTCTGAACGGACTTCGGCTCTACGGAGTGGCAGCATTCGACAGCGGACTTCACCAGCCGCTCGCCGAGGGCACCTCGCTTGTTCAATTCCGCGCCCTGGCGGGAGTGGTAGCGCCGGCGAAGTACCATCGCGAGACGGTGGCTCAGGCCGAACCGGGCGATTATACCCGGGTGCTCGAAGAGGTCCAGGCAAACACCGCCGTTCTTCCGGCACCGGTAGGCACGATCTTCAAGTCGCGCGACAACCTCGCGCGATGGCTGGAGCTTCACTACTTCACTCTGACGCAGGCACTGGGGTCGATCGAGGGACACGGCCAGGCTCGGCTGACGATCACGAAGACGGCGGGCGTGGACGCGCCCGACGCCACTGTCAGCGAATCGAAGGATAGCAGCAAGCAGCTTCTCGCTACGGCGTCACAGAGCATGCGTGTGCTGCGCGGACAGGCAGCCGCGACCGTGTCGCTTCCGGTGCACGAGGACGATTCACACATCGTTGCTCACGCGTCATTCCTCGTCGATCTCGAGCAGTGGTCGGTATTTGCGGACCTGGTGCGGAAGGAAGACGCGCGGCATACGAGTCTCGACTTTCATCTGAGCGGTCCGTGGCCGCCCTATGACTTTGTACGCATGCAGTTTGGCGGCTGAAGATGTTCTGCCCTGATTGTGGGTCATGGAATCGCGGAAATGCAGCGCGCTGCCTGCGCTGCAGCGAGCTTCTCCCGGTTCTAATCAATCGAAACGCACAACCGCCGGATCCGGCAATAACAGCTCTTCGGCATATCACTGGCGGTCGTTACAGCGTGATGCATCGAGTGGGCGAAGGCGGCATGGCGAACGTTTACTACGCACTTCACATTCCGCTCGATTGTCCGGTCGTCATCAAGGTCATGCATCCGCATCTCGCCCGCGACGCAGACATGCGCGAGCGATTCAAGCGCGAGGCTGAATCGGCAGCACAGCTGGTTCATCCGCACATCTGCGCGATAAGCGACTTCGGATCGGTTGGGGATCAGGTTTACCTCGTAATGCCGTATCTGGCTCGCGGTACGCTGGCCGACAGGATCAACAACCGCCGGTCATTCCCTCCTGAGAGAACGGCAGCGATCGCGGCGCAGGTCGCAACTGCACTCGACTACGCGCACAGGCACGGCCTCGTTCACCGCGACATCAAGCCCGACAATATCCTCTTCGATGAGGATGAGAATGCGCTGGTGACTGATTTTGGTATAGCTACGGGACACTTCCGCGCCCGCATGACGGGAACCGGCAACGTGATGGGCACTCCGCACTACATGTCGCCGGAGCAGGCGCGCGGAAAGCTTCTCGACGGACGAAGCGATCTCTATGCGCTTGGCGTCGTGATGTACGAGACGCTGCTTGGATTTCCTCCGTTTGACGGTGCCGACGGATATTCCATCAGCTACAAGCATGTGACCGAAATCGCGGCCTCTCCTGACGTTGTCGATTCGCGCATTCCTGCCGTTTTGTCCGACATCGTCATGAAATGCCTGGAGAAACGCGCTGCCGATCGTTTTCAGCGAGGCAATGATCTCGCCGACGCGCTAATCGCGTTCCTCTCTACCTCGTCAACCAACGACGAGATTCGCGGCGCGTGGACATCGCGCGTACTGTCGGCGTCAAAACCCGCTGTTACGTCCGCGAGTGGCGTGTGAGAATCTCGCACGAAATAGTTGACCTCAAGACGCGGTATCCGTTCGTGATCGCGCGTGGCGGATATGCAGCGCACGAGAATGTGGTCGTAAAGATCACCGACGATGACGGAGTCGAGGGGCTCGGTGAAGCTGCGCCGAACCGGTACTACGGCGAGTCTGTCGCGACAGTCGTCTCTGCTCTCGAGCAGTTTGCGCCGGTGCTTGGTGCTGCCGATGCCTGGTCCCTCGAAGCCACTGATGAGGCACTGACTCGCGTTCTCCGCGGGAACAACGCCGCGAAGAGCGCGATCAGCTCCGCCCTGCATGACATCGTCGGAAAGCGACTAGGCGTTCCTGTATATCGCCTCTGGGGGCTGGATGCCGCAGATGCCGGCGAGTCGAGCTTCACGATTGGAATTGCCGACAACGATGGACTTCGCCAGAGAGTCGCCGATGCGGCTCAGTACCCAATTCTCAAGGTGAAGCTCGGAACCGATCGCGACATGGAGATCGTTCGAGTCGTTCGCGATGCTGCTCCGGACAAGCGCCTCCGCGTCGACGCGAATGCTGCGTGGGCCGCATCGCACGCCGTGAGGATGATAGACTTTCTGGCGGATAACGGTGTCGAGTACGTCGAGCAGCCGGTTGCGCAGCATGATATCGAAGGTTTTCGATTTGTTCGCGCACGATCGAAGCTGCCGATATATGCGGACGAGTCATGCCTCGTAGCGACAGATGTCCCGAAGCTCGCCGGTGCTGTGGACGGAATCAATCTGAAGCTGGCGAAATGCGGCAGCCTTCGTGAAGCAATTCGCATCGTTCACACCGCGCGCGCGTTCGGCATGTATGTCATGGCCGGCTGCATGATTGAATCAAGCCTTGGCATTTCAGCGATCGGGCAGCTCGCACCATTGCTCGACCATGCCGACTTCGATGGCGCCGCGCTGCTCTCGAACGACCCGTATGATGGCGTTCGCATCGACGGCGGCAAGATCGCGCTGACAGGCCGGCCGGGAATCGGCGCCGTTCCAGCGGAAGCGTCCGCGAAGAAGGCCAGCGGAGGTTCCCGCTAGGGGAACATGAGCTCCGAGCCCACGGGGCTGGTAGAAGTTGCACTACCGGTTCCGCTCTTTCAGACATTCACATACGCGCTCGATCCTCAAGCGGAACGCGTTCCCGCAGCCGGCTCGCGCGTTGTGGTCCCGTTTCGCAACAAAAAGGAAATCGGCATCTGCCTGGGAACGTCGGACGGAACTCACCTCAAGCAAAAGGCCAAGCGAGTCATTGAAGTACCCGACGCAGCACCGGCGCTGAGCAACTCGATGATCGAGCTCTGCCGGTGGATTGCCGACTACTACATCGTTCCGCTTGGGGTTGTCTTGAGGACTGCGCTTCCCGCATCGCTCACCGGTGCTGAACAGCCGAGGCCGCAGCGGAAGACGCAGCGGATCGTGAGGTTGCGAGAGGATCTGCCGACACTCATTCATCGCGAGAAGGCATTTGCCCGCGCGCCTCAGCAGCGGGCGGTCTTCGAGCTTCTCGAATCAGTTGGTGGAACGAGCACGCTCGACCACCTGCTCGGAAGTCTCGCCTTCTCTCCCTCGGTTTTGAAAGCCCTGGAGACTCGCGGGTTGATTCGAATTGATTCGGAGGAAGTCGATCGGGATCCGTTTGCCCTGAGGATTGGACAGCCGGCAAAGCGTCATAACCCCACTGGTGCCCAGCTCGATGCCATCGCGACCCTCTCGGCTGGATCAGGCGGCGATGTTTTTCTCCTTCACGGGATCACGGGGAGCGGAAAAACACTTGTTTATATAGAGCTGTTGCGAGAAATCGTAGATGTTCGTGGCCAGACGGCGATCGTGCTCGTGCCGGAAATAGCGCTGACTCCGCAGACGGTCGATCGGTTTCGCGCAGTGTTCGGAGATCGAATCGCCGTGCTTCACTCGGCACTGAGCGATGGCGAGCGCTACGACGCCTGGCTCGCCCTGAAGCGTGGCGACAAGCGCATCGTCGTCGGAGCCCGCTCCGCGATCTTCGCTCCGTTGGAGAACCTTGGCGCGATCATCGTCGATGAGGAGCACGAGGCGAGTTACAAGCAGGGCGAGACGCCGAGGTATCACGCACGTGAGGTCGCGATCGTCCGGGCGAAGAACGAAGGCGCTGTCGTCGTGCTCGGCAGCGCTACGCCATCGCTCGAATCGTGGACTAACGCGGAAGCCGGTAAATACAGCCTTGTGAACCTTCCTGACCGCGTCGGTGGAGGAAGCCTGCCGAAAGTCGAGGTAATCGACCTCAGGCACAAGTCGGCGAAGCCTGCCGACACGAGTACCGGTCCCGGAACGGGATATTCATCGGTGATTCGCGACGAGCTGGATCACGCGCTCGCCGCAACGCTGCTCAGGGGAGAGCAGAGCATCCTTCTGCTCAACCGTCGTGGATATTCCGCATTCGTTCAGTGCAACGACTGCGGCGACGTCGTCGTGTGCCCCAACTGCAGCATCACACTGACTCTTCACCGTTCGCCCGAGCGGCTGCTTTGTCACTACTGCGCGCACCAGGAGCCGCTTCGCTCAGCATGTGCAAGGTGCGGTGGAGCCGCGCTCAAGCATCGAGGAATGGGGACACAGCAGGTCGAACGTTTGATTGCCGATCGATTTCCGTCTGCTCGAATTGCCCGAATGGATGTCGACACAACGAGCGGAAAATGGGCGCATGCCGAGATTCTCGACCGCGTTGGAAGCGGCGACGTCGACATCCTTCTTGGCACCCAGATGATCGCCAAGGGTCTCGACTTTCCGAACGTGACGCTTGTTGGAGTCGTCGATGCTGACGTCGGAATCAATCTGCCAGACTTTCGCGCGTCGGAGAGATGTTTTCAGCTGCTCAGCCAGGTCGCGGGTCGCGCAGGTCGCGGTCCAAAGGGAGGTGTGGTGCTGATTCAGACCCGGGTGCCGTCGCATCACGCCGTGCGCTGTGCCATTACGCACGACTACAGGACGTTCGTGCGCGAGGAGCTTCTGGGGAGAATCAGTCCTCCGTACCCGCCGAACGTGCGACTGGCCAACATTGTATTCAGCGGCACCAACGATCGCGCGACAGCCGCGCTGGCGACGAAGGGCGCGGACTGGATAAGGGATCTGCTCACCCATACCCCTGGCGACGTGACTCTTGTTGGGCCGGCGCCGTCGCCGATCGAACGGGTGAAGACCCGATGGAGATGGCACGTGCTGCTCAAGTCGGCGAACTCAGCCGAACTGACGCGAGTGGGCAGGTATTTCATGGAGAAGTTTCAGGTTCCGCCGGCGTTGCGTGTCACGTTTGACCGCGATCCCGTGGCGCTGTTGTAGCGCCGCCCTGCATCTTTAGATGGTGACAAGTCTTTCCACTCCCGACTTCACCGCTCCGGCGTTGATGAACGCACCCGACGCAAATTTCGTTGCAGCGCCGGCGGACGGAGTGCTTCCAGACGCCTTTTTCTCCACCACCAACCTTCCGACATATGTGAAGATCGGCGGCCAGTGGCGCATGCCGCGTGAGCCGCGAATGGATGCGGCATTGTTTCTGGACGCCGATGGGGAGCTGTGGATTCGGGAAGGCCGTCGCATAAAAAAAGGGGATCGCATCGCCACAGGCAAGGCGGAAGACGGATCGGCGGGGATTTACGTGCATTCTGCGTCAATGGTCGACGATCCGAACGAGCTGGCCGAATTTCAGTTCATGACGAGCGACGTCTCCCGCGAGAAGCCCATCGACTATGGGATGATGGCTGGCATTCTTATCGAGGAGCGGGAGCGCGGCGGGTACCCGATATGGGTGACGGGTCCTGCGCTGGTGCACTCACGCGCCCGGTCAGACATGGTTTGGTTCATTGAAAATGGTTTTGTTGGCGCGTTGCTCGCCGGCAACGCTGTCGCGGTTCATGATATCGAAGCTGCTATCTTCGGGACGACGCTGGGGATGACTGGAACCGGAGCGGCGTCGACGGGCGGGCACGGGCTGCACATGCGCGCCATCAACCAGGTACGAAAGGCAGGGTCGATCGCTGCGGCGGTCAAGCAGGGAATTGTCACCAACGGAATCATGCATGCGCTCGTCACGAAAAACGTCCCGTTTGTGCTGACGGGCTCAATTCGCGATGATGGTCCGTTGCCCGAGGTGATCACCGATGCAATTGCGGGTCAGGATGCGATGAAGTTGCACACCACCAGGGCTACCATGGCGATTCTTGTCGCCACCGCGCTGCATGCTATCGCAACTGGCAACATGCTGCCGGCATTCGTCACGGAGGCAGATGGAACTCTTCGCGAGCTTCCGACTATCTGCGTCGATTCGTCAGAATTTGTAGTGAGCAAATTGAAGGACCGCGGGACGCATCAGGCGTTCGGCGTAGTAACCAACGCACAGGATTTCATGCACATACTTCGTCTGTACACCGAACGCGAGATCACAGCGCGCGGCTCCGTAAACTGAATGATCGAGACAACTGAGAGATTCCTGCGCGAGATCGCCGACAAGGTCGGTGCTGAAGCGGTCGAAGAGATCCACCTCTTTCCTCCGATTCGTCAGAGCGGTGTCGAGACTGGTGCCGCGGTTATCGCAGCCGGGGCGCCAGTCGGCGAACGCCACGTGGTGTACAGCGCGAGCTATAGACTTCAGCTCAAGGGACCCGATCGAGGCAAGTGGGAAGTAGAAGTCACCGCCGAGGCAGACGCTCCGCTTTTGACAGTGAACGACGTCGTACATGGCGTCATGAAACGGGCAGGGGAGCAATTCGAGCCGGAACGTCTTTCAGGGTCTGAGCTGCGAAGCATCGTTGGCGACCCGTCTCTCCCCACCTGAACTGAGTCCTTCAGTTACACGACGGCAGGATACTTCCGGAGAACTACCCTGTTGAGGTCGCGGGCATCCTCGATGACCTCTCTGTCAGCATGCAGCCATTTCGGAGTGATGAGGAAAGGATAAACCTGATCCCCGCCTGCTGATCCGTGGGCGCCGACCTGATCATCGAACGAGACGATGTCGTACCCGTCGTATGCACCAAAGAGGACAAAGTCGCCAGCGTTGGGCTGCATTACGAGTGATTCGATCGCGTTGACGACATAACGTTGTGTACCGTATGGCTCCAGCGGGTTTGTCCCGGCGGTAACGGTCACGGACCCATTGGCAATGAAGCCCTTGCCGGCTCTGCTTTCGACATGGACGCCATCGATTGACCGTGTTGCAACCAGCCCGATCCCGGGATGCGCGAGAAGCCCGTGATACAGGTTATGACGCCGTGCATCGAAGACGATGTCGTCGAGGGAGAGCTGCCTCGTCTCGTTGCTGAAATAGACAAGGGCAAGACAAGAGCTGTAGGTGACGACCACCTCATGTCGCTCCGCAACACGATATTTCTCGGGAAGAATTATCTCTCTCAGCCCATAACGACTGCGAAGCCAGTCACGCACCCTTCTCAGGGCGCGCGGGGTGCGCGCATGCGAAGCTGACGTCATTGCCGCCACAGCTTCAATGACCTCGGGCCCAACGCTCGCGTACTCACTTGCCTCGGACGCGCTGTCCAGCACGTCGCCCTCGAGCATTCGCTCAACTGTCTTACCGAGCGACTCGTGGAATTTGACCCGATAGCTGTTCGCCGGCGTCATCCCGTGGTCCGACATGATCACCAGGTCGTACCCACGGCCGCCCGCCAGTCTCGCCATCCGCGATATCTCTGCGATACGCGCGTCGGTCCTGCGTAAATCAATGAGCGCCTGCTTGCTCGAAGGCCCGAAGTGATGCGCGAGCTCATCGTACTGCATGAACGTGCTGTAGATGATCGGCACACCAAGGTAAACGTCCAGGAGAATCGCCATCGTTTGCAATTCCCTGATGATGACGTTGCTCAGAATCCGTATGAAGGGAAAAATGCCCTCTGAGTGTGTCACTCGTCCCGCGAGCTCGCCGCGCAGTCTTTCCCATTCCTCACGCAAATACTCGAAAACGCTCTGCACTCCCATGCGGACCAGGCGAATCGGGTGCAGCAGGATCAGCAGCGCCATGCGCGTTCCCCCGAGTCGCTGGTATACGGTCATCTTCTCGCGAGTCGCGACGGTGAAGGCGACCGTCTGGGCGTCACCGTCGAGCAGATTCACATAACTTGACCCGCCTGCCAGGGCTCCCGGTGACTTGATGCGATCACGGATGTACTGGACTCCATGCGGGGCGTTGCACGTGATGATCTCGCGCGCTTCCTTGTCGAAAAACCTGAACGCGGGTATACCGCCGTTCTCGCCGTGAAAAATGCCGGCCTGGCAATAAGGCGTCGCTGAAGGCAGGCCGCAGAACCAGCGGCGAAGATCGTTATCGCCCTTGAGCAGCCGGACGATTGTGGGACAATAACCGCGCTCGATTGCGCGCCGCAGATCGGAATAGGCAAGCGCATCGATCTGAAGCATGATGAGCCCGCGTTTCCCGTCGTGCTCGCGTTTTTCTTTTCTGAAGGGCCTGTACTTTGACGCGTAATACCAGCGGAGATACGGACCTGCCCGCGGCTGGTCGCGTCGCTCTGTCACGCTACAGCTTTTGTCACTATGCGGAGTAACTGCTGAACTGGAACGGGCTTGAGGAGAACATCATCGCAGCCGGCGGCCCTGCAGCGCTCGATCGTCTCCTGGTCATCGCGACCGGTCATTGCAAAAGTTGTCGTCGGCTTCATCCCTCTCTCGTTGAGCGACTTGATTACCGACAAACCGTCCGCATCAGGCAGACCGAGATCTAGAATCATCACGTCGGCCCTCGCGGGGCCCGCCCATGCGGCGGCTTCAGCCGCAGTTTCAGCGAGGGTGACGTCAAACCCACCACTTTCCAGCAGCATTTTGAGTGCGCCGCTGATCATCGGACTATCCTCGACGAGCAAGACTCTCGCACTCACTTCAAAATCCCTCTGCGGGGAGTGTGAAGAAGAACCTGCTTCCTGCCCCGAGGTCACTCTCAACCCAGATATTTCCACCGTGAAGCTCCACGAATCGACGGGCAATAGTCAATCCAAGTCCCGTGCCGTGATGCACGCGGGAGGCCGATGAATCGACCTGGGCAAATTCCCGGAAGATGAGCTCGTGATGATCCGGCGCAATTCCGCGGCCTGTGTCGCCGACCTCGAGCAGCACCATTCTGCCGTGGCGTGACTCATCATAATCGACACTCACCCACACTCGTCCGCCGCCCGGCGTAAACTCGAACGCGTTGCCGAGGAGATTGGTGAGAACGTGAATCACCTTGTCGCGGTCACCGCGCACCATCGGGATATCACCAGTCACGCTCAGCGAGAGGGTGAGGCCCTTCTTCGCGACAAGTGATTCATTGAGCGCAGTTACCTGCTTCACGACTTCCTCGATCGAAAAGACCGACTCGACGAGCGTAAGCGGGCCGCTCGAGTGTCGCGCGTGGGTGAGGATTTCCGCGATCATGTCAAGGAGCTGCCGGCCGCCGGTAATGATCACAGAAATGCTGTCTTTCTGCTTCGGTCCCACCTCGCCCAAAATTCCGTCTCGCAGAATTTCCGCGTGCGTGATGATTGCGGTGAGCGGCGTTCTGAGGTCGTGCGAGATGTTCGACAGGAACTGCGTCTTCAGGGCATCGCGGTCGCGAAGGTCGGCAATCATCCCCTGGGCATCCGCCAGCTCGAACTCCAGGCGCTTCACACGCTCGGCGAGCTCGTGCTCGTTGCTGACATCTGGCGTGACTCGAGTCTCAGCCATTCACGCCCTCCTCGAGCTGGAGCTCAGAGTCATCGGATTGCTCGATTGACTCGACGAGCTGCTGCCGCCGGAGTAATGCCCAATATCTGCCTTCAGAGGCCATGAGTTGATCGTGCTTTCCCTGTTCAACAACCTTTCCCTCGTCCAGTACGATGATCCATGATGCATCTCGGATGGCGCTGACGCGATGCGATGCGATCACGGCGGTTCTCGAAGTTAGTGCATCCCTGAGCGCGCGCAGTATCTCGGCTTCAGTGTGCGTATCTACCGCGCTCAGGGCGTCGTCGAGCAGAACTATGGACGGTCTTCTCGCGAGCGCACGTGCAAGGGAGGCGCGCTGCTTCTGGCCGCCGGACAAGTTAATGCCGCGCTCGCCCAGCATCGTCTCGAACTGCCCTGGAAATCCACGAATTGTCTCGGTCAGCTGGGCCGTCCCGGCTGCCCATTCGACGCCGTCCTGGTCTGTCGTTCCGTACGCGAGGTTGGCGCCAATGGTGTCACTGAAAAGGAGACTTTCCTGCGGAACGAAACCGATTGCGGCGCGGAGCTCGTGAAGCGCGACGCTTCGAATCGGAACCCCGTCGATAAGAATCTCTCCTTCCTGCGGGTCATACAAACGCGGAATCAGGTCGATGAGTGCTGTCTTGCCGCTGCCGGTGGATCCCACGACGCCAAGCGTTGTACCCGCAGGAACCATGAAGCTCACGTTGCGCAGGACCCACCGCGGCTCCTGACGGTCAGCAGGAGGAAAATAAAATCCCACGTTCCTGAATTCTATTGACCTTCCGCCGCTGGCTCGCGGCAGCGACAGCTGCTCGGCGACACACGATTCGGTGAACCCGGGCTTTGCGTCGAGAATGTCCATCAGCCGAATCATCGACGCACTGCCGCGCTGAAAGAGGTTGATCACCCAGCCGAGGGCGATCAGTGGCCACGTCAGAAGATTCAGGTAGAGTCCGAACGCGACGAAAGAACCGACCGAAATAGTTCCTCGAAGAGCGAGCGTCCCGCCGACGCCGAGGACGACTACGGCTGCCAACCCCGCGAGCAGCGCGAACATCGGGAACATCGTCCCGTAGAGTCTCGCGAGCGTCATGTTGCGACGCACGTATTCCTCGTTGAGGAGCGCAAATCGCTCGATCTCCGCATTCTCCTGCCGGTAAGCACGAACGATTCGCGTTCCTGAAAGATTTTCCTGGGCGTGGGTTGTAAGAGTAGAGAAGTGCTCCTGCACGGATTCGAATCGCCGATGCACGGCCTTTCCGAGGTAAGCAGTAATTGCCGGTAGCCCGATCATCGGGAGCAGAGCGAGAACCGTGAGCGTCACGTCGATTCGGAGCATGAAAAAGAGGGCAAACAGCCCGCCCGCGATCGTGCTCATCAAGTACATGACCGCCGGTCCCGCGGCCATTCGGACTGCGCCGAGGTCGTTAGTCAGGCGAGCCATCAAGTCGCCTGTTCGCGTTCTCCCGAAATACGAAGCATCCAGCTTTTCCAGGTGTATAAAAAGATCGTTACGGAGGTCGTATTCGATCCGGCGGCTGACGGTATTGAGGATCTGGCGCATTCCGTATCGCATCAAGCCGGCGACAATTCCGACGGCGACGATCTTTCCGGCGACGACCAGGGATCGGCTGAACGGAGCGCCGGACCTCATTGCGTCGATTCCGAGGCGCAAAAACCAGGGAATAAGGCTGGTAATTGCCGTCGAAATGACCACAAGTGCAAGCCCGGCAACGAGTTGGGCTCGGTAGGGGCCGTAATAAGGTAAAAGGCGCCTTAACTGTTTCATATATGGCACGACGATTGCCCCGCTTAGCAGGTCTAAAGACTTGCGCTATAACAACTTCGGGCAAGCGTCATAACAACGGAGGCTCGTTAGGATGTCAAAATATATCAATCGGTGGTGTGCGCCGCTCGCACTCGCGGTTGCACTCACCGCTTCGGCCTGTTCAAAAGACAAAACCAGTGATACGCTGGCGCAGGATTCGTCACTGAACCGCGACCTGCAGATGGCGAATCAGGACACTACGGCTCAGCCGCAGCTCACTGATGTACCTGCTGCGTCCACGCCGACGACGTCGGCTCCGGCCGAACCGGCTCCGGTGCGCACGACACCGCGCCCGGTTGTCCGAAACCCGGCGCCGAGAAACCCGGCGCCGACAGTAACCCGTCCCCGGCCAACGGCGCCGGCAGCTCCGACAACGACGGCCAGTGGCAATACGATCACGCGCGGATCGTCCGGCTCGGAGCGCAGAGTCGGCGTAATTCCGTCTGGCTCTGAGATCAGTCTAACCTCGAACTCGCGCGTCTGCACCAACACGCACAAGGTCGGTCAGCGCTTTACGGCGACCGTCGCAAATTCAGTCGAAGGCTCTAACGGTGCAGTGATTCCTGCCGGCGCAACGGCGACGGTAGAGATTACCGAACTCAGCCGCAGCGAGAATGCGAACGACAAGATCAACATGGGCTTCCGTGTTGTATCGGTAAGCTTCGGCGGAAAGACTTATCCGGTGAATGCCACGACGACGTACGCAAACATCGACCGCGTCAAGAATCAGCCGAAAAACAAGGACGTCCAGAAGGTTGTCGGAGGGGCAGTTGTGGGCGCGGTCCTCGGACGGGTTCTTGGTGGCAGCACGAAGGCAACTGTGATCGGCGCGGCAGCAGGCGCCGCAGCAGGAACCGGGGCCGCCAATGCGACCGCGAACTACGAAGGCTGCGTTCCGGATGGTGGACGAATCACGATCACTCTCGATTCGTCGGCGCAGGTTCAGGCGTAACTGCAGAACTACACAACGAATTTACCGCTGAGACGCTGAGGTTAACGGCGAGACCGCCGAGCAAGAAAATCCGCACTCGAGCAAGATCCCGAGTGCGGATTTTATTTTAGGTTAAAAAACGGAAGGCATGTGGTCCGCTATTCCCCTTATTGCTTTGTTTTTTCTCGGCGACCTCGCAGTTCGGCTCAGCGCCTCAGCGGTAAGTCTGTTCTGCTGTCAGTACCCAACAGCCCCGCCGCCATACCCGCGCGGATCGTCCATTCCTTCCCATCCGCCCTTGACGCGGCGAATGGCGACGACCGATCCACCGACATACGACTGGCCGAGAGTCTCATAGCCCATCGCCTTCAATCGGCCGACCGTCACCGAATCGACCCCCTGCAGGTCGTAGGTTATCACGTCCGGCAATGCCTGGTGATGAATTCTCGGAGCGCTCATCGCATCTGATAAGCTCATGTGATGGTCGATCGTGTTGAGAATCACCTGAGCCGTGCTCGTAATGATGCGCGGTCCACCGCGCGCGCCGAGTACCATGAACAACTTTCCGTTTGGGTCGAGGACGATCGTCGGAGTCATCGCGCTTAGTGCACGTTTGCCCGGCGCAATCGCGTTCGCTTCCGCCTGTATCAACCCAAACTGATTGGGTGTACCGGGTTGCGACGTGAAATCGTCCATTGTGTTGTTCAGAAAAAACCCGGCGCCATCGACCATCACGCTCGATCCGTAAAGACTATTGAGCGTCGTCGTCGTCGAGACAGCGTTGCCCATCGCATCGACGACCGAGTACTGCGTCGTCTCCGTTCCTTCGTGCGACGCCGCTGGAAGAGTTTTTGTCGGGGTCGCTCGATCGGTTCCAATCGTCGCTCGCAAAGTCGCCGCATACGCTTTCGACCGCAGGCGCGAAAGCGGAATCTTCACGTAATCAGGATCGCCAAGCAGCTCGTTGCGGTCGATAAATGCCCGCTGAAGCGCCGATGCGAGAAGATGCCAGTACTGAACGGAGCCAAACTTTGGCAGAGCGGGGAATCCTTCGAGGATGTTGAGCGTCTCGCCCAGCGTGATGCCCCCTGAGGACGACGGCGCCATCGTGATCAGCTTGTATCCGCGATAATCGGTCTCGATGGGAATGCGCCACGCAGGGTGGTAAGCGGCGAGATCGGTCATCGTGATGATGCCGCAGTTGTGCGAAGCGCGCGCGCGGGTTGAAATCCCTTCTGGACACCCTCGCTGCATTTCGGCAACAATCAGCTCGGCGGTTCTGCCTTTGTAGAACCCATCAGCTCCATGTTCGGCGATGCGACGAAAGGTCGCCGCGAGATCGGGTTGTTTCAGAATCGTTCCAACAGTGACGGGCTTTCCATTCGGCAGGAAGATCGGTGCACCTGCGTACTTCGCGAGAAGCGCTGACTTTCCATTGACCGAACGAGCGAGGGCAGAATCGACGATCATTCCTTCACTCGCCATTCTGATCGCCGGCTCCATCACCTTCGCGAGCGGCATCGAGCCGTACTTCGCCAAGGCTGCGGTCAAACCTGCGATTACGCCTGGTACGCCGGATGCTGACCGCCCCTGCACACCGCCGTTCATGAGACGACCGGCAGAATCGATGTACATCTCCCGGAACGAAGCAGCAGGGGCCATCTCGCGGTAATCGAGCGCTGCGGTGCGCCCATCGGCCATCCTGATAATCATGTACCCGCCACCGCCGATGTTCCCGGCCTCCGGATAGGCGACCGTCAGCGCGAATGCAGTTGCAACCGCGGCATCGACAGCGTTCCCACCGGCTTTGAGAATTTCGGTTCCCGCGGCGGCAGCTGCGCGACTGCTGCTCGCAACCATCGCGTGCTCGGCGAACTGCGCAGTGCGGCCCGCCGGATATTTCCAGCCTTCAGGGAAATCGGCTTTCATTGTGGGTTGCTCCGCCCGCGGAGCAACTGGAGATGTGTCAGGCATCTGGCCTGCCGTGACGGGCGCCGTCGAACAAGCGCAGAGTAAGAGAAGAAAACTTGTCCGCTGCGCCTCTCGAATTCTCACGTAACCTCGCGCCGGGGCGCCTTATTGTCGTTTTTTTGTCTTGTCCCCGAATCCATAGCGAACGTTCAGTCTGATCGTTCTCAGCCTGAGTGAATTGCTCTGCTCGCTGGTCAATCCGGTGCGCTCGTGCAGCGCGAAACCAAAGTCCTGGACGACACTGATTTGCGTCGTCGGATTGATAGTGTATCCAAATCCGTAGCCGAATGTGAAATAGGGATCGATGTTGCCACCTGTTGGCAGGAGGGCAGAACCGTCGCTGTCCCTCTTGAGTTCGCTGAAGCGAATTGCGCCGGCCGACGCCTCGACCACCTGATGAAGGCCGATCCCCCCACCGGCATGGAACGATGCACCGAGCGACGTCATGTTGAGGTGAGCGGCGCATCGCGTACAGCTGTTCTCACCACCACCGCCCAGGTAAGTGAAAGGGGCGTGCGTGTAGGTGGCGACAGCTCCGACGGATATGTTCGATCGGCCTTGAAGCTCTTGTTCTGCCGCAAGGCGAAATTGCAGATCGGTGGCTTCGCCAAGTCGCCACTCGCTGCCCGTCCTGCCGTCGGCGACTGTGTTGCCGTTGAAAAGGCCGACACTTGCCGTCACCCACGACTGCGGCGCGGCCGGCACCGGCGCGCGCCTTCGGACCTGCGCTCCGGCAGTTGAAGCAACGGTCAAAAGAAAAACCACTGGAAGTATTCGTTTCACTATTGCTCCGATTGTCTTGCGGGTCGCGAGAAGCGCCCGGTAGCTTTGGGACGTGTATCACCACCACATGAGCGCATGAACGATCCGCGTACAACCGAGCGTCGCAATCCGCGGACCGTCTCCATCGATCTCGCCTCACCGCTTGAGATCGTCGATGTTATAAACGCCGAAGACCGCGCTGTTCCTGATGCGGTCAATTCTCAACGCGAGCAAATCGCTCGGGCCATAGAATTCGCCGAGGCCTCGTTCAGGGCGGGTGGCAGGCTCTTTTACGTCGGGGCGGGCACTTCAGGGCGCCTGGGAGTGCTCGACGCAAGCGAGTGCCCGCCGACTTTCGGAACCGACGCCGAGATGGTCCAGGGAATCATCGCGGGAGGGCTTCCAGCGCTGACGCGAGCTCAGGAAGGGGCCGAGGACGTCGTGGAGAACGGAGCGAAAGAAGTCGATTCGCACGGCATCGGCCCGAAGGACTTCCTCGTTGGAATCGCCGCGTCGGGAACGACGCCGTACGTCCACGCTGCCATTCGTCGCGCCTCTGAACTTGGTGCAAAAACCGGAATCGTCGCGTGTTCTGCCGTGCCGCAGGCCGTTCTCGATGTTGTCGATGTTGCGATCGTCCCGATCACCGGTCCCGAGGTGGTGACAGGCTCCACTCGCCTGAAAGCAGGAACCGCGACCAAGCTTGTGCTCAACACGATCACGACCGGTGCGATGATTCGCCTCGGCAAGACATATGGCAACCTGATGGTTGACCTCCGCGCGACCAACAACAAGCTCAAGGATCGCAGCGAGCGCATCGTCGCCGAAGTCTGCGGCGTCACGCGGGAGGAGGCTCGAGCGCTGCTCGAAGCCGCGGACAAGAGTGTGAAGACAGCGATCGTCATGCAGAAGCTTGGGCTTGATCGCGCCGGCGCTCTCGACGCGATCGAGAAAGCGGGTGGCGTAATCCGCCGTGCCATTCCAGACGCCCCTCCACCGATCACCGAATGAGCGAAGACGCGGAAGCAAAGTCGATGGTTCTCGTCGGACTGATGTCCGGCACGTCACTCGATGGAATCGCAGCTGCTGTGGTTCGCTTTAGTGAGAGCTCCCATGGACACATATCTGCCGAGCTGCTCGCATTCAGCGGACATGACTACGCGACCGACCAGCACGAACGCCTCGTCCGGGCTCTGAACGCCGGAACGCCCGAGGAATACTGCCGGCTCAATTTCGACCTCGGTGGATGGCTCGCCGATGCGGCGAAGATGGCGATGGCAGAGGCAGGCGTCTCGAGAAAGGATATCACCGCGATTTGCTCGCATGGACAATCGATCTGGCACGTGCCCGGTCACTCGACTTGGCAAACCGGCGAATCATCTGTAATCGCTGAGGCGACAGGCATCGACGTCATCAGCGATTTTCGTGTTAGAGATATGGCGGCAGGGGGACAGGGCGCGCCGCTCGTCCCAATGGCTGACTCGACGCTGTTCTCATCTCCAACCGAGTGGCGTGCCCTCCAGAACCTCGGGGGCATTGGAAACGTCACCGTTGTTCCGCCAGGCGGAGATCTGAGCGGAGTCAGGGCGTTCGATACAGGGCCGGGTTGCGGTGTGATCGACAAAGTGACGCGCGCGCTTCGACCTGATCTTTCATACGACGTCGATGGGAAGCTGGCCGCAGCCGGCACTGCGATCCAATCAGTGGTGGACACGCTCCTTCAGCATCCGTACTTCCTCGCGGCTCCTCCAAAATCAACGGGGCCGGAGCTATTCAGTCCGGAATACACGGCTTCGTTAATCGCTGCATGCCGCGACGCAAAACCTGGGTGCACCGACGAAGACATCATTGCAACTGCAGTCTCCCTCACCGCTCGCAGCATCGTCGATGCGTACAGGAGATTCATCGCCGAGCCCGTGGGGGAAGTTTTCTGTTCGGGCGGTGGCGCAAAGAACCCCGCTCTTATGGCCGCTATCAAGTCCGAGCTTGCACCGCGCAACGTCATGGATTTCGATACGACCTTCTTTGACGGGGAAGCAAAGGAGGCGGTGGCCTTTGCATTGCTTGGGTATCTGCATCTGACGGGCAGGCCTGGAAACGTGCCGACGGCAACCGGCGCGCGCGGATCGCGGATTCTGGGGAAGCGAACTCCGGCCTGAGCAGGCAACCCATCCTTAGCGGAGTGTCGGAATGACAGACGTAGAGCGTGGCTCATCGATACGCGCCTTCACCCGGCCAAAGATGGCCGCACTTATCTTCCTTGGCTTCGCTTCGGGACTCCCGTTTAATCTCATCGGAAACGGCAAGGCATTTCAGGCGTGGATGACCGCTTCGGGAGTCGATCTCACGAAGATCGGTCTCTTCAGTCTCGTTGGCTTGCCCTATTCGCTGAAGTTTCTCTGGTCGCCGATTCTGGACCGGTACGTCCCTCCGTTTCTCGGTCGCCGGCGTGGCTGGCTTCTGATCACGCAGGTCCTGTTGCTTATCGCGATTGCCGCGATGTCGTTTCACGATCCAGCGACGGGCCTCAAGGCGCTCGCGTTTAACGCCGTGCTCGTCGCGTTTTTCTCTGCTTCTCAGGATATCGCGGGCGATGCGTATCGAACTGACATCCTCACCGATCGCGAGCTTGGCGCAGGGGCCGCGATCTGGGTACTCGGCTATCGAGTAGCTCTTCTCATCACCGGATGGCTCGCGTTCGTTCTCGCCGACAAACTTTCGTGGGGAACGGTTTACGTAGTTCTTGCCACACTGATGCTGGTGGGAATCATTGCGACATTGCTTGCGCCAGAGCCACCGATGCGCGAGGCGCCGCCGAAAACTCTGACTGATGCGATTGTCCTCCCTTTCCGCGACTTCTTTGCGCGCGTCGGACCCGGACTTGGCTTCATCGTGCTGCTGTTCATCGTTCTTTTCAAGTATTCTGATGCGCTTGCCGGCAGCATGACGACTCCGTTTCTGTTGAAGACAGGATTCACGCAGGCCGAAGTGGGCGTGGTATTCGGAGGCGCGGGTCTGCTGGCGACCATTGGCGGATCGATCGTCGCAGGTGGAACGATTGCGCGCCTGGGCTTGAATAAATCCCTCTGGCTTTTTGCGATCTTTCAGGCGCTGAGCAACCTCACGTATTACGGGCTCGCGATGGAGGGACGCAATCACGCATTCATGGTGTTTGCCATCGTCGTCGAGAATTTCGGGGTGGGCCTGGTCTCCTCCGGACTCGTCGCCTACATCATGAGCATGTGCAACCGCCGTTTCTCGGCGACCCAGTTCGCGTTGCTCTCCAGCCTTGTAGCGGCGAGCCGGGACATCCTCGTAGCGCCGGGGGGAAAGATCGCCGAATCGATGGGATGGCCGACGTTTTTCCTGATCACAGTCGCGGCTGGAATTCCTTGCATCCTGCTGCTGCCGTTCATTGCTCCCTGGCGCTCAGATCTTCCGACGGGAGCGATGCAACGAAGCGAGGAGACTCTTGCGGGCCCGGAGCGCACTGGTGAGCAGGGCGATCCGGGAGTTCCGTCGCCGCGCTAGTCTACGTCCGCAACCGTGTAGCGTCCCGCGACAACCGTAACGTTGTCCGGGGCGCCCGTTTCGATCGCCCTATCGATGAGCGCATCGCAAATCGGCTCGAGCTCGACCTTGGAGTTGACAATTGCGGCGATCTCGCCCGCCGTCACCTGATTTGAAAGCCCATCGCTGCAGAGAATGATTACGTCGTTGTTGCGGAGGCGATCGCGCGTGAATTCCGGAGTGATTGTCGGCTCCGGCCCCAGTGCCTGCAGGATGATATTCCGATGCTCGCTGCGCTCGGCCTGTTCCTGGGTGAGCTTTCCGGCGTCAACCATTCGCTGCACGAGTGACTGGTCTTTGGTCATCTGATGCGCCACGCCATCGCGAATCACATAAGCGCGGCTGTCGCCGACCTGCGCGAAATACACCATCCCGCCGACCACCAGCGCGATTGTTGCGGTTGTGCCCATTCCGTGATGAACACGATTCTCACGGGAGTGGTTATGAATGGCGCGGTTCGCCGCGAGCACGGCCTGTTGCAGGGAGTCCGCGATGACAACAGCGCCCTTGAGGGCGCCGCGTTCCGAGAACTGTCTCAGGCTGGTGAATGCCACCTCGGTAGCCAGGGAGCTGGCAATTTCGCCAGATGCCGCCCCGCCTACACCATCGGCAACCATGAGTATTGCGGGCACTGCTTCAATGCGAAGAATGCCAGCGCTGTTCTCGCTGACTTTTTCGCCTGCTGAAAGATCGCCAAACAGAAATGAGTCCTCGTTATGCTCCCGGATCAGCCCGACGTCAGTGCGTCCGGCGACCTCTATTGTACCTTCTGGGAGTGCGGGGAACTCTGCAGTAAAGGGTTCTATACGCTTCACGAGTTTATACGCACGCCGGACGCCCGAGTGCGTAAGAAAGGATTCGATGTAAGGGGGTGGTGCCACGGCATCCGCGGGAATATAGGTGAGCCTGGACGGATTCGCCTCAACAAAGAAGAGGGAATCTCCATTCAAGTGGTATTGACTGTGCAATCAGTATTTCTCAAATGACGATTGAGAACCGATGATGACAACGCGATTCCGAGTGGTTTTTTTCGCTGCTTTCTCCAGCGCAGCGGTTGCCTGCGCGCCGAGTGCGACCGGTACAACCACCGCGCCGGCGCCGGTTCCCGGACCAGCTCCAGCTCCATCGCTTCCGGTCCCGGTTATTGAGAAAGCGCCGCTTCCCTCGCCGAATCCCGGTCTGCCTCCCGTTCCCCAGGTAAATGGACCGCTCGCGATCAAGGTCATCTATCCGGCTCCAGGGCATGTCATCCAGTCAAAAGACTCGAACTTTGTTCTTGGATCGGTTGGCAACGGCGACGCCGCTCTCAGCATCAACGGTACTTCAACTCCCGTCTGGCCAAACGGCTCTTTCATGGCGTGGCTTCCGAATCCACCCGGCGATTCCGCGCGCTATGAGATAATCGCAACTGTCGGATCCGAAGTCTCCCGGCTGACTTTGCCGGTGAAGATCCAGCCCCCGCCTGCTATACCTGCTGTCCCTGACACGATAACGCGACTTGCACCACCGCGATGGGCGACCCTGGTTGGACCTCCGGCCTATCCGAGCGACACAGATCGCGTGGTTACCGGATACGCCGTCACTGGTGGCATTCAACGCTGGTTCCTCATGCCGAACACTGTGGTGAAGGTGACCGGCACCAAGGGGTCGGATATGTATGTGCAGCTCGATTCCGCTCAGACTGTAAGAATCGACAAGGCCGACGTGGCGTTCGTTGACAGCGCCTTCGTTCCGGTCGCGCGAACGGCTTCCGCTTTCAAGGTTCAGGGCACCGATGACTGGACTGACGTCATCATTCCCATCACGGACAAACCGGCGTACTACGTGGATGAAGGTCCATCGGGAATGACGTTGATTCTCTATGGAACCAGCGGACCAGCGAAAAGTCAGCTCCCCGTGAAGCCATCGCGAAACAGCTACATCAAGACGATCACGGCGACAAGCGAGGGGTCGCGAATGCGCTACGCATTCGATCTGAAAGGTCCAGTCTATGGGTATCAGCCCTTCTGGAATCCAGGATCCCTGACATTCCGAATCAGGCGTCCTCCGCAGATCGATTCATTGTCGCCGCTCATGGGTCGGACGATCGCGGTCGATCCAGGACATCCACCGATCGGAGCGACGGGACCCACCGGCCTGTGGGAGCCCGAGGCCACGCTGCCGGTGGGCTTCAAGGTTCAGGAGCTTTTACAGGCGAAGGGAGTCAAGGTCATCATGACCAGAACGAGTCCCGAACCTGTTGCTCTCAACCTTCGTCCGGCGATTGCCCGTCGCGAGAACGCCGAAGCGTTTGTGTCTATTCACTTGAACGCAGTTGGTGACGGGCAGAATCCGTTCCGCGCGCAAGGCACCACGACCTACCACTATTACCCGCACTCACAAACACTCGCCGACTCGGTGCAGCGAACGGCGCTTATGCACATGGCCCTTACGGACAAGGGTGTGAAGCGCGAGAATTTCGCGGTGATTCGTGGAACGTGGATGCCTTCGATCCTCGTCGAAGGTGCCTTCATCATCATGCCCGACCAGGAAGCCGCCATGCGCACGCCGGAGTACCAGCTTCAATACGCACGGGCCATTGTGGACGGACTGGAGAACTATTTCCGCAGTCTTGCGCAGCAGCAGCGCTGACATGAACGCGGCGCGCGGCGCGCCGCGGTTCTGGCTGGCCTGCGGATTAGCGGCCGCGCTGATTATCGGTGCGGGTACGGGAGCAAGCGCGCAGCTCGTCCCCAACGATCGATGGTACACCATCGAGACTCAGCACTTTCGCGTTCATTTTACAAAACCGCTCGAGACCGAGGCGCGCCGCGGAGCTGTGAACGCCGAGCGAGCGTTCGCACAGCTTAGCACCGAGCTGAAGCCGCCTGGTGGGAAAGTCGACCTCGTGATCGCTGACAACGTCGACTACGTCAACGGGTATGCGACTTCGATTCCGACAAACCGGATTGTCATTTTCGCCCATCCGCCCATCGATACGCCGGAGCTTCGCAACTACGATGACTGGAGCCAGCTTGTCATCACGCACGAGCTCACCCACATCTTCCAGCTCGATCGCGCCGATGGATTGTGGCGGCTTGGACGAAATATTTTCGGCCGTCATGCCGCCTTCTTCCCAAACGCTTACCTGCCGTCATGGCTCGTTGAAGGCCTCGCTGTCTACTATGAGTCCAGAGTCACCGGCGCGGGGAGATTGGAGGGACCGCAGCACTACATGATCGCTCGCGCCGCTGCGGAAGCGCATCGGCTTCCCCATCTCGGCGAGATTTCTCGTGCGACTACTCGTTTTCCTGGCGGGTCGTCGGTCTACATATATGGAAGCCTCCTGTTCGACTACCTGTCGCGGACACGGGGTCCCGCGGCTATTCCGAAGTTCATCGACATCACCAGCAAGGCGATTTTACCGCTTTCGTTGAATGCAAAGGCAAAGCAGGCTTTTGGAATCAGCTTCGAGAATGCGTTCAGGGACTGGAGCGATTCACTGATTAAGAATGCTCCCGAGCAAGGCGACCCGCTGCCAGGGTGGCGTGAGCTCACGCACGATGGCCGTTATGCCCAGTCACCGAGGTGGGCCAGCGACTCTCTCATCTTGTATACCGCGGCGAACGGGCGTGAGGTTCCCGGCCTCTATTCTGTCGATACACGCGGGAATGTGTCGAGGCTCGGACGGCGAAACGATCTGGGCGCGAACATTCCTCTTGCAAATGGCGACATCCTCTTCTCACAACCCGACTACACCGATCCCTTTCACTATCGCACCGATCTCTACGTCTCGCGTCTCGGGCACGAAACGCAGCTGACGCACGGGGCCAGACTCGCGGGACCTGACGCTCGTGTTGACGGTCAGATTGTCGCGATTCAGGCGCTCCCCGGCACGACGCGGATCGTGAGAGTGTCGGCCGATGGTCGCACGATCACTCCAATTACGACCGGAACGGCAGAAGTTCAGTGGACCGATCCACGCTGGTCCCCGGACGGAAAGAGCATCGCGGCGGTGCGTGTGACGCGTGGTGGAATCAATGAGCTCGTGATTCTCGACACGCTCGGCGCAGTTTCGCAGGTCCTCCTGTCGGAACGCGCAAACATTTCAGATCCGTCGTGGTCGCGACGGAATGATCGTGTGCTCTTCACGTCGACCCGCAGCGGTGTCAGCCAGGCGTATGTGGCGACTGTCGCCGTTCATGGTGGACCGCCAGGTGCCAAAGTTCAGCAAATCTCCCGATCGACTAATGGACTGTTCGGCCCGGAATTGTCGTCCGCCTCGAAAAAGTTTGCGGCAATTGACTTCAGGTTCGACGGCTATCATGTGGGACTTGCGGACATAGGCCTTCCGTTCGTGCCCCGCGACAGCTCGGTGTTCATGCAGCGCGCCGGCTGCGCAACATGTCGGTTGGCGGCGCAGATAGACGCGCCGATGACAGCAGGCGACATTCCGGCCGCGCACCGCTATTCGCCGTGGCAGTCGCTTGCTCCGAAGTACTGGGAGCCGCTCATTACAGTCGACGACAACGCCGGCAACTTCTTTGGAGCGGCAACGAGCGGCAACGACATCATCGGTCGCCATGCCTACTACGTCCAGGCCGGCTACAATACGAAGTACAACCAGCCGCAGGTGTTCGGCGCCTACCAGTATGCTGGACTGGGACAGCCGTTCATCAACCTGAGTGCCGAGCAGACGTTCGATCATTTCGACCTTGCCAATTCGGCGAACACGGTTATCGGCGATCTCTCTCGCCGTGCTCGCATCTATGATTTGAGCGCAAGCTTCGTGAGGCCCCGGGCGAGAACGTACGCCTCATTCGCGTTTGGCGGCGAGATCGAGTCGAGGGACTACACGACAGATCCAGACACGCTTCTGGCGAAGCTGCCGGCGGTCTACTCGAAGACACTTGACTATCCATCTGTGTTCGCTGCCGGTTCGTGGACAAACGTGACGCGGCCTGCGCTCAGCATATCCCGTGAAGATGGCGTCTCGCTCAACACAACAGTGCACCGCCGTTGGCGCAGTGGAAGCGAATCGAACGGCAGCAACAGCATCGTCGGAGTACTTGGCGCCTTCAAGTCCGTCGATCTCTCTGGATTCGCTCATCACGTCATCGCGCTTCGGGCGGCAGGAGCAATCGCGGACAGGAATGCCATTTCCACTTTTTCCGCGGGCGGCCTGAGCGGTGGAAGCCTCGAGGTAATCTCGGGCTTTTCCGTCGGCGCAGATCGCCGCACGTTCGGCGTTCGTGGATTTCCTCCGTCGGCAGAGCAGGGAATTCGAGCTCTCGGCGGTACCGCTGAATTTCGCGCGCCGCTTTCTGCTCCATCAACACGTGTGCCGTTCATCCCCGTGCTGTTCGATCGAATTTCGGTAGCCGGGTTTGGCGAGGCCGGCAGAGCATGGTGTCCTGCCAATGCATCTCAATCGACGGGCGTCTGCAACGGATCGACTGTCGCTCAGCCGTGGCTCGCGTCAGTTGGAGCCGAGGCGGATTTCGATACCGCGATTCAGTACGATGTGCCGGCGCGATTCCGCCTGGGTTTCGCGGTACCGGTGCTGAACAGGACCGCCGGAAATGCGAAAGCAGTGAGCTTCTACCTCACTGCCGGAACCAGCTTCTAACGGAGAAGCCCCAGAACAGCCTCGGCCAGTCTCCTGTTGCCGTAAGGGCTAAGATGGGTCCGGGGTCGCCACCATAGGGCTTTCGTGTCGCTGTCACGCGTGAAGTGCTCGCCAACGTCGAGAACGGGGATGCCGAGCCCTTTCGCGATGGCGAGGGTGTGCGCCCGAATGTCTTCCTGGTCGTGTCGTCTCCCGATCGGCTGTGGTGCATCGGAATCTGTGCGATGCTGTTCCGGCAGGTATACGAGAGTCAGCGAGCCGCCCCAGCCATTTACTGATTTCTTCGCTTCACCAAGCACTCGCGAGAGCAGCTCATAGTCCGGGGTAACCACGCGCTCTGCGCTTGCTGCCTCCAGGCCAAGCGCGATTCGAAGGTCACGCAGCTTTGCAAGATCGAGGATGTGCCTGGCCAAAGGCTTGCTGCCCTTTCCCACCGCGACAGCAGAGTCTGCATATGTCGTGAGTGTCTTATCGGTCAGGTCCTGGCGCGGCAGCAAATGCTGGGAGAAGGCGCTGTCGAGATAGCCCTTGAGCAGAAACGGCTTCTCGAGCTCCAGCTCTTCCATGTCGTTTCCTTCGAAGAAAAACCAGAACACCCGGTGTGGTCTCATTGGCGCCGCGAATTCACGAAGCAGGCCAAGCTCCGACAGCGGCCCGTTTCCAAGCCCGCCGAGGTTGAGTGTCCGCGGGACGACCGTACGCACCATGCTGACGAAGTGATCTTCCGGCCGAACACAGGAGCCAAAAACGAACGAGTCGCCAATCAGGGCGAGATCGACCGAGTCGCGCTTCCACACCCCTTTCGGATTGTTGAACCCGTGTTCGTCGCTGTTGAAGGTCACGGTGAGATCTCCTTCGGTGCACATCACCGTGACTTTGTTCGACACGCTCGCCAGCGGAAGTATCGAATGAGGTCCGACCCGTCGCGTATAGTATCCGTATCTGAATTCAGCGGATGTCACATAGGGATACGCGTTGATTCCTTTTTTGCGAAGCTCCCCTGCGACAACGTTGCGCTGGCGATCCGCGATGAAATGCATTCCCCATTTGCGTATCACGCGTCCCGGTATCGCGAAATAGATATCGGTTGCGATCAGTGCCAGCACTAGCGGGATGATCACCAGAACGGCAATGACTCGCGCGGTGGTGGACGAGCGCAGCAGAAGCCAGATAGCGCCGGCTCCCGCGATCGGAAGCACATACGCAATCGCCATTGTGCCGGGGTAAATCCATCGCGAATGTTCGCGAATGGAGATGGCGAAAATGATCGCGCAGTAGAGCATCGAGAGCCGCAAAATCGACGTGGCGAACCGCGCGAGCGGCCCCGATTCAGGCGGCGTCCATGGACTGAAAGTCAAGGCTTTTTTGACACTCTTTTCATGTGATTGCAAACAAGCTGTGAAGCTGTAGAGGGAAGGTCGAGGTGGAAAGGTCGACCACCCCCATGCATTCGTGATGTGGATTGTGGAAGTCGTTGTTATGTAAGCACTTACGTTGGCACTGGCGCGGATACACGAACGCGGCTAAACTGCGCTCCCCAACTAGAACCGACCAATCGCCGAAAGGCCGATTTATTAGCATTTAGTTTGTTATTGACATCCAAATTTTGTTGCGGAGAGTTGTCTTAATGCCCATACCAGCCACGCCCCCAGTAGGATCTGCCGAGCTCAATCAGAATGCGCGGACCGTGATCGAAAAGCGCTACCTGATAAAAGACGCTACCGGCAAGCCTACTGAGATGCCGGAAGACATGTTCTGGCGCGTGGCGAGTACCGTCGCAGAGGCTGATCGCCGTTACGGCGCGACTGACGCGGACGTCACGGCAGCTGCCCGGGAATTCTACGACCTGATGACCCAGCGTCGCTTCGAGCCCAACTCTCCGACGCTCATGAACGCAGGCCGTCCACTTGGACAGCTCTCCGCCTGCTTTGTTCTTCCGGTCGAGGATTCACTCTCGAACGGACACAACGGCATTTACGACACGCTCCGCTCTATGGCGCTCATTCATCAATCGGGTGGCGGCACGGGCTTCAGCTTCTCGCGTCTTCGCGGAACCGGGTCGATGGTTCGTTCAACAACAGGCGTGGCGTCCGGACCAGTCTCGTTCATGAAGTTGTACGATGCCTCGACCGACGCCGTGAAGCAGGGTGGAACGCGCCGCGGCGCGAACATGGGGATTCTTCGGGTCGATCATCCAGACGTGATGATGTTCATCAACTCCAAGGAAGACCTTACGCAGATCACGAACTTCAACATCTCGGTCGCGATCACGACGAAGTTCATGGAAGCGTTGAAGGCCGGGACGAGCTACGACCTCATCGAGCCGTCGAGCGGCAAGGTTGTCGGCCAGCAGGATGCGGGCGAAGTGTGGGACAAGATGATCGACGGCGCATGGAGAACTGGCGAACCCGGTTGCTTCTTCATTGATGAAGCGAATCGCTACAACCCCGTGCCGCATGTCGGTTCGTACGAAGCGACGAATCCGTGTGGAGAGCAGCCGCTGCTCCCGTACGATGTCTGCAACCTCGGCTCGATCAACATCGGCTACTATGTCACGGATGGTAAGCTGAATTGGGATGCGCTGGGCACTGACATCCACACGTCGGTTCGCTTCCTCGACAACATCATCGACGTCAACAAGTACCCGCTCCCGGAGATCGACGCACTTTCGAAGCGCATCCGCCGCATCGGCTTCGGCGTCATGGGCTTTGCGGATGCGCTCATCAAGCTCGGCATCTCCTACAGCTCTGATGAAGGCATTGAATTCGGCCGTCAGCTCCAGGAATTCGTCGACGTTGAGTCGAAGAAGGAAAGCGAGCGGCTCGCCAACGAGCGTGGACCGTTCCCCGAGTGGGCGCGTTCCATCTGGGGTCCTGACGAGACGTGCGCGCGCGATGCCGACGGAAATCGCATTCGCCCGATGCAGATGCTTCGCAACTGCAATGTGAACACGATTGCGCCGACTGGAACCATCTCGATCATCGCAGGCTGCTCATCCGGCATCGAGCCGCTGTTTGCCGTTGCGTTCATGCGCAACCAGGCCGGCGCGATGATGCCGGATGTGAACGAGGACTTCATCGCGATCGCCAAGAGCGAAGGCTGGTATTCCGACGAGCTGATGGAGCGCATCGCGAAGACGGGCCATATCCACTTTGACGAAGTGCCCGAGAAGTGGCAGAGGGTTTTCGTCACTGCGCACGACATCACACCCGAATGGCACGTCAGAATGCAGGCTGCTTTCCAGGAGAATTGCGACTCTGCCATCTCGAAGACCACGAACTTCGCG
>DATLDF010000086.1:0-53190 GCA_035525975.1 Gemmatimonadaceae bacterium
TCCAAGCGGCGGCTTCGTTCCGGTCTTCAGTGCACGCTGCGTTCTTGCGTCGAGCAGCGACATGAAATGGTAGCCGGTCAAACGCTCGACTGAATCAGCTTTGACGACGTAGTTAGTCGTCCAGTCGACGTTGCGGATACCCGCAACGTTAGGCATTACGACAGCGATGACGTTATCGACGTCGCGGTAGTCGTGCACATCCGCGAGTCCTTTTCCTCTTGGCAATACGATCGCGATTTTCCAGGTCGACGCGGGTACGTTGATCTTGCCTTCGCCCTTGACGCTGCCGGTGCTGCCGGCAGGGCCTACATAGATGTAGACCTCCTTGTTCTGATTCTGCGCAAGATCGCCGAGGTAGTTCTCGAACTGCGCCCATGGTCCCTGGTTCATGTCGGCGGCCTGCGGGACAACGTTGGAGAAGTAATAAGTGCGGGCGTTGTCGAGCGAGCCGGTGGTGCGATCGAACGAACGAGTCATGTGTCCGCGATCGATACCAAAACCTGCGAATGCGCCTGCGCCGGTGTAGTCGGCTGTCGTATACCTGGTAAACCCTGCCGCTTCGAGCTCAGGGTCGAACGTGAAGCAGTTGCACCGATCCTGTCCTGCTGTGATGTGCGTACCGTTCAGGTCGTATGCCACCCAGTTCGGCGTGCCAAGCGTGCTGTTGAACGAGCTCGTATACTGGGGTCGGTGGATGAGAAAGTCATTCGAGGCGTCAGCGTCAAACGGCTCGCCGAACGCGGCACTGTTCAGGTAGTCAGCCGTACTGCTCGCGACCGGCGTAGCCATCTCGAGAGGGTGAACCTTCGCAGTGCCATCGCTCGATGTAACGAGGAAACGCGCGGTACCGGCTGAAATGGCGCGGATTACACCGCGGCTGTCGATCGTTGCGATTGCCGGTGTCTGCGCACTCCAGGTGAACGTGACTCCGGGAACGGGTACGTTGGCATCAGTCAGCTCGCTCGCGAACAGCTGCGACTCGAAGCCTACCGGAAGCGGAGCGTCAGTTGCAACGCGGCCGCTGACAATGATCTTGTTGGCGCTGACGATCGGCGCAACGTTAACGAGAGGTTCGTTGTCAGCGCCCGGAGTTCCGTAGTCACCATCGCCGAATACTGTGGACGAGAAGCCCCAGTTAGCGCCGTTGACGTCAAGGTTGTCCTGCGAGGCATCGCGGAGTCCGCGTGTTACGCCATGCGGCAGGCTTGTCCACACGACCGAGTCTACTCGTGCGTCGGCCGCGTCAACGAGCTCGAGGAAATCGGCGTCGTCGAGCCAGATTGTCGTCGCGCCACCAACGAAATAGCTATAGTCGAGCGCAACCCCACCATTGCGCGTAACGTCGCTGCCGCGGCCAAGTACTGCGTAGCCGCCAGCCGGCACGATGACGTCAGCGCCGATCGTGTGGTCAGGCTGGCTCGTGCCGCCGGAGATGATCTTCCAGCCATTGAGGTTGACGGGTGATGCGCCTGTGTTGCGGACTTCGAACCATTCGCCCCAGCTCGCGCTTTCGGCGTTTACCGGATCGCCCATGATCTCGTTGATGACGATCGTGGCCGTCGACTGAACGCGTGCGACGCCGTTGCAGTTCTTTGCGGGGCTCGCGCTGTTGTGCGGGACCGGCGTGAGAACGATGAAGTCGTTAGTGAGGTTACCTGTCCTGGTGCAGCCGTCGATTTTGCGGAAGGCTGCTGAGGTGTTACTAAGCGTTCCTGTGTTGCCGTTCCAGTCGGCGGGGGCGGTGCAGTTGGTCGACGTTCCGTATCCAACGCGATCGATGATCGTTGCGCCTGTCGGACAATTGACTCCGGAGACGCTAACACCAGGCAGCGTGAGGATGACCTTGCCGGACGTGCCGGACAGAGTGAGCGTGCCGGTTGCATCCGGAGTCGGCATCAGTGCGCCGACTGCTGCGGTGCTTGCAAGCTGAACGAGGAAGTACTTGCCGGGGGCGATTGTCGCGGCCGGCAGGGTTGCCACGGTCCATGAGGACGCGCCAGCAGAAGAGTATTGAACCGTCCAGCCCGTAACCGTGGCTGTTTCGGTCATGCTTCGGTTGAAGAGCTCGACGTAATCGTTCGTGTACGTCGCACCGGAGTTTCCACCGCCACCGTATACCTGGCTGATCACCACGTCGCCCGCCGGCGCTGCCGATACGGTGAAGGACGCGCTGTCGGTCAGCCCATTCGCTGTGGTGACTTTGATGAAAGTCGTCCCCACTGCGACTGCCGTTGCGACGCCAGATGCATTGACAGTTGCAACGCTCGTGTTCTTGCTCAACCAGCTGAACGTCGTGCTCGCAACGTTGTTCGATGCATCGCGCGCAGTTGCGGTAAATGCCTGCGTTGTTCCGATAATTGCAGTTGCCGGATTCGGCGCGATCGTAACTGTCGTGGCCGGGCTTGGAGCTGCCGGGCAGACGTTCGCCGGGGTCGCGCTGTTGCGGGGCGCAGCAACGCCGACGCTGAAGTCCGCGGAGCTGCTTCCGCTGATAGTGCAACCAGCACCGTTGCGGCTGACCGAGTTCGTGACACTCGGTGCTCCGGTGGTTGAACCGCAGTTGGTTCCGGAGCCAAAACTCACCTGATCAACCGTACCAGTCGGACAGGTGCCGCTCAGGGGTGCAGTTGATGAAGAGAGGGCAACCTTACCTGCGCCTGCTCCCATCGCGATCGACCCTGTAGCATCAGGAGTCGGCAGATTCGTGGTTCCGCCTGCACCGGCGGCCTCTTGAATGAGATAGTAACCGCCGGCCGGAATTGAACCGCTCAGCGTAGTTACAATCCACGTCGCCGGAGCCGTGGGGCCAGCAGCGGAGGCGTATTGAACGCTCCATCCAGCAACGCTCACTGCGACGTTGCCAGGATTAAAGATCTCGATAAAGTCGTTCTTCAGTGCCGCGCCTGAATTCCCACCGCCACCGAAGATCTGGCTGATTACAAGCGCAGGTCTCGGTGACGCGACGTTGTCAGTCCTTACAGCGAGTGCACTCTCCGGCGCAGATGGTCCTGTAGGCTCCGTGCAGGAAATAATGCCTACGCCAAACGCAAAAATTATTGCGTTGCGCCAGAGGTTGACACGCATTGGGTAAATCCTGGATTTGAAGTGGGATCGGCGACGGGGAGTCAGAAAAGTTATTCAGGTGTTTACCGAATTGCCACCTTAACCGACTAGGGGGAAACCCGCATTCGCGTGGTCTCCGAAGTGTTCATTTATCGCTCGCGACTTCTCCATTCAGCGGCCAATATGCAAACTCGGGCGACGGCCAACGACCTCCCTACCTCGACGCAATAGTTGCCGCTGGCTGCAATGCAATTCCGCGACGTCGCATGATAGAAATGAATCGCGGATCATTGTGGAGCCCGTGGAACGCGGGCCCCATGATTTCATATCCAAGAGTGCCCGCCTGCTCTGATCGGTCGAGGTCCGCAACAGCAGCATCGATGTCACCTAATCCAAAGCTGACGAGAGCGACATCAAACAGCGCTGCAACTCTGCTTCTCGCAGCAGTGCGCAATCGCTCGCGCATGCGCATCGCATCGTCCGTTCTGCCGCTCTGCGCAAGCACGAGTCCAAGCACTCCCATCGCCCTTGTTTGTCCGCGCATAGCCTGATGAGACACCGCCTCCGTTGCATCAGACCACCTGCCGAACTCGGCAAGGCAGAGCGCTCGGGTTATTCCGACTCGTAACAACGGAGGTTTGATCGCATTGAGGCTGTCGAGGATAGGAAGCGCATCATCGCAGCGCCCCGCTACATACAAGATCTGACCAAGGGTCGCTCTTGCGGTCGGGGACAAAGGATCGATTGCCACTCCCCACCGCGCCTCGGCGACGGCCTCAGCCCGGCTGCCCCGGTACATCTGCACGATTGCCAGGTATTCGTGTGCTTTCGGTACTCGCGGGTTCAGCGCAATGGCGCGCCGCAATTCCGCCTGGCCAAGCGCCAGGTTTCTCACCGCATGAGTGCTGATCAGGCCGAGCGCCACATGTCCATCCGCGAGGGAGCTGTCGAGCGCAATTGCTTTTCGCGCGGCAACTTCAGCGCTGTCACGTAACTGTGACGGAGAGAGAGAGACCCGGCGGCTCGACTGCGTCAAGCGCATGTACATCTGCGACAGCTCAGCGTATGCGGCTGCAAAAGTGGGATCCATTGCAGTCGCTTTCGCGAAATAGCCAAGGCCCAGCTCGGCGAGACTATCGTTTCGTAACAGAACTGGATCGCGACCGCGAAGATAAAAGTCATACGCGGCGACGTTGCGTGTGCCGCGCGGTACCGATTGGAGATTCTGTTGTGTCGATGCACGTGCCGAAATAGCTGGTTCGGCTGCGCCTGGCGCGGAGTCAGTCGATGCGCTCGCAAGAAATACGATGAGCACGGTCGCAACCGTCGCGACACTGGCGACGACAACGCCGTACCGCGACAAGTTTTGTCTGCCGGAGACCGGCGGTTTCTCAATTGCTCCCTCGGTTGCGATGAGACTGGCGCGTGGCGCCGGAGGGATGGCAGAAGCTGGTTGCGGCTCAATCGACAGAATGAGGCTCTTCATGTCCGGGAGAATACCCGGACCCAGCTCGCGTTTCGCTTTGAGCTCGAACTGTTCTGCAAACCTGAGTGCCGCCGCGCGTTCACCGGCTCTTGCGAGGCTGTGCGCCAGCGCGACAGCGAAGCGGGTACTGAGCGGATCGGACGCAACCATCTGCTGACGCCAGCGGATCGCCGCATTCAGATCGTTTGCATTCTCGGCATTCAGAGCGAGCCGTTCCAAAGCGTCCAGATATCCGGACGCAAGCCGGCGGCGCTCCGCCTCGACCCAATCATCGAACTCACGGTTATTGCTGAGAAAAAAACCATCCAGGAATGGCCCTCGGTACAGTGCTACGGCGTCTTCCGCCCGTCCGTTCGCAAGCAGGGTCTCGAATTCGGCGAAGTCGGTCGAGATGACGGCAGAATCGAGCCGAATCGGATCAATTCCTGAGAACAGGGAGTCGTTTACAGACCGCCTGATAGCATAGACAAGCTGGTCGAGAGAATGACGTGCCTTTTTTTCAGTTGAATCGGGCCAGAACAGAAGGAGAAGCTGGTCACGGCTGCGTCCACGCTGGCCCGCACTTGCCAGGACGGCCAGAAGTGCCAGACGGCGGCGTTGATGACGGCGGTCGGCAGCAGCAATCGAGTGATCGGACCCCCGAAGTACGAGGGATCCGAAGGTCTCCAACCGGTAAGGAGGAATCGAGCTCCAATCTCGGCGCACCTGCTCCATGAGTTATAAGGAACGCCGGGACGGGGCACTCGGCAAGCACAAATGAGGATTTTGCCGCTGATCGGACCCGTTTCTGATTCAGCTCTGAACGTCCGCTGATTTCGGGATGATTGAGCCGCTCGAGATTGATCGTCCCGAATCGACAGGAGTCTTAGATGTTGGCCTCTCGGATATTCACGGTAGCGGTTCTGGCATTTGGCGCAGGTTGCGGCGGCGGTACCGATTTGCTCAACCCCAGGGATCGGCTGAGTGCCGCGGTCGTCATTGCGGTCAGCAGGACGACGATCTTGGGGAATCCCGGACAAGTTCCCCGGGAGCTCCCGACGGTGTCGCTCGCAAGCCGTGTGGACGGTAATCCGATCTCAGGAGTAAGCGTCCAGTTCAGGATGAACGGCGGTCATCCCGCCAGCTATTCCGTCGTAACCGACACAAAGGGTCTCGCCCGTTTCGACCAGATGAGGTTCGATTCTACTACGGGACCATACACAGTTGTCGCCGAGGTCACCGGGGTCGGTTCGGTGATGTTCAAGGCGATTTCGTTAAGTGATATAGTAACCGCCACATACGACCTGCAGACCATGGGAGGCCGGCCGCTCGACCCCCTGATCTACGGGCTCACCGGTGGTCACTACGAGTTGTATGACGACGGGACATACCGGCGTGGTTATGACATCAATTACAAAACCAGTTGGAGGGCGCGGGGACCCCTCGTGTGGGATGGACCCGGCCGCATCTCATTCTATTTAGACCCCTCTTCGGAGGAAGCGGAGTATCTCCGGGGCTCGAACCGCGCCATTGCGCTTGGATTGCCGACGCCCGACGGCATGAGGGTGACGTACCAGGATACTGAAAACGAAGATGAATTCTATTCGCTCAGGCAGTAGCTCAACTCCATCTTTTTTAGGTGACGCGTTATCGGCAAATCCCGTCAACAAATCGTTAGCGCGTCAGCAGCACTGCGGCGATATTGTCGTCGATGCCATTCAAGCTGAGCCGGCTCGAGATATCTCAGGCAAAATTCGTTTTCATGCTGTCGATGTTCGCGTGCGCGCGAGCAACGCCACCGGAATCGATCGGCCCTGACGTAGGAAAGCGGATTGTCGCGAGCCGCGGTGTCGTCGCAGCGGGCAATGCATACGCGAGCGAAGCTGGAGTCGAGATGTTGAAGCAAGGCGGCAACGCGATGGATGCAGTCGTTGCCACCGCATTCGCGCTCGGTGTAACCGAGCCGATGATGAGCGGACTCGGTGCTGGTGGCGGACTGCTCTACTGGGACGCGAAAACCAGCCGGTCTGAGTACCTGAACTTCTACAATTCGGCCGCCAGCGTTCCCGATACCGGACTGCGTGCCCTTGGCACAAGCGCAACGGCGCGCGGCGTCGGGATTCCTGGAGCCGTGCGCGGCCTTCTGGCTGCGCACGCGAAATATGGAAAACTGCCGCGTGCGACAGTGATGGCACCGGCGATTCGACTGGCATCCGAAGGATTCACGGTCAACGCGCTGCTTTCGCGCGAGATCACTCAGACTGCGGAAAAGCTTAAGACGTCAGATGCGCGACGTCTCTTTATGCCGGACGACAAAGCCCTGCGTCCGGGTGACCACCTCGTTCAGGCCGAGCTCGCCGAAACGCTTCGCCGCATTGCAGCCGATGGTCCCGACGTGTTCTACTCGGGTAAGATCGGCGACGACATCGTGCAGGCGCTTCGCGCGAAGGGATCCACGATTGAACGCGCTGATTTCGCCGCATACCAGCCACGCTGGACGCGGCCAGTCTGCACGCTCTACCACGGACGGGTCGTTCTATCTGCCGCGGCACCCCAGTCAGGAATACAGGTGATCGAGTCGCTGAATCTCCTGGCCGGCCGCGCACTGCCTCAGCTTGGACTGCCGAGTCGGTCGCCCGATGCTTTCCGAGTCATGACGGGTGCACTTCGCATCGCCGTCACCGATCGCGACGCCGTGATCGGTGATCCCGATAAGGTTGGGGTTCCGATGGCCGGGATAACGAGTGTCGCGTTCGCTTCGACACGCTCCCAGAAAATTGAAGAGCCGGTGACCGGCCGTCTCGTTGCCGGTAATCCCTGGATCTACGAACGGGCGCCAGAGGGTGAATGCGCGAGGATGGAATCAATTCCGGCTTCAACGCTCAGGCCAGCGGCAGCAACTGCCCAGCCGGACGCTTCGACCTCTGAAACGACTCATATGTCCGTGGTAGATGGTGAGGGCAACGCGGTCTCCCTCACCAATACCCTCGGACTTGCGTTCGGCACTGGAACGTGGATCGACGGCGTCTTCTTCAACAGCGCGATGTTCAATTTCGCGCGCGACAGCTCGGCCCCCAACGCTTCTGGTCCCTTCCGCGTACCAGCTTCGACGATCGCGCCGACATTGGTTCTGCGTGACGGACGCATTGAAATAGTGGTTGGCTGTCCGGGATCACTCGCGATTCCGCCGGCAATCGTCGAGACCATCGTATACCTGCTCGATTACAAGCTGGATCCATTGCAGGCGCTGAGAATGCCGCGGATGATTCCGTCCGCAACAGCACAGCTTCGCATGGAAGATGGTTTCGCTGATCCGGTCTACGCAGAAGCGCGCCGGCTCGGATACGAGGTTGTCATCGCACCTCCAGTGGACATGGGCTTTGGGGGCGTGCACGTAATTCAAAGAGTCGGCAGGCGATGGGTTGGAGCGGCGGATCCCCGTCGCGATGGGGAAGTGCGCGGCTGGTAGCGAATCGATCATCAACAATGAGGTTTGTTTAATGAGACAGTCCAAGGTGAAGAACTGGCTGCACCTGGCCATTGCGTTCGTTGCGATTGCACCGATGACCATTCAGGCTCAGGGCAGCTCTACGGTCACCGGCTCTGTGACCGAGCGCGGCTCCAGTACTCCGCTCCAGGGCGCACAGGTGAGCATACCCGGCACCGGGCTTGGAGCGGCCGTTAATTCTGCTGGTTCGTTCACCATCAGAGGTGTCGCGCCCGGATCGATAAAAGTGCGCGCTCAAATGATCGGCTACGAGCCAATTGTGCAGACGGTGCAGGTGCCGGCTTCAGGCAGCGTAACCGTGACCTTCGCGATGACACGGACCGCCACCACGCTTTCGGGTGTCGTCGTCACCGCAACAGGTGAAGAGAGTCGGCGCTCCATCGGAACTGCACTCGCGACAATCGATACGTTGCAAATCACGAGGTCAGCCGCGCTCAATCCTCAGGACATTCTTACAGGAACTACGCCGGGCGTCACGGTCCTGGCGAATGGTGGTCAGCCAGGCAGCGGCGGCTCGATCCTCCTTCGCGGCGTGAACAGCGTGAGCCAGGGTAACTCGCCACTCGTTTATATAGATGGCGTTCGCGTATTCAACGGACACACTCCAACCAACGTCGGTGGGCGCCAGTACATCAATCCGCTCAACGACCTTCCGGCCGAGTCCATCGATCACATCGAGATCGTGAAAGGGCCGGCGGCGACTACGCTTTACGGAACTGAAGCCTCCGGCGGCGTTCTCCAGATCTTCACCAAGCAGGGGAAGAGCGGCGCGCCGGTGTGGAGCCTCGCGATGACCGGCGGCTTCAACTCCATGGGACACGTTGGACCTGAGTCGGATCCAACCGGCCAGTTCTTCAATAACTGCAGCGGCATTCTGACTATCGGCAACGGAACGAAGTTCCAGGACGCGACCTGCCCGTCCAGCGGGAGCTGGCTGCACAAGGGCGGTATCGCTCGCCTGAACCTCGGGGTACGCGGCGGCACGTCCAACGGAATTACCTATCAGGTATCAGGCAACGCCGACAGCGAGGATGGAGTTCTTCCAACCGGAGGCGTCTACAACCGCGGCTTCCGCGCCAACCTCGGCTTCACTCCAGCCAGGGGCCTGACGATCAACGTCAATCAGTCGGTCGCGAGACTTCGCACGGTAGGGTTCGCCGATGGAAACAGTGCCAACGGCGCCGTCCTCAACATCTCGCGCGGCTCAGGGTCGAACTACAAGGGAACCGGTTGCACCGATCTGACGGTTGTCTGCGTGATCAACGACAGCTTGTTCACGAATGACATTGTCAACGTCACGAATCACTTCCTTACGGGCGCGACGCTCACGTATCAGCCGACTGAGGCGCTGACAAACCGGTTCGCTGTCGGGTTCGACTACAACGACGCCGATCTTCGCTACATCGTTCCCTTCGGCAACGTCCGCGTCCCGCTCGGGTCGATGTTTCAGACACTGTGGCAGCGGCAGTTCCTGACGGCCGACTACGCCGGAACAATCCGTCGCCAGCTCGGGAGGAGCCTGAGCACGTCCACGTCCGTCGGTGCCCAGGTATTTGAAAGCCGCATCTACTCGACCGACTTCCAGTCCGACAACTTCGCTGCGCCGGGCGATCCGACTCTCGTCTCCGGATCTACCCGTCTTATCTCCGCTGTGACGCAGCAGCGCGTAATCAACGCCGGACTCTTCGCGCAGGAGCTCGTCGGCTGGCGCGACATTCTTTTCGTGACGGCCGGAATCAGGCGAGACGGTAACAGCGCATTCGGAAAGGGCTTTGGCTTCCAGACCTATCCCAAGCTCAGCGCATCGTACGTAATCTCGGACGAACGCTTCTGGCCGCGCCTGTTCGTCCAAACGCTCAAGCTGCGCGCAGCCGTGGGTGAGTCCGGAAAAGCTCCTGGGGCCTTTGACGCGGTACGCACGTGGTCGCCAGTCGCGGCTGAGAATGGGAAGCCCGGCTTCACGACGAATACGATCGGCAACGAAAACCTCGGACCCGAGCGTACCCGCGAAGTCGAGCTTGGCTTCGATGCAACCGCGCTGGGCGGCCGGCTGAATGTCGAATACTCTCACTTCGACGCTCACACTTACGAAGCACTCATCCCCGTTCAGCAGTCGCCTTCACTTGGTTTCTCGGGATCGCAGCTGATCAACGTGGGCGAGCTGATGAGCTCGGGTCATGAAGTGATGCTGAACATGGGCCTGGTTCGCTTGCCTTCACTCGACATCACCGGACGACTTGGCTTCAGCAAGGTGCACAGCGAAGCCGGATATATCGGCGGACAGGTGCTTACGATCTTCGCGCTTGGCAGAACATTCGTAAAGGAAGGCCTGCCCGTGCCATCCTACTATGGACTGAAGGTCATGAATCCAAATGCGCTCGCGAACCCGATCATCGAGGACGGTCATTTCCTCGGCTCGGTTTATCCGACTCGCACATGGACACCCGGTATCAACGCCCGGTTCTTCAATCACGTCACGTTCGATGCACAGGGCGAATGGCAGATCGGCGGCCACACTCTGAACGCCGTCGGGTATCAGAACGCGAACCTGTTCGCGTGGCAGCCGTGCTATGCAGCACAGGATGCCATGCGTACCGCCGCAGCCGGTGACTCAACCGCACTCGGTGGATTCACGGCACTAGAGCGCGCACGCTGCACGATCAACACGAAAATCGCGCGTGACTATTCGTTCTGGGTAGAGAAGGCCGACTTCTTCAAGCTGAGAAGCATGTCCCTGACGTTCGACCTTCCGACAAAGGTTCTTCCTGGCGCGAGAAGCGCATCACTCGCGATCGCAGGGCGAAACCTGTGGAAGAGCAGCAAGTACACCGGTACCGATCCGGAGAACGCGGACACACGCGACGATACTTTCGCCCGGCGTGACTACTACGTGTTCCCGGGTTCACGCTCGTTCACGATGACACTCAGAATGGGCTTCTGATCATGACAAAATTCATCAACGCAACCGAACGCCGCTTCGCCGGCATCGCAATCGCCACACTTCTTTGCACGGCCTGTGATCTCAACGTCAGCAACCCGGGTCCGATTCAGGACGACCAGCTGAACGCCGCCATTGCCATTCCGGCGCTGGTCAACGGAATGTCGGGCGACCTTTCGCTGGCGCTCGGCAACTACATCGATCGCGGCGCCCTTGCCGCTGGCGAGCTGGCGAAGAGCGGTAACTTCGCTGCTGAGCAGCAATACGCCATTGGTGTTATCCGGCCTGAGGACGTGAATCCGGACTGGTCGAACATGCAGCAAGCCCGCTGGTCTGCCGAGAACGGACTGCAGCGAATGCAGGCTGTGCTCGGGTCCGGCTTCGAGACCAATGTCGATACCCCACGGGCATACTTGTACGCGGCGTTCGCAAACCGTCTCCTTGGAGAAAATGTCTGCACGGGAGTGATAGACGGAGGTCCGGCACAAAGCGACAGCGTCTACTTCCAGCGAGCGGACAGCCTCTTCACGCGCGCGTACACAATCGCGAAGGCGCTCAACAACCCGACCGTCCAGAATGCGGCGCTTGGCGGACGGGCCTCGATTCGGGCATGGCTCGGCGATTGGAACGGCGCAGTTGCCGACGCGATCCTGGTTCCGAACACATTCGTGTTCAACGCGATCTTTGGAACGGGAACGGCGCGCGAGAATAACGATCTCGCCTTCCAGACAATTACACGACGCGAGACGACGGTCTTCGGCACTCGCTATGCCACCATCTTCAAGGATCCACGGACGCCGTGGGATACCGTGAAGACAACCGGTGGCGCAGTGCAGACCGGCCAGGACGGAACGACGAAATTCTTCCGCCAGACCAAGTACACATCACTTGGAAGCCCGGTACCTCTCGTGAAAGGGGCTGAGATGCTTCTGCTTCGCGCCGAGGCGGCGTTGCGTGGCGGTGATATCGCCGGGATGACGACGCTGATCAACCAGCAGCGCGCACTTTATACCGGACTCACGCCGGTGACGGCGCCAGCGAACACTGCTGACGCGTGGACCCTTCTCCAGAATGAGCGCGGGTCTGTGACATGGCTGGAAGGCCGGCGGTTGTGGGACCTTCGGCGCTGGCTTGTTGCCGGGACCAACACTTTCCTGGCAACCCGGAGCAAGTGCATTCCGGTAAGCGTCAACGAGATTGCAGCCAATCCAAACCTATAGAAATTGAAGATGATCATGCGAACCCCATTCATGGTTGCGGCCCTGGCCATCGTCACCTCCGCGGCCGCAGAGGCTCAGACGCGCGTCGCGCCTTGCACCACAGCAACGGCACAATGCGAGCGATGGGTCGCGCTCGGCGGCGGCCCCGCGCGTGCCATGGTCTATTCGTCTTATGAACTGAACAAACCAAACGCTGCCGTCACCAGGGCATTGGTCCTTGTTCACGGCACGGGCCGCAACGCCGATCATTATTTCGAGACTGCGATGGCAGCAGCATTTCTCGCTGGTGCGCTCGATAATACCGTTGTCATCTCTCCGTATTTCGCGTCGGATACGGACAAGGTCGAGCTGAACGAAATTCTTTGGCCGAACCGGGGCGACAGCTGGCGTTCGGGTGGGATGGCGACATCGCATCCGGCGCTTTCGTCGTTCGATTTCATGGACGAAATCGTAAGGCAGCTCGCGAACAAGAAGCACTTTCCAAATCTTACGAAGGTCGTCGTCGCCGGACATTCAGCAGGCGGGCAGTTCGCGTCGCGCTACGGCATGGCGAACAGGATGCACGGAAACCCAGGTGTTGCGATGTCTTATGTCGTCGCGAATCCGTCAACCTATGCGTGGCCCACTGGAGTGCGCCCCACAACAGCCGGCAACGCCGATTCGGTCACTGCGAACAGGGAAGCGCTCGGGCCAAACGGGATGAAGGTCAACGCGGATTTCACGTACGCAGCGTTCGATGTTACGAAGGTTCCGGCTTACAACCAATGGCCGGCGGGTCTGGAAAAACGATCCGGCTATACAAAGGACATGACGGACGATCAGCTCAGGAAGCAGCTGGTTGAGCGACCGACGACCTATCTGTTCGGCCAGGTGGACATACTTCCGCTGGGTGGATTCGATTCATCTCCGGTGGCGATGACTCAGGGGCCGACGCGTCGCGCCCGCGGTGAAGCATTCGTCAAATTCATCTCCGACAGCCTCGGCGCCAGGCCGAACGCGATGATCGTATCCGAATGCGGACACAACGACCGTTGTGTCTATACGACGAAGGAAGTGCTGCCTGTGATTTTCCCCTGACGAGGCACCCTTGTTGCCCATACTCACTCATCTAATCAAAGTGAGTATGGGTATGACCGAAGAGCGCAGTGGTTACAAGCACGACTCGAGCGACAGGAAGCTCGACCAGTCAGCCGATGCAGCGAAGGAGGCCGGGGCGGATAAGGTCGGGAGCTCATCAGGGCCTGGACACAATCCTGAGGAGATTGCGAAGCACAACGATGACGGCAAGGACCGGTTGTTCGAAGGTCGCGAGCAGCACGATGAGGCCGAAAAGAACAGCGAAAAGTCACGGCTGGCGAAGGACGTCGCAGAGCACCATCACGCCGTTGACGCCGACACTGCTGATGCCGGAACGGACGCCAGCGCCAAACGAAAGAGCTAGCGATAAACTAACGGTTCCCAACGGGCCAGACAGCGCCCTTGAGATTGTCTTCGGCATAATCATCCCGGCGATGCATTGACCTCAGTGACCAGCGCGAAGCGTATCAAAGGCGTTCTTTCTCCCGTCGTCACGCCATTCAAGGCCGACCTCTCTCCGGACGGCGACCGGTTGGCTGGACACTGTCGCTGGCTTCTGTCGCAGAATGTAGGGCTCGCGGTATTCGGAACCAACTCCGAAGCGAACTCGATGTCGGTCGACGAAAAAGTCGAGCTTCTGGACTGTCTGGTGGCCGCTGGAATCGATCCAGCTCGCATGATGCCGGGCACGGGATGCTGCGCAATTACCGATTCGGTCAGGCTTACGGCCCTGGCAACGAATCTTGGATGTTCCGGCGTGCTGATGCTGCCCCCCTTCTATTACAAGGGAGTCAGTGATGAGGGATTGTTCAGGAGCTACGCCGAGATAATCGAGCGTGTCGGCGACGATCGCCTGCGGGTTTATCTCTACAATATTCCGCCGGTCTCGCAGGTAGCTATCACAGTCCCATTGATCGAGCGCCTGCTCAAGGCGTATCCCGGAATTGTTGCCGGCGCAAAGGATTCATCGGGCGACTGGAATAACACAAAAGCGTACATCGACAACTTTGCAGCTGACGGCTTCGATGTTTTTCCTGGAGCCGAGACGTTTCTGCTTCAGGCCCTGCGCAGTGGTGGAGCCGGATGTATCAGTGCGACCGCAAATGTGAATCCGGGACCGATCTCGCGGCTATTCGCTTCGTGGCAGAATGTCGATGCCGATGCCCAGCAGGCCGAGCTCGACATCGTGCGTGGAATTTTTGCGAGATCTCCGATGATTCCAGCGCTAAAGGCAGCGATTGCTCATTACGGCAATGATGCCAGCTGGCAGAAAGTGCGTCCACCCCTTGTCGAACTGACGAAAGAGCAGAACGCGTCCCTGATCAAAGAGCTCAACCAGGCCGGCTTTACGATGCAAGGCCTCCAAGTCCGATCGTGATCGGATCATGCGCCACCGATTTTGAGTTTCGCGCATAACACATCGATGAACGCGGCCTGAGCGGGATTTATTTTCGCACGCGCGTCTTTGGTGCTGAACCAGGCGGCCTTGTCTGCTTCCGGGAATTCAGCTTGCCGCCCTGACTTTGGCGGCCACTCCATTGAGAAGGTGTTGCTCTTTATGGCGGCCGCGTCAATCGATCCTTCAATCGCCCACGCCGACACAACCTTTCCACCCTTCTGTTTGACCGGCTCGAGCGGAATAAATTCGCCGTCGGCATCGAAGCCTGTCTCCTCCCTGAATTCCCGGCGAGCTGCGTCCAGGGGTTCTTCCCCGTTGCCGTATTCGCCCTTGGGGATGGACCACGCACCAATGTCCTTCTTCGCCCAAAAAGGGCCGCCGGGGTGAATGAGAAATACTTCTATAGAAGTGTCTCCCGTGCGGCGATACATCAAAATGCCGGCGCTCGTTTTCATGGAGACCGGCTCACCTGCGAGCTCCCTTTGAATGTGAGGTCTCCGCGCTTGACGGAATGCACTCCTCAAATCTCACACTTTATTCAGCTGTAGTCATCTGACAGTCGGGGAGAACCGACTCCTCCGGCGCGTCGGTCGGGCTCCCAAAGTGCCACGCGACCTGACTTGCGAGTAATGTTCAGCTCGAGTCCGCCTCCACCAGTGCCTCAATCTCAACCCACCCGTCGATGCGCCCTTACCTCCTGGCTTTCCTTATTCTCGCGGCTCCATTTCCTGTTTCCGCGCAGGACTACTCGACGATCAAGGCGATCAACCGCACTCTCGATCAGTTTCACGAGGCTGCATCGAAGGCAGACGGCAAGAGATATTTCGCTCTGTTTACTGATGAGAGCGCGGTCTACATCGGCACGGACGCCGCGGAGCGCTGGACCCTCGTCGAGTTTCGCAAATTCGCCGAGCCGTACTTCGCAAAGGGAACCGGCTGGACGTACAAGCCGAAGTCACGCCACGTCGTCGTCGCCGACCTTCCATGCAAATGCGTTGCGTGGTTCGACGAGCTGCTCGACAGCAAGAGCTACGGCACCAGTCGCGGAACAGGGGTCCTGCGCCTGAAAGACGGAGCGTGGAAGATCGCGCAGTACGCGCTCACTTTCCCGATTCCGAACGACCTCGCTAAGGGGATTACCAACGAGATCAAGGCGTTCGAGGCAAAGGCGAAGAAATAACCGTTCCTCTCGATCAAGTCAGTTTCCCGGCGTTGCCTGATTGTTTCGTAAATCGCGATCGCTACGCATGTCGACAGGTTGAGTGATCTGACTAACGGCGACGTAATCGGCATCGCCACAAACCTATCCCTGTATTTCTCATGAAGCTCGGCCGGAAGACCACCTGTCTCTCTTCCGAAGACAAGCACGACATCGCCCGTCTGGCCGAGCGGGGCGTCCCAGAAAAGCTGCGTTGCTTTGGAAGAGAAGAACCATGGCGCGCCGAGCGTCGGCAACTCGAGCTCGAACGCTTCCCAGCTCGGCCACACCTTCAGATCGACGTGCTCCCAGTAGTCGAGCCCCGCGCGCTTCACCTCGCGCTCGTCGAGTGAGAAGCCGAGCGGCTCGATGAGATGAAGCGTTGCACCGGTGGCGAGGCATGTTCTCCCGACGTTACCGGTGTTCCAGTGAATTTCGGGATGCACGAGCACTACATGAACGGCCATCTACCTCGCACGGTTCGGAATTGAACCCCAGGTGAAACCAAAAACCCGGGTGCTCGGCGCTCACGGAAGGCCATCCTCACCGCCGCGCGCCAATCCTGACCCGGCAGGTCAATGTTCCGGGGAAGCTCCCGGAAGATTGAATGCCGTAGGACGGCCCATTACGACTGAGAACGAGCTCTTTCCATCAGCAGCCCTGAACGTTCCCGAGGGCAGCCGCATGTCAGTCACCTGCATCAGCGCGTTCGTCGACGGCGTGAGCATGATCTGCTTGTCCCGATTCGTGCGAACCGACTCGATGAAGGTGGCTTCACCTCCGTCTCTCTCGAGACGCACTATCACGCCATCAACAATCACGATGACAGTGCCACCGTCATTCGTGTACGTGCCGTCAGGAAGAAAAACGGGCTTGGGACTCATGGCGCTCGAGAGTGCAATCTTTCCCGACTTCACTGCGTAGGACGTCACCGGGATCGGCGCTGTGCTGTCAACCGCCTCGGGTGGCGCGGCCGGGGCCAATGCCTGAGCGCTGACCGCGTTGGCGCCGCAAACCAGGCAGCCAAAGGTGAGGAGAAGAGTCCGGATCATCGTGAAGTCAGAGGTAGGGATGCCCAACATTTCCTCACTCAACTTGGGAAAAATCACGTCCGGACGCAATTGCAGAATGCCCCCGCGCGCGCGGTGAAGGAGGGTTAACGTCCGCCAGAAGGCCATGGCTGCCAAAAATGAGCATTCGGCTGCCGATCTGGACCGCGTCCCAGCGCCCAACATGGTAGCTTGAAAGACCAGGGGAATAATTGAATCAAGAGCCATTTGTCGACGACATCGAGACGTACGCGCAGGACATCGTCGATACCGTTCGCGAGCCGCTTCTCATGCTCGACACGAATTTGCGTGTGCAAAGCGCAAATCGAGCTTTTTACGAGACTTTCCACGTCTCGCCGGCAGAAACCGAGAATCAACTCATCTACCAGCTCGGTAACGGTCAGTGGGATATTCCCGGCCTGAGGACGCTGCTCGAGGACGTCATACCGACAAGCTCGGTCTTCAATGATTTCGAGCTCGAGCATTCCTTCCCGATAATCGGGCGTCGCATAATGCTGTTGAACGGGCGCAAGCTGCGAGCAGGCAGTCACTCTGCGATCATCGTTCTGGCGATGGAAGATGTGACGGAGCGACGCCGGTCGGAGGCCGATCTGCGCGCGATCGAGACGTACGCTCAGGACATCGTCGATACGGTGCGGGAGCCATTGCTCATTCTCGACACGACGTTGCGCGTTCAATCGGGAAATCGTGCCTTCTATCAGACTTTCAAGGTCTCACCCGACGAAACTGAAAACCACTTGATCTACGAGCTCGGAAACGGTCAGTGGGACATACCTGCGCTGCGCACCCTTCTGGAGGACATCGTTCCTACCAGCTCCGTGTTCAACGACTTCGAGCTTGCACACGATTTTCCGGAGCTTGGCCGGCGAGTGATGCTGCTCAACGCGCGAAAGCTCCAGGCCGGTCATCATGGCGAGCTCATCGTGCTCGCCATGGAAGACGTCACCGAGCGCCGGCGTGCAGAAGAGGAAGTAGCGAAGGCGAAAGAAGCGTCGGAGATCGCGAACAGAACGAAGAGCCTGTTCCTCGCGAACATGAGCCACGAGCTGCGCACGCCTCTCAACGCAATCGTCGGGTATTCAGAGATGCTCCAGGAAGAAGCGGCCGAGCAGCATCTCGATTCCTTCACCGATGATCTGGGGAAGATTACGACATCGGGCAGGCATCTTCTCGCGTTGATCAATGACATTCTCGATCTGTCGAAGATCGAAGCCGGCAAGATGGAATTGTTCCTCGAGAATTTCGAGCTGAGCGCATTGATCCAGGATGTCGCAACGACCATTCAGCCAATGGTCGAGAAGAACTCAAATCAGCTGCGCATCGAGATCTCTCCGGATCTTGGCGGAATGCGGGCTGACCAGGTGAAAGTGCGTCAAGCTCTTTTCAATCTTCTTTCAAACGCGGCAAAGTTCACGCACGAAGGCTCCATCACTCTCAATGCAGATAGAGAAAAGATGGACGGCATGGAATGGATCATCTTTCGCGTGACAGACACAGGGATCGGCCTGAGCCCGGACAAGATCGTAAGGCTGTTCCAGGACTTTACTCAGGCTGATGCTTCGACAACGAGAAAGTTTGGTGGGACCGGGCTGGGCCTGGCGCTCACTCGCCGGTTTTGCCAGATGATGGGCGGCGACGTGACATTGAAGAGCAAACCCGGAGTTGGGAGCACGTTCACGATCAAGCTGCCTTCGGTCGTCACAGAGGCTAGATCAGAAGTGATAAGCGCGGCTGACTTCGACGGCACCGACATCGTCGATGCCACGGATCGCAGCACCGACCCGCCAACCGTTCCTGGGACATGCGTCCTTGTCATCGATGATGATCCGGCGCAACGCGAACTTATGCGGCGCTTTCTGAGCAAGGAAGGATTTTCTGTTCGTTCGGCCGTGAACGGCGAGGACGGGCTCAAGCTGGCTCGCCAGCTGCTTCCCATCGCGATTACTCTCGACGTGATGATGCCGGAAATGGATGGATGGGTCGTTCTCGACTCCCTGAAAGCCGACCCGCTTCTCCGGGATATTCCTGTCATCATGCTGACTATGGTCGATGACGCTGAGCGGGGCTTTGCACTTGGGGCAGCGGACTATGTCACAAAGCCCGTGAACCGACGCAGAATTGCGCGGATTCTTGGACGCTATTCATGCGCAAACCCGCCATGTCCAATTCTTGTCGTCGACGACGATTCGAGAACTCGTTCCGCAATGCGGGTGATGCTCGAAAAGTCAGGCTGTCGCGTGACCGAGGCCGAGAACGGCGAGGCCGCGCTCACGTCGATGGAAGCGGAACGCCCAAGCCTGATATTCCTCGACCTGATGATGCCCGTCATGGATGGGTTTGCGTTTGCCGACCGGGTGCGCACTCATTCCGAGTGGCGCACGATTCCTATAATAGTTGTGACCTCGCACGACCTGACGGGTGAAGAGCGGCGGCGCCTGAACGGGTACGTCGAACAGATCTTGCAGACCTCAGGTTCTTCGAGAGACGAGCTCCTGATACAGGTTCGCGATGCATTGGACAACTTTTCAATACCACACGAGGCGATAGCCTGACGGACATGCACAGAATTCTTCTTGTCGAAGACAACGAAATGAATCGCGACATGCTGTCGCGCCGGCTCATGCGCAAGGGTTATGAAGTGATCATCGCCGTTGACGGCGAGCAAGGTGTGGCGATGGCGAAGTCCGAAGCCCCGGACCTGATCCTGATGGACATGAGCCTGCCGATAATCGACGGGTGGGAAGCGACGCGCTCGCTCAAGGGAGCGGAGGCGACGAAAGCCATTCCCGTCATTGCGCTCACAGCACACGCAATGTCCACTGACCGCGAAAAAGCGATGGAAGCAGGCTGCGACGATTACGACACGAAACCAATCGAGCTGTCGCGGCTGCTCGAGAAAATGCAGGCCCTCATAGGCCGAAAAAACGAAACGATCGCCAGCTCAGGAGGTAATGCGTGACCGAGCCAGCCCCGCAGCTGCCTCCAGCAATCGAAGCGCGCGTGCAGCACATGCTGCCGCGCACCCTCCTCCACGATCTACGCACGCCGCTCGGACACGTGCTCGGCTACTCCGAGCTGCTGATCGAACAGCTCCACGAAGCAGGACAGGAAGAGTTTATTCCTTACGTCGAGAAAATCAGGAAGGCCGGCCGCGAGCTGCTCGAGCTCATGTCCAACAATTTCCAGTCGGCTCAAGCCGAAGTGGCTTCGAAGCCATCGACGCCGGCGGACCCCGCTACCTCGAAGTAGTGATCCAGGCGGAACCCGGCCCAGCACGTCCATGAAACACTTCTGTCGACTCGCGATCCTGGTGGCGTCCATCCCGGTCGCAGGCGCCGGCGCTCAGCAGAAAACCCGACCATCCACGGTGCTGAATGCGGTCAGCATCGAGAAAATGCCGGCGAAGTTTCCTGTCAGGATTCCTGAAACCGGTCCGCTTGCGCTGCAGCTGCAGATACTTCTCGACAGGGCCGGTTTTTCGCCCGGGATTGTCGATGGCGCGTGGGGAATCAACGCGACCAAAGCCGTAACCTTCTTCGCCAAACCAGAAGACTCGGCCCGGTTCAAGGGCGATTCGCCGCCGAAAGTTGTGTCGATAGATGGACCGACCTACGGACGCCTTCGCTCCGCTGCCGGATCGCGACCGCTTGTTAGATGGTACTCTGTCTCGAGTGCCGACCTGAAAGGCCCGTTCACGACCATTCCGGGGAATGTCTACAAGCAGGCAAAGCTTCCATGCATGTGCTACTCATCTGCAGCCGAAGGCCTCGCGGAAAAATTCCACACCTCCGCAAAGTTTCTTGCCCAGCTGAATCCGCGAGTGAAACTCTCCGATCTGCAACCCGGAACGAAGCTCCTCGTACCGAATGTCGATGACGATGGATCGTCGATGGCGCGGGACACTGCAGTCGCTGTCCGGCTGATAATCTCGAAGAAGGGCTTCTGGACTCAGGCGTTGGACGCTCGCGGAAAGATCATCTATCATTTTCCCTCGACGCTCGGCGCCGAATACGATCCGTCGCCGAGCGGGGACTTCAAGGTCACTTATGTCTCGTTCGATCCGGCGTATCGATACCAGCCGAAGCTCTTCTCCGAGGTGCCGGACGACCAGCCGCAGGCATTGCTGCCGGCCGGGCCTAACTCACCCGTGGGGGTCGTGTGGATGTCATTGTCAAAGCCGCACTACGGAATTCACGGGACCCCAACTCCGGAAACTATTGGGTACGCCAACTCCCATGGTTGCGTGCGATTGACGAACTGGGATGCGCTGCGGCTCTCGTACATACTCCTGGACGGTACGCCGGTTGAGTTCAGGTAGGGCGCGGCCGGGGTGTAGGAAGCACTACTGCCTTCGGGTCCGCGACGACGTCTGCTCTCGTGAGGGGATTGAGGTATGTCGAATTCAGGGCTCCCAATGGAAGTATTGCCATCACTGATCCGCTTTGAGTCCGCGGGCGGTTAGGGGTGATGGCAATACTTCCATAAAGAGCCCTGAATTCGACACGCCTCAATCCTTGCGAGACTGTTCCGTCTGAACGCGAGCGGGGAACCGGAAGATGCGTGGCGCGGCGGGGCTTAGCCTCACGACTTTGATCTCGACGCGGCACTCCACTCGGGTGAGGAATCGAATGAGCGTCTCGAGACTGAAGCGATCCAGGCGGTTGCGCTGGAGATCTGACATTCGCGGCTGATCTGCCTTGATCGCGCCTGCGGCCGAGTACTGATCGTATTTCCCAATTAGCGCGATAAGGTCGTCGCGTAATTGTTGCTTGAGGTCAGGAATGGGATCGGGTTCGTCCACTGTATGAAGCTGTACTGGTCCGCGGACGGCGGCGTAATCGGGGCGATTCTCCAGCAATCAGACGGTCGCTGTTTTGGTAGTCAGGGAAGGATTGAGGTGTTTCGCATTCAGCGCTCTTTATGGAAGTATTGCCATCACCCGTAACAGCCGCGGATTCAAGCGGATCAGCGATGGCAACACTTCCATTGGGAGCACTGAATGCGGGACACCTCAATCCTTTACGGAAAACCGCGAGCAACACCGCCGAACTTAAGAAGTGACCTAACCGAGCTGGGCGACCATCCAGGAAGCCGCATCGTCTGCTGCGGCCGGTGGCAGGACATGCCCTGACTCATACCATTTAAGTTCTTTGGGCTCCAGCGCGGCATCGTACAAAGTCTGCGCCTGCTGGCGCCGAATCGTGCGATCGTTGGTACCATGCAGTACGAGCAGCGGCCGCGTTTTTAACAGCTTCGCCGCGGTCAGCGGATCGGTCACCATCCGCACCATGCTCGTCCAGGGCGTTTCAGGCAGATCCCCGCCCGCCGCGACGACGACGCATTTCACCCTCTTCTCGGACGCAGCTGTCTGGAGTCCGACGTAGCTGCCCAGGGAATACCCGAGTACTCCGAGGCGGTCCTCATCGATTGCTTCATGAGAAGCGAGCCATTCGATGGCGCCCTTCGACTCGACGAGCGCGCTCTTCCAGTGCTGAAGAAGCCCAAACGGATTGGTCTTGGCTTCCTCGAACATCTCGTCATCCCGATGGCCATGCAGCGGAAGGTCGAATGAAAGGGTGGCAACCCCGCGCGCGGCGAGAGCCACGCCCATTGTATCTGAGAGTACTTCCTTGGTCGAGCTGTAGCCGTGGAGCAGCAAGACTCCGGGAACCGGAGTGTCTACATCCGGCCGCAGCATCAGCGACGGCACGTCAGCACCAGCGAGCTCGATGAGCCCGGTACGACGGAGGATTTTCGTAGTCATGAGTTCTGTATGTAATCAGACTCCGTGCCGCGCGTCATACGCAGCCCGGGCCTGGTCAACTTCGTGAAGATGCGCTCCCGACCATTCGACCAGGCCGCGCACGAGCTTGCGGAGAGTTTTCCCAAGGGCCGTGAGCTCGTACTCGACGCGTGGCGGAACTTCGGGATAAACAGTCCGCGTCACAAGGCCATCGCGCTCCATTCCGCGCAGCGTCACCGTCAACATTCTCTGGCTGATCCCGTCTACCTGGTCCCTCAGCTCATTGAAACGGAGCGTGCCGGAGGTTCCCAGCACGTCGATGACGTACACAGACCACTTGTCGCCGACGCGCGCGAGAATTTCGCGCGCGTGACAGTTGGCGGGCGTGTGCTCGAGGGTGGTGATGGAGGCAGCCTGCGGTTTCGTCATGGTTACTCCAGTATTTCGGGGGCACGTTGAAGTGCGTTCTTTTCTGCGAGGAACGGGCCCTTCAACTTCTTGATAGTTACCGTTAGTAACCTGTCGAGGGAAGAGGGCTTCTTTTATGAAGGAGTTAGCGGCGTAAACGAGCTACCAACGCCGCGCATGCCGATCACCGTAAGGTCGCCTTCCATGTAGCAGCGTTCCCGCCGATAAATCGCTCCTCCATCCGTCGCATCTCTACGTCGTTTGACGTATGCCCTGGATTTTAGCCGCCAGCTAGACTGAGCCGCGTTCCCCACACCCCGACGGCGTGGACTCAGCACTTTCACAATAGTGAGGCGGATTCATGACGAACGGTTCCGCACCGACTCCGGCACAGCTTGTCCACCTACGCGCCACCGACCGCGCCGGTGCGCTGGTCGCCGGACAAGCTGTCACTCTAACGGCTGTCGCGTTTTTCTTCTCCGTGCAGTCAGGGTGGGCACCGTGGCTGCTGGGTCAGGGCCTGCTCGCCATAGCCCTGGTGCAGTGGTTCGCGCTGCTGCACGAGTGCGGACACGAAACGTTGTTTCGCACAAAACGCTTCCACATTCCGCTTGGCTACATCGCCGCGTTCTTCTCACTGATTCCCTTTCACAACTGGAAGCGAGTACACGGACGCCATCATAAGTGGACCGGCTGGCAGGACGTCGATCCTACAACCGCCTCGCTTGTGCCGCGGCCTCTCGGTCGCGCCGAGCGGGTTCTGGTCAACGTCTGCTGGAAATTCTGGATTCCATTGTTCTCCGTTCTTTACCGGATCAACAACTTCTGGAACTGGCCGCGGTTGAAGGAGCTGTTCCCAAGTCCGTCTGATCAACGGCGCCTGGCCGCAGACATGCTCGGCCTGCTCCTGGTCTACGGTGCAGCAATCGTGATTGCTGGTCCTGCAACTGTTTTACGCACGGTTGGACTTGCAATGCTCGCAACCCTCGTCATCGAGGATTTACTGCTGCTAAGCCAACATACGCACGTGCCGCAGAACATCAGTCATGGCGAGCCCGTACGCCCGTTTCCGGCAATCGAACAGGAAGTTTTCACAAGATCTCTTGTTTTTCCTCGCTGGCTATCTGCGCTCCTGCTGCACATCGACGCGCACGAGCTGCATCACATGTACCCTTACGTGCCGGGCTATAATCTGAGCGCGATCACGTATGAAACTGAAAACGAGATCGCCTGCTGGACGTGGATACGCCGCGCGCGCGCTCTCCCTGGAGAGGTTTTCCTGTTTCAGAATCGCCTGGAAACGGGTGCGGACATCTGAGATGACGGACACGACACTCCATTCTTACGCCGTTGCCGTCTTCATCGTCGCGGCATTCGTCATCGCCGGGTTGGTTCACTCCGCATGGCTTGCATCGCCGTTGTCGCGCCGTTTGCAAATGCCCATCGACGGCCGTGTTCACTTTCGCGGACGCCGGTTGTTTGGTGACAACAAGACGGTGCGAGGATTCATCGTCATGCCTCCCGCAGCCGGCTTCGCGTTCTGGGCCCTCGGCACCCTGCTTGGGGAGATCGCTCCTCCGCTGCGCGACAATCTCTGGCCTTTGAGCAATGGTGGTCTGGCTCTGCTCGGCACATGGGCCGGCCTGGGTTTCATGCTCGGAGAGTTGCCCAACTCGTTCGTAAAACGCCAGTTCGATATCCCACCGGGCAGGCCCGCCAACGGGGAGCTGTCATCGCTCCTGTCGTTTGCGGTGGACAGGGTCGACTCGATCTTCGGCGTGTTGATCGCATTGAGCATCGTTGTACCGACGTCGTGGATGACTTGGGTCTTCGCGATCCTCATCGGCCCCTTCGTCCACTTCTGTTTCAGCGTGCTGTTGTTTCGTCTTGGCGTAAAGGCGCGACGAGCATGACGACGAGCCTTGTGCATGCCGCTGTCTGCGTGAGGCCAAATGCAGACCTGACCACTTCACTCGAAGCAGACGTGGATGTGGCCGCTGTCGGGGGCAAGGCACACGCGCTCGGCAGGCTGATCCGGGGCGGGCTTCGCGTTCCACCTGGATTCGTGCTGCACAACGGAGCGCTGGAAGTTCACCTGCGTGAGGCGCGCATCGAGCATGCGATCCGCTCGCTATGCGAGGACGCAGACTTCGCGAGAGCTGACACACGTGCGTCCGTCTCCGCGACTATCCGTGAGCTGATCTGCGGTGCTCCGCTGCCTGACGTGGTACGCGATGAGCTGGCCGCACGAGCGGATTGTCTACTGATCCGCGGGCCGGTCGTGGTACGCAGTTCGGCCGTAGGCGAGGATTCCGAGGCGGCATCATTCGCAGGTCAGCTCGATTCCGTGCTTCACGTCGCCGATGCCGAGTCACTGGAGCGCGCAGTGCTCTCGTGTTGGGCGTCGTTCTGGTCTGAGCGCGCGCTCTTCTATCGCCGTGCGCGACGAATGCAGGCGGCTGGAATGGGTGTAGTCGTACAGCAGCAGGTGGATGCGCGCGCCGCTGGAGTGATGTTCACGGACGATGGCAGCGGTGCGCTTCTCATTGAGTATGTCCACGGGCTGGGAGATGAGCTTGTCGCTGGGGCCGTCGATCCGGGGCGGATCAGTATCGACCGTGCAACGGGCGCGATAAGGCATCTCGGAGAGCGCATCGTGGAGGCGGAAGCAATTGTATGCACCGCCGGCGGAATAGAGTCGATGCTCGCCGCTGCGGAGCGAGTGGAGAGCGAGTTCGGCAGGGCGCAGGACGTTGAGTGGGCGATGAGTGCCGATGGAACGCTGTTCATCGTGCAGTCGCGACCTATCACGGCGAGTCTGAGCGTGGGCCGTGAGACTTCGCCGTCACCAACGCGTCAGGTCGCATGGTCCAACGCGAACGTGAACGAGAATTTTCCGGCGCCGATATCACCGTTGCTTTACTCCGTTGCGTCTGCGGGATACACACACTATTTCCGCAACCTGGGTCGCGCCTTCGGCATCTCGCCGCGCCGGCTTCGCGCGATGGAGCCGGCCTTTTCGCAGATCATTGGCGTGCACGGCGGGCGGATGTACTACAACCTGACAAACATCCACGCGGTGATCCGCCTTGCACCGTTCGGCGATGCACTCGCATCGAGCTTCGATACATTCGTGGGAGCGGAGGAAGAGCCGCCACATTCCGAGGCTGGGACGTCCGGTACGGCTGCGCAGATTGCTGAAGTTGTTTTGATCGCAGCGCGGACGGCGTGGCAGTATCTCTTTTTGAAACGACGCCTCACCCGCTTCGAGCGGAACGCAGATCAATTCGCTGATCGCTCTCACCCGGATATTCTCCCTCGGCTGCCACTCGCACAGTTGCGCGCGTTGCTCGCCGAGTTCATGGAGATTCGCTGCCATCGGTGGAAGGATGCGTCGCTTGCTGATACTGCGGCTATGGTGTGTTACAGCGCGCTGGAGGGCCTGATCTCTCGCGCGTACCCGGACAAGGCGGGCGCCGCACATACGTCGCTGCTCAAGGCGATTCCGGGCGTGGTGAGCAACGAACCAGTGCATCGTCTCTGGGACCTGTCACGACTCATTCGCAAGGATGACGCGCTTTGGCGCCTGATTGAACACGGGAGCGCAACAGCGGTTCTCGAAAAAATCGAGACCGAGCCGCGGTTCGTTGAATTCCGTACGGCTTTCAACAAGTACCTGAACGATTGGGGATTTCGCTGCTCGTCAGAGCTGATGCTGACGGTACCGACATTTCAGGAAGAACCGGCACCGCTGCTTGCGATGCTGCGCGCTTACTCGAGACTCGATGCAGAGTCGCCGGTGGAGTGCATGGCGCGTCAAAGCGATGAACGCGAGCTGGAAACCGCTCGCGCACTGGCTGCGCTGGGTCGTTTGCGGATTCGACTGATGCCATGGATGACCTGGGCCGCACCGTTGCGCGTGCTGCTTCCCTGGACTCACGCATCGATACGCTACCGTGAGCGCGCGAGACTAAAGCAGGCACTGCTCTACAGTCGTCTCCGCCTTATTGCACTTGCGGTCGGCGATGAGCTTGTGCGTCGAGACATCCTGTCGACACGCGAGGATGTGTTCTGGCTCACGGTTGCGGAGCTCGACGAGCTCGCCTCGGGTGGAGCGATGTTCGCCCACTCCACTCGTGACATGGCCGCGCTTCGCGCAGGCGCTCACGCCAAGCTCTCGGCGATGACACCAGCTGATTCATTCACCTTGGCTCAAGGTGAATATCTGGATGATTCTTCGACCGCCAAGGACAGCGTGCTGACAGACTCGAGCGCAGACGGTGTACTGCGTGGTATCGCGGCGTGCACCGGATGCGTAACGGGCCGAGCATCGGTCCTTACTGACGTCACTGAAGCGGAACGCCTGAGCGAGGGTGATGTGCTAGTGACCCGGCAGACAGACCCGGGATGGGGGCCTGTCTTCTTCCTGATATCGGGCCTCGTCATCGAACGCGGTGGAATGCTATCGCACGGGGCGATCCTCGCTCGCGAGTTCGGCATCCCGTGCATCGTCGGCGTGCGAGAAGCGACCCGCGTGATCCCAAACGGGGCCACGATTACCGTGGACGCCGACAAGGAACGAGTACATGTCGCGGCTTGATATCATCCGGCGTTACATGATCGAGCGTTATCCGGCTCGTCGATTCGTCGTGCTCGCAATTCTGCTGTCTGGCACCGGCATTCTAGCGGCGCCGGTGGCACATCGCGCGGATCTGGTTGGGATGTTCGCTTCGCCCATTCGCGGAGCTCTAATCGCCTACCTGATTGTCCTGGCATTCCGTGTATGGGACGATCTCGAGGATCGCAATCATGATGTGGTTGCACATCCGGATCGCATCACCGTAAGCCCCGAGGCGACAGCGCCGCTTCGAAAATTGGCGTTGATGAGCGGCGGAGCTGCGACGACACTTTTCGCGTTTGGAGTTGAGCCGTTGTACCGGCTGCTCATCTGCGCGCTCCTCGTAATCGCATTAGCCGTCTGGTATCGGACGCGTCGGTCGCTTTCACCTTCCCCAGTATTTGCAGCGCATATCGTGCTCGCCAAGTATCCGGTGATTGCCTACCTCGTCGCACCCGGAACACTTGCTGATGGGAGCAGGGTGGCAGTCGCCACGCCGGTATTTATCGCGATTTATCTCCTGCTCTGCATACACGAGGCGTTAGACGACCCGGAATTGTTCCGCTCGCGGTTTGGTCGGCGCGTCTTCGTCGCGGAGTCCGTGCTAATGGTGCCACTGCTCGGGCTCGTAATCGCATCGATCTCTCACCCCCAACTCTTATTCGGCCGAGGCTCACTGCAATGACTTCCGTCGCGCCAAGCCCTGCTCGTGTGCCGCAATCACGGCACCTCCAACCGTCCACGCGCACACAGCGGGAACAGATCGCGTGCTATCTGTGCGGAGCGCGAGCATTTACTCGATTCGTCGAAGCTGAAGACGATCTCACCGGCAAGCCAGGACGCTTCACGTTCGTGACGTGCAGCTCGTGTGGCCTCCGCTACCAGAATCCGCGGGTTCGGATGGAGCACATCGGCGCGTACTACGACGAGGAATACATAGCACACCGCCGTAAGAGCGATTGGGGACCGTTGACCGGATTCTTCAACTGGGCAATGGACCGCCACGATCGCCAGAAGGATGCGCTGGTGAGCCGTTACGTCCCGCTCGGGCCAGAAAGCAAGGTGCTCGACGTTGGATGTGCGGTCGGGACATTCCTTGAGAAACTGCGCGCGCGGTATGGCGTCAGTGGTACCGGAGTGGACTTCAAGGACCTGAGCGCCAGTCCGGCATTGGCAGGCATGGACTTCCGCTGCGGCCTCTTTTACGAGCAGGATTTCGGGGAGACGCGCTTCGACCTCATCACGATGTGGCACTTTCTCGAGCACGATTATGATCCGATGCGAACGCTGCGCACCGCGGCGGATCTTCTTGCGAAGGACGGTCGCCTTATCATAGAAGTGCCACGGCTGGATAGCGTGACGGCGCGTCTCTACGGTGACCGGTGGCCAGGCCTGCAGGCGCCGCAGCACACAGTGCTTTACGATCGGCGAACACTGCTCGCTGCCGTTGAGAAGGCGGGTCTCGAGCTGGTGGAGTATCTGCCCTACGGTGCGTTTCCGGCCTTCTTTTATTTCTTCGCGGGTGCCGCGTTCAAGCTCTTACGAGGCCGCGGGCTCAATCTGTCACGAGCGATCTATCCGTATTTTCTCGGTCAGATCCTTTTCGCGCCGGTTCTCGCTTTCGAGAAACAGCTCAACTTCGCGATGCAGACTGTCGTTTGCCGGAGGAAATCGTGAGCGCCCCGGCCGAGTTGTCGCCACTTCACGCCGCCGTTCGCGAGCCTGTCACACCTTTCGCCGACCGCGCGACTATCATGGCCCGCGTTGCACTGAGCTTTCTCGTCATGGCATTCGGGGCGCTCGTCATGCTCCTGGTGGCCGTGCCGACTGTTTTCATGGCGCGGCGGTTGTACGCGGAGGTTATAGGAAAACGGATCGGCGCAGCGGTCCTGAAACTGTGGGGCGTGTCGTACAGCGTGCACCGCGATGGCCCGCCGCCGCAGCGACAGGTGGTGTACATCTCGAACCACCCGTCCACAATCGATCTCTTTTTGCTCATCGCGCTCGGCCTTCCGCGCACGCGCTTCTTTTTGGGCGGCTTTCTCCGGAAGATCATTCCAATAGGAATTATCGGTTATCTCGTGCGGATATTCTGGACAGTACCCCAGGAATTTCCCGAAAAGCGCCGCCAGATTTTTCAGCGCGCCGATCGCATTCTGCGCCAGAGCGGTGATTCGGTGTACCTGAGCCCGGAAGGAATGCGCGTGACGACGGGCGAAATCGGGCGCTTCAATAAGGGCTCATTTCACCTCGCCACGAGCCTCGGTGCGCCCATCGTGCCGCTGTACTTCGAGATTCCCGCTGACACCAACCCGGGCATGGGTTACGACGCCAGGCCCGGCAATATCGACGTCTGGTTTCTCCCGCCCATAGAGACCGCGCACTGGCGGGTCGAAGACGTCGAACACAATCGCGACCGCGTGCACGAGCTGTATCTGCGTATCCACGATGCAGTGCGCGCCGGGGTGTCTCCGGCCGGCATGACAATCGAATCGGAGAGGCAATGACTGATAAATTCGACACCCTCATTTCGCTTCTCGACCATCGCGCCGCAAAACAGAACGACGCACGAGCGTACACCTTCCTTCTCGATGGCGAACGCGAAACGGAAACGCTCGACTACGGCGAACTTGCGGTCAAGGCGAAAGCGATAGCGGCGACGCTTGCATCCCGCGGTGTGATGCCAGGCGACAGGGCACTACTGCTCTATAGTCCCGGCCTCGACTTCATCGCAGCATTCTTTGGATGCCTCTGCGCCGGGGTGGTCGCCGTGCCTGCCTATCCACCCCATCCCTCACAACTGGCCCGCACGCTGCCGCGGCTTGTTGCGGTTACGGCGAACGCGCTGGTCTCGATCGTTCTCACAACTGAAGCGATCGCAGAGATGGCGGGCGAGCTCGCCAAGGTCGCTCCGGCTTTCCGCGCCATTCCGTGGCTCGCCACCGACACTGTGAAGCACCATGAAGCCAGTGAATGGCGGCGCCCAGAGGTGAGCTCCGACTCGCTCGCGTTTCTCCAATACACATCGGGCTCGACTGCTGCGCCCAAGGGCGTGATGGTGAGTCACGGTAACCTGCTTCACAACCTCGCGTCTCTAAATCACCTTGAGGAGAACGACGATACGAGCGTCTCCGTATCGTGGCTTCCGGTGATTCACGACATGGGACTCATCGAGGGCGTGCTGCTTCCGGCGTATTCCGGCTATCCCGCCTACCTCATGTCCCCGGAGTCGTTTCTCAAGCGACCACTGCGGTGGCTTGATGCAATTACGCGCTACGGCGGCACGAACAGCGGCGGTCCCAACTTCGCGTTCGACCTGTGCGCGCGCAAAATATCTGACGAGCAGATCGACAAGCTCGACCTCTCCACCTGGCGCTGCGCATACAATGGCGCCGAGCCAATCCGGCGCGAGACGCTCGAACGCTTTCACAAGACTTTCAAACCCGCCGGTTTTCGATGGACGTCATTCTTTCCTGTGTACGGCTTGGCCGAATCAACTCTGCTTGTATCGAGCGGCGGGCGCATGGACGTACCGATGTGTCGCGATGCAGATGCGGAGGCACTGAAGCATGGGCGATTTATCGAGCAAGCCCACGGTGCTCTCAACCGGACGAACCCCGTCGTTGCGTGCGGATCGACATGGTTCGGGACCTCAATCTGTATTGTCGATCCGCAGAAACACGAGCCATGTGCGCCGAATCGGGTTGGGGAGATCTGGATCCAGTCCCCCAGCGTAGCGCAGGGTTACTGGCGTCAACCGGAGCAGACGGAGCTCACATTCGGCGCGCGCCTGTCCACTGGCGAGGGACCCTGGCTCCGAACCGGCGACCTGGGCGTGCTGCACCAGGGACAGCTCGTTGTAACCGGACGCCTCAAGGACATGCTGATCGTGCGCGGCGCCAAGCACTATCCACAGGACCTCGAGCTGACAGCAGAGCGAGGCCATCCCGCCGTTCGCGCCGGATGTTGCGCCGCATTCGTGGTGAGCGGCCGTGATGGCGAAGCCGCGGCACTGGTTGCTGAGATCGATACGCGCCAACTGTCTGGTGTTCACGCTTCCAGTTCCGCCGAGCTCGCTGGAATTGTCAGAGTCATTCGTCAGGCGATTGTCGAGCAGCATGGAGTACAGCTCGAGGCAGTAGCGCTCGTGAGCCCCGGAAGCGTTCCAAAGACGACTAGCGGCAAGCTGCAACGCCATGCGTGCCGTGCTTCGTTCGAGTCGGGAACTTTCGACGAGCTATATCGCTGGTCACAGTGCCCCAGTCTCGAGGCGATGCAGCTCGACGTGCGAGTCGTCGCGTGACTGCTACACTGACCCTCAGCGGGACTGACCTCCATTCGCAGGTGAGGATGGCCGTTGCCAGGGCATTGCGGGTCCCACTCGAGGATGTCGCTGACAACGTTCATTTCTCGTCACTGGGGCTCGACTCGCTCGCCGCCGCCGAGCTGACCGCGGAAGTCGAGGACCTCCTCGGGCGGATGATTGCGCCGGCAGCGGTACACGAATACCCCACTGTAGACGCACTTGTGCGCTACATCGAACAGGGTGATTGCCGCGATGTCGGCGAGTTTGAACGGATGCGTGCCGACGCAGTGTTGCCGGATGATATCCGCCCCGAGTTCGGTACGTCAGCTCCATCAACGCGCACCCGCGACGCGCGAGCCATTCTACTTACCGGCGCAACAGGGTTCCTCGGCGCACACCTGGTGAAGACCCTGCTCGACGAGACTGACGCCAGGATTTTGTGTCTCGTGCGGGATCGCGGTAGAGGGGAGGGGAACGCGACGAAGCGCGTTAGGGATAATCTGTCACGCTATGGACTGGACATCGGTAGACACGCGGATCGGGTTGAAGTCGTAGAAGGCGACCTGGCGCGAACGTGCCTTGGCATGACACGAACCGCATTCAACGCGCTCGCGAATGAGGTAGACGCAGTCATTCACGGCGGGGCCCAAGTCGATTGGATCCGCGGGTACGAGGCGCTGCGCGATGTGAACGTGCTCGGAACGCAGGAAATTCTTCGCCTCGCTTGCCGCGGCAGACCGAAGCCCGTGCATTTCATCTCCAGCCTCGGGGTTTGTCACTCGTCCATTGGACCGCGCACGCTCGACGAGGGGACGGATGCGATGCCGTTTCTCGAAGGGTTGCGACTGGGGTACGCGCAGAGCAAATGCGTGTCTGAATCGCTGATGCGAGAAGTGGGAAGGCGCGGACTGCCGGTGTCGATCGTGCGTCCGGCGCTCGTATCTGGTGACAGCATCGCGGGACGTTCCAACGTCGATGATCTGCTGACGCGCTTCATCGCCGGCTGCGTGGAGATGAAGGCTGCGCCCGACCTCGATTGGCAAGTGGACTGTCTGCCTGTCGATCAGGTTGCGCGGGCGATCGTGCGCCTCGTTTTGGGACATGACGGCAATACTGATGTCATGCACATCTCGGCGAGGAAACCGCGACACTGGCGTGAGTGCGTCCTTTGGATGCGGCTTTGCGGTTTCGAGCTGCAGCTGCTGCCCTATCGTCAATGGAATGAGCTACTTCGCGATGAAGCCACGCCGGGTCATCCTCTCCATCCGCTCAGATCGTTCTTTCTGAATCGATTGGAGCGTGAGGATGGGCTCACTCTCCCTGAGCTCTACGAAGAGAGCAGGCGCGCACGCATCACGGGCGACCGAAGTCATCAGGCAATGGCTGCTGTAGACTGCACGTGTTCCACGATCGATAGCGCGATGCTCGACCGCTACTTCGCGAGTTACGTTGCGGAAGGTGTTTTGCCGGTCGTTGCGCACCGATTCGGGAACGCAGGTTTGGCATCGGCGCCACCCAGTCCATCGATTGACTCCCTTATTCCGCAGCTCGAGCGCTCGCTCGCAGCGCGCTCGGGTGATGATTCCCTTTCTATAGAAGGGATCGATATTGCTCCGATGGGCGGCGACGACAGCATCGTATCAGAGCTCACGTCGTGGCGCGAAGGCGCTGCGGTGGGATTGTTTAGAGGTGCCGTGCGCTTGCGGTCGGCCACGGGGAGCGCGTGCACCGGCATCGTCGTCAAAGTGAAAGCGTCTGACGAGAGCGTTCTCGAGGTCGCGCAGAGCGTAGCGAATCTCGCGGGCGCCTCGCTTGGCGAGGAGTACGCGCGGTTTCGCGATTACCACGGTTTCACGCGCTGCCATGTGCGCGAGCTGGCCCTTTACCGGGAGAGTGATCCGCGCCTTCGAAGACACAGTCCGGCGCCGTTAGCGTTCTCGCCTTCAGGTGATACGCAGCGCTTGACGCTGGTACTCGAGGAGCTTCCGCGGTCTTCGCTTTTCCATGCCGGAAGCGCTGATGCGGCGTGGTCTCCGGAGCTGCTAAACGCCGTGATCGATGGCGCAGCGGAGATCCACTCGGTGTGGTATGGACGCGAAACCGACCTGATGGCGCGGCCCTGGCTTGCACCGGTGCGCGACAGCGCTCGCCTCATCGAGATGCGATCACTGTGGAGTGCTCTTGCAGATCACGCATGCGCGCATTCTCCCGCATGGAACGACCCGTCGCTCGTCCGAATTCATCGACGCCTGGTAGAGTGCGTATCAGAGTGGTCGGTACCACTGACCCGTTTGCCGCGAACCCTGATTCACAACGATTTCAATCCACGCAACATTGCGATCCTTGCCGAAAGCGAACCCAGACTCTGCGCGTTTGACTGGGAGCTCGCTACAATTGGTGTGCCGCAGCGCGATATCGCCGAGCTGTTGTGCTGGACAATTGATGAGACGACGACGCGTGAGGAAATCACCGATTACATCGAGAGGTCGCGCTCGCGACTCGCCGCGTCCACCGGAATGCAGATTGACGTGCGTGACTGGGAGCTTGGCTTCAGTGCGGCGTTGTGCGAGCTGCTCGTCGATCGGCTCGCAATGTACGCGATGGTTGATCGATTTCGGCCGCAGGAATATTTGCCGAGGATCGTGCGCGGGTGGATGATGCTGCATCGCCACTTACCGTGGGGTCTCCAATGACCGCGACGACCTTCGAGCGTCGAGTGCCCGCATCTGCTGCGTCAATGCTGCATGCGAGCAATCTGCTTACTTACGCGTCACTGCTCGCAGGGTTGAGCGTAATGATTGCCGCGTCCTGGTACCACAGCAGGTCGATTGCGGGGATGGGGATAGCACTGATAGTGGTGCTCGACACGTTCGACGGACGCTTTGCACGCCGCTTTGTCCGGACCCCGGTTGAACGCCAGTTCGGTGTGCAGCTCGACAGCCTCGCCGATGCGATCAACTCCGGCATCGTGCCGGTCGTGGTGACGCTGAGCCTGCTGCCTGCGATGTCCATCTCAGCCAGCGCAGCGTGGATTGCAGCCGCGTTCATCTATGTCATTGGCGTCGTGACGAGACTTGGCTATTACAATATCACGCACGACGAAGGCCAGTTCTTTGTCGGGCTGCCTGCGCCTGTCGCCGCACTCATTGTCGCTACGATGTTGCTCTGGCCAGTCGCATCATTGTCCGCGTCAATTCTGATGAGTTCTGCCGGATTGGCGATGATCAGTCCAATGCGCATTCCGCGACCATCTGGTTTCGGTTTGTTCCTCTTCGTGCTATGGCCCGTGGTAGTATTCGCGTTTCATGTCTACGAACATCTATAGGGCAAAGCAGTAGAATAGCCCCGCCCCGCCAGTCGCCACGAGCTCGGCCTGGCCACATCCGCGGCTAGGGTGCGCTGAATTCCAGGAAGAATTGCCACCTCCTGATCTGTCATGATGGCCGAGCATCGTGCTCCCGGTAGCGACATTGCTCGTGTAGTTGTTGCACGTGGTGCTTGCAGCGGTTCCAAGCATTGCGCGGCCGAACGAATCAGAGCCAGTGATTATGTCGTGCTGGTTTGGAGTATCGCCACGCCCGTTTACCGGAAGTCCTTTTTCGTTCAGCGCGAACTCCTTGTTGATGCTGTTTCGGTCGCGGTGAAAATCTCCGTGAAGCTCGGCCACGTTCCATGCGATGAGCGCGCCCTTCGCGTTGTACCATGGACCTGAGCCAATGCGATCGCGAGCGTTGACGGGCGCCTGCCCCTGCGGCGCTGCCCCGGTCGAGCTCAGGTACGCGTGCCACGTTCGTGCGCCAGCTCCCGCGGCCTTTGCGAGGTTCTGGCAGTGCGCATCTGCCCCGGCAACTCCACCGAGATTGGCGCCGTCGCCAAGTCCGATGCTTGTGATGAAGAATCCCATCGGTTGGAGAATTGGCGCGGGCGCGGCGGGGGCGACCTGTGCATTCAGCTGAGACGACAGGCACACGGCAGCGGCGAGGAAAACAACTTTCATCGGAGTCTCCATTGGGGGGCAGCCGGAAAAAATAGCTTCAGGCCAGCCACTCCGTGACATCCGCTGCGGACCGGCGCGGTTTTGCGACTGGGACATTTGCAGGTTCGCCGACGTTCATTATCGCGATAATGCGGTATCCCTCGCCCACACCGATCGCTGCGCGGGCAGCTGGATCGTCCATCACCGCGCCCGACTTGATGTGCGTGCCAAGTCCAAGAGCAACTGCTGCGAGCGCGATATTCTGAACGGCCATCATGCCGGCGGCGTAATCTTCCTCGCGAATCTCTGGATTCTCGTTTTGAGAGATGGCGACCGCGATCATCAACGGCAGCGCAGCGTGCTCCTCTCCCACTTTCTGGCGGAGCTGCTCTGCAGCAGCCGGATCTTCAATCTTCTTCGCCTTTCGCGCACCAAGCGCAACGCCATAAGCACGGCGGGCCTCGGGGCCTAGTACGAAGAACTTCCAGGGTTGTGTGAGACGGTGATTGGGCGCGGTCACGGCGTGCTCGAGAAGTGTCTCGATCTCGGCCCGGGTTACCTCGCGGGAAGTGAATTCACGAATAGACCGGCGGCTGGAAAGAAGCTCGATTGGATTCATCAATCCAACTTAATAGCGCGCGGGACCGTCATGGCGTTCTAGGTCGCCAGAATCATCACCCCATATCCGATCATGATGACACTGCCCGCTCGCACAACCAGAGCGCCGATTCTCCCAAGTTTCTCGGCCAGAACAACGACCGTCAGCACGGCTACCCAGGCGAGATTCATTATGCCGACGACGAACAGAACAGTCATCAGCGCCCAGCAGCAGCCCAGGCAAAAAAGGCCGTGCCGAAGGCCCATCGCAAACGCGCCGGCCGTACCGTCCCGCCAGTTTGCCATGAGAAATCCCAGCGGACTCTGGCACTGCCTGAGACATGCCCGTTTTGCCGGAGTCAGCTGATAGACACCGGCAAAGATCAGAATCAGGCCGGCTGCAACTGAGCTTCTAACCGACATGTCGGACGACAGCAGAAGCTCCCGCTGCAATCCCCATTGGCTCAGTGCTGCCGCAGCGCTGAACGACACCCACACCGTGAGATAGCCGAGTCCGAGGACCATCGCCTTGGTCGAGGCGCCCGGGTCGCCAAGTTTCTCCCTCATTCCAGCGAACAGCATTATGAGCGGAGCCGCCGTGGCCGTCATCATGCCCACCATCATCACTGACCACATTGCGAAAGTGAGAAGGAGCTCGCGGTAACCCTGCGGTGCGCCAGGCAGCATGCTCATCCCCGGCATCGAGCCGAGCGGGCTTTCATGCGACCCCATTTGACTATCCAGCCGGATCAGATAGGCCCACGCAAGGACGACTACTATAAGGATGCAGGTGCCGACGATTGCGCGGTCGCGGGACACGATGCCCGCGACCGGAGATTGGCTGCTACGCACTGCGCCAGCTGAACGGTGCGTACTGTCCGTTGTTTTTACCGGTGGTGTCGTTCCAGCTCACACCGAGAGCCTCGACATGACTTTTCATTGCGTGTGCGAGCGCGATGCGATCCGCTGCCGGATGTCCGGTGTTCGACAGATGAAGCGGCTCGGTTGCGCCAGGGTCGATTCCCATCGCCGCCTGCGCCGACATGTCGATGAGATTGGACGCCGTGACCGACCACTTAACGCCTTCGTGATCGAACTTGATTGGCGCAGACTCGACTCCGAGAAATTTGCCGATCAGTCCGGAAAGCGCTGCCATCGGCCCGCCGGCGGCGCCGCTGGCAATAGCCGTTATTGCATCGCGCTGCTCGGTGGTCGCGCGCTCATCTATGACCAGGCCCACTGACCAGTTTCCCTTCACCATGGCTTCCGGCGTCAATCCAACCACGATGAAGCCGAGCCCGTCGAGCGATGTCGAGTCGAACGATCCCTTCTCGATTTGAAACGCCATCGCGAACGTGCATGTGCCCTTTGTGGGTTCGACAGACATCTGCTGCAGAATGCATGGGCAGACATAATCGCAGCTGCAGGTCTCGTAATACTGTCCGCTGGCCTTCCAGGATGTTGCCATGGTGCTAGCCTCCGGTCACGTGAAGAACTTCCGGATAGAGTATACGTAGAATGGAGACTATCGCCAGACCTCTACAGGGCAAACAATAGAAGAGGCCAGCCCCGCCGGTCACCACGAGATCGGCCTGTCCACATCCGCGGCTGGCGTGTGCTGCATTCCAGGACCGCTGCCGCTGTAGAGCTCAGGTATGCGTGCGAAGCCCGTCACACCGTATGTCTATTCGAGCCTCAGTTCGGCAGCTCGCCCTCTTAGTCGGAGGCCGATCAGGACGATTGCTCCAATCGCAAGCCACGCGATTCCGCCAACCTTCGCATGGCTATCGGCATTCACAAGCACAAAAGCGATTATTGCAAAGCCGATTACCGGCGAAAGCAGATGCGCGCCGAACGCCCGGGAGCGTTGCTTGAGCAGGAAAAAGGCGACGACCGACACGTGCAACATCAGAAATGAAAAGAGCGCCCCGAAGTTGACGAGCGACGACAACAGTCCCACCTGACCTACGAAGAACAATCCGAGAACTAGGCTCACCGCCGCGACAAACAGAACTGCGCGCTCGGGCACGCGCCGTTTGGGGTGAACGTGCGCTAGGAAGCGCGGAAGCTGGCCATCGCGCGCCATCGCGAAGAGCAGACGCGCGGTTGCGGCCTGCGCGACGAGTGCATTGGCGATCGCTGCTGACAACGCCGCTGACATAGCCACGACAACCTTCAACGCAGAACCGCCGACAATCCCGGAAACAGTGTAAAACGCATCGTTCGTCGCCGTGTCGCCGGCGAAAGCTGTCACGTCGGGCACAAGCAGCGCCGCGACATAGGTCTGGGCGATGAACAGGACCGCAGCGATACACAAGGCAATCATCGTCGCCTTACCCACTACTCGCGTGCCTCCCTTTGTTTCCTCCGCAAGCGTGGAGATGGCGTCGAAACCAAGGAAGGAAAGGACCGCCACGGAGAGTGCGCTGAAAATGATGTTGAAGTGAAACTCGGCCGGATTGAAGAATGGCCGAAGGCTCCAATGCGATCCGTTCACGCCATGGCTGACGGCGATGACTCCAAGAAAAACGAAAACCGCCAGCACGAGGAGCTCGCCAGCCAGAAAGATCTTGCTCGCGCGCGCTGTAGTTTCGATGCCGAGCATGTTGATCGCGGTGTTGAATACCACGAAGCCGATAATCCAGACAGACTGCGGAACCGACGGCATTACCGTGCGCATTGCAACGGCTCCGACTACATAGCAAAGCGTGGGGACGAGCAGATAGTCGAGCAGGATCGCCCAGCCCGCGAGAAAGCCGGCCGATGGATGCAGTCCGCGTCCCGCGTACGCGTAGACGGAGCCGGCGACAGGGAATTCCTCGGACATCGCGCGATAGCTCATCGCGGTAAAGACCATGGCGATGAGACCGATCACGTAAGTGAGCGCCACCATTCCCTTCGAGGCATTGAAAACGATCCCGAAGATTGCGAAGGGAGCAATCGGGACGATGAATACGAGTCCGTATACGAGAAGGTCGCCGAGGCCAAGGCTTCGGCGTAGCTCGGAGTCGTATCCGAAGTCCGATAACTCCGCGCCTTCAGCTACAGGAGGTGTAGTCAAAACCGTCCAGCGTCCACGTCGCCGAGGAAGCTGATGATCCCTTCGACGTAGGTCTTCTGGTCGTCATAAATCGAGAGGTGGCTGCCGTTCGGACAGAATAGGTAGCGCCCGTTTCGTACCTCGTGCGCCATCCACTCCATGTGCGACGGATCCATCGTGTCGTATTGCGCGCCGATTGCCAGTGTGGGTACGGTGATCTTCGCGAGATCCGCAGTGCGATCCCAGTCAAGGAGTTTTCCGCTTGCGCCAAGCTCACTCGGCCCCTGCATCGGGATGTAGACTGCCTGGTTGAGATGCTCGAACATCCGGTTCACAGGTTCCGGCCACTGGTCTGGCGGCATTCGCAGAACGTGCTCGGTGTAGTGATGCGTGATGAGCAGCTCCATGTAACGAGGATCGTTATACTCGCCCGCCGCCTCGAGGCGTTTGATCTCAGCGAGCGCGTCCTGGTCCAGCGCGGGCATGATGACTTTGTTCGCATACTCATTGTATGCGGGGATACTTGCCATCATGTTCGAGATGATCAGACCCTTGAGGTACTCCTGGTACTTGAACGCGTATTCGAGGGCGAGGATTCCGCCCCACGAGTGGCCGAGCAGAAAAAAGTTGCCGTGATCGAGTCCAAGTGCCTTTCGCACCTGCTCGACTTCATCGACGAAGCGCGGAATCTCCCACAATCCAGGCGCGTCGGGCTGGTCGCTGTGAAATGAGCCCAGCTGGTCGTAGAAGTAGTACTCGATGCCTGCGGCCGGGAAGTAATCGTTGAACGCTTCGAAGTATTCGTGCGTTCCGCCCGGTCCACCATGCAGGAGGAGAACCTTGATCCGCGGATTATCCCCAACGCGTTTGGTCCACACGCGGAAGCTGCCTTTCGGTGTGTCGATCGGAATCAGCTTCACCCCACTGCGATCGCCTGGTCCGCTCATGATCTCCTCCAGTCAAGGGAGACACGCAAGAGTATCGAATTCCGCTTCGTCGTCAATCGCGCTGCCGATACCAATCAGTATGTGTTGAAGTAGCGCAGAATCTCCGCCGGGTCGCGCGTCCGCGTCAGCGCGAGCATCAACAGAATCCGGGCCTTTTGCGGTGTCAGGTGCTGGACTGGGATTGCCGACACCCAGGGGGCGCGGAAGAGGCCGGCGGTGTCCAACGCAGGGCAATCCTGTCGCAGCCCGAACGGGACACCGTCACTCGTCTTGCGCTCGTCACCCAGGTCGTCGCCACTCGGGAAGCCTGTTGCGATAATCACTCCCGTGCGCGCGAGTGTCTGATACGCCGCCGTCTCGGCGCACGTCAACGCGGGTGCCGACACTACTACACCAGCTGGCTTGCGCTCGAAACTCCGCCCAACGCCACCCGGATACGCGAGGACGAGATCGACCTCGGGAAGCGCACTCACGCCGGCGAGATTGAACTCACTCGTCGGTCCGCGTCGCCGCGTGGGTGCGAAAAAGAATTCGGGCCCATTCGGTCCGACAACACCGAGCATCCCCATCTCGCCGCCGGCGAATCCACCAACGCGCGGGTACTGCTTGCGGACCTCACGAGCCGAAATGATGCGGTCGTCCATCACTATCATTACGCCCTTTCCAACCGCCTGCGGTGACACAGCGGTGCGTACTGCAGCGAGCAAATTGATCGGACCGTCAGCGCTGATCCCGGTCGCCGGGCGTTGCGCCCCAACCAGGATCACCGGCTTCTCCGAGCGCACAGTGAGGTAAAGGAAGAATGCCGTCTCCTCGAGGCGGTCGGTTCCGTGCGTGACGATCACCCCAGTTAGATCGGGGCGACGCAGCGCCTCGTCGATGCTTCGCGCGAGTGCGACCCATTGCGCCGGTGTAATGAATGCGCTTTGAACATTGGAGAACTGCTGCGATTCAACCTCCGCATACTGCGCAACCTGCGGAACCGAGGCGAGAATCTGTTCGGCGGTCAGCGTACCGGGGTGATACTGAGCGGTCGTGCCAGGGGCGTCCTGAACGCCGGCAATAGTTCCGCCGGTGGCGATTACCAGAAGCCGTGGCAAGGATGGCCGCGCGACAGCCGCCTGCTGTGCCGAGGCGGATTGGCCGAAGGCGAGGGATAAAACGGTGACGGCCACGATTGGTTTCATGGGGCCGAAAAGTATCACAAGGGTTAGCTGGCTGCTCAGCCCGCGCTAATGACGCGGCTGTCTGTCTCAGCTAACTGGCTTCCCTCAGTGCGGAGACCTCAAAGACCCCGCACCCGGCATGCAGCCAGCAACAGGCCGAATCCAATAATCCACGACCATGTTGCGACAGGCTCACCAACCCTCACCAGGCCAAAGTGCGCAGCAAGAGCGACAACGAAAAGAACGAGAGAAATAATCCATACCGCGAACGTCGGGGCTTTGCCTGAGTTGCGCATTTTCTTGTTCCTTTTTGTGGGTGAGCGAAGGGGAAGGCTCAACTTAGCGGTTTTGGTGCAATCAAACGATAGCGGAGAGAACGCTCGCGTAAAGATCGAGATATTCGCCCAGGTGCTTCCTGCGGTATTGCATTATGAAGCGGGGATGATCGAGCGGGTGTACTTCATCGAACCACCCGTGTTCCTCATTGAGACGAGCAAAGAATCGGGCATTGCTGCCTCGGCCCAGTATCACGACGTGGTCTCGCCTGCATCCGAACGCGATGTGCCGCTCGACAGACGAAACAATAAACGGTGTGACTGCGCGCTCGAGCAGCCTGTCATCGTAGTAGTTGAGGTTCACGCCGTCGCGAGTGAAGCCAAGGGGACATACGGCCGAGAGAAAGAAGTGCTCATAGAACTTTGCGGGCCCGCCCATGTGGCGGATCATGTCGTATATGTAAACCGATGAAAGCTCTCGCTTGCGAGGCAGGTGATTGGGGATCCCACATTCATCTGACAGGGCAACGGGATCAGTAAAATTGATTCCTGTCAGGCCTGCGCCGAATCGCCCTGCGTTAATGCCGAGAATCGGTATGCGAGCGCGATCGTCGTCGAAGTATTTGTTCAGAAACGTTTTGAGATAGCCCTTGACCGCGGGCTCGCTGTACGGATTCATCACAGCGACCGAGCGGGGCACAACCGGTGCATCTAGCGAGACATGGAAATCGTACGCACGCTGCCCGAATGAAGGTCGGTGCATCGGTTCAAGCTTGTCGCTGAGTGCGCTAGTGAGCGCGATGAAGCCACAAAAGTGCAGCCCCGTCCGGCCCTGGGCTCACCATTGGTTCCCCACTGCCGGCGAGGCCGATGCCGTGCCCGCCTGCGGCGTCAATGTAGCCAAGCAGTTTTCCGGTTGCGCGATCCAGCTTCAGCAGCCAGCGCGGAGCCGAGTTGGGCAGTTCGAGGGGCTGGGTCAAGATCCACATTGCGCCATTGTCAATTTCCAGCGAGTAGACTCTTCCAAGATTTGCCCATTCTCCCAGATACCTTCCTCTCAGGTCGAAGCGCTGAATCCTTCCATTTTCGCGGTCGGCGACATAAATGGTCCCCCGCTTGTCGATCTGAATCGAGTGCGGCAGCCAGAACTGCCCGGGACCCGTACCGCGACTCCCCCATTCGTTCAGTTTTTTTCCGTCGGCGCTGTATTCAAGAATTCGGTCATTGGCATAGCCGTCGGAAATGAAAACATGTCCATTCGGCGCAAATGCAACATCGGTAGTGCCGCAGAAGTCATTTGCCTCGGTGGGGCGTTCGGATTCCGGAATCGTCTGCTGGTCCATACACACCGATGGCCGACCGCCAACGGAAATCTCCATCAGCTTGCGTCCTTCCGGGGTGAACTTCCGCACCATGGAAGTGGCTGCGTCGACTGTCCAGACGTTGCCCTGCGGATCGATTCTGATCGAGTGCGCCATCGTGTACGTCCCCATGCCCCATGAACGTACGACGTGCCCGTCGCGGTCGATGACGACAATCGGGTCAAGCTTGCGGCCGCGGTGGAACAGGTAGATGAGACCACTGCGGTCTGTTGCGAGCCATGACACTCTTCCAAGTGTGGCGCCGCTGCTGGCAGCTGGCACTCGTAGTGGGATGCCCTGCAAAGACAGTCGCGCAGCCCTGTGAACCCTGGCTTCAAGTTTGGGCGTCGCACCGTATTGCCTTTGGGTTGGCGCGCACCCACACACAACGGCCAGCAAGACCAGGCGGAAAGTTTGAGACAGCATGAAGTGAAGATACCCAGGGGTGCGTGTTGGTGTGCTCAGCTGCGTAACCGATGCTGGATGCCCGTCAACTTCAGGATGCCGTGAGTGAAATGCACGCGTGCCTCCTGTTCGCCAGCCAACTTAATACCGCGCTCGTCCCTCATGGCGTTCCCCACCGTGGTGCCTAGGGCGTTGCCTTTTCCCGCTCTGACGCGAGGGATTCGCGCAGCTCCCGCATCGTGCTGATAAAGACGGTCGAGCTCTCAGGAGAATTCCGTTTGAGGTCTTGGGAAGCGGATCCTCCCACGAAAAGCCTTGCGCGACTTGGCAGTTTCTTCTCGAGCTCCTGAAGTTTCGACGCGCGTCCTGCTTTTCGCTCCGAGAGAATCATGCTGACGCCGACTGCTCGCGCGCCTGTGCGCGCGGCAGTCTCCGCGATGTCGTGCGCCGGCAGATCGGCGCCGAGGTAGATGACGCGCCAGCCTTCGCTTGCGGCGGTGGCGGCGGCCATGAGCGCACCGTTTGCGTGGCGTTCGCCTTCGAGTGTCGCAATGACAATCGTCGGGTTGCCCTCACCGGCGGTAAGGAGCGGCGACAGATCGCTGACGACGCGCTGGATGACCGCGGTCGCGAAGTGCTCCTGTGAGAAAGTGATTCTGCCCGCGTGCCATTCGTCTCCAATCTTCCGCATGAGCGGCGCGGCGATTGAGTCCAGGAAAAACACGAGGCCGTACCGCGCAGCATTCCGTCTGAGCAATGCCTCGAGGCCGTCAGGGTCTAGCGCCTCGGCGAACCCGAACGCCTGATCGACGACCGTGTCCGGCTCGCCGGCGGGGATGAAGCGAGCGGGCTGCGATGCGCGTGCCTCTTCGGTATCTCGTACCAGGTCCTCGAGTTTTGCGTTGCTCAGGGCGGCGACGTGAGAGATGCCATGACCTCCGCGCGTCGCGCGATGGAGCAGGGACAGGCGCTCGATGTCGGCATCCGAGTACAGGCGCTGCCCGCCCGCGGATCTCTGCGGGTCGACCACGGAATAGCGTCGCTCCCACACGCGCAGAACGTCGGCAGTGAGGCCGGTGCGTTCCGAGACTACTCCGATGGGATGGCGTGGTGATGCGCTGGGGCTCATGTAACGAAGATCGGAGCCTGTCGAGGTTGTGTCAAGGAAGAAAGCTGGACAGGGGCTTGACAGCCAAGGGCGTACTGGCTACAATCTCTAGACAAGACTTGGACAAACTCCGACAACGCCAACTGAGAACCATCCATGACTCTCAAATCTTTCACCCGCTCGGCCATCGCCGCAGCGATCCTCACGGCGCCGGCACTCAGCTCGGCCCAGACATCAACCAAGGCTAAAAAGATGAACGACATCGTCGCAGTAGCAGTTGGAGCTGGCCAGTTCAACACGCTGGTTGCAGCGGTCAAGGCAGCAGGTCTCGTCGAGACCCTTCAGGGCGCAGGTCCATTCACGGTTTTTGCTCCGACCGATGCAGCTTTCGCAAAGCTTCCAAAGGGCGCGATCGAAGCTTTGATCGCCGACAAGGAAAAGCTCGCTGCGGTTCTTACGTACCACGTCGTACCGGGTAAGGTCATGGCCGCTGATGTCATCGCCATGGGCGGTGGTCACGTCACGACAGTCAACGGCGCGCCGGTCAACATCACGATCAAGGATGGCAAGGTGTACGTCGATGGAGCACAGGTTGTCACGGCCGACATTCAGGCATCGAACGGCGTGATCCACGTGATCGACGCGGTAATTGTTCCGCAGCCTGCGATGGCCGGCGCCGGCAAGTAAGGATCTATAATGAAGGAGTATGTGCTCGAGAGATCAGTTTGGGTGTCGAGGCCCCTGTCTGAAGTGTTTCCATTCTTCGCGGCAGCTGAGAATCTCGAGCGCATCACTCCGCCGGAGCTTGGCTTCAGGATCCGGTCAAAACTTCCAATCGAGATGCGCCCAGGCGCGCTCATCGATTACCGAGTGAGTCTGTACGGAATTCCAATGAAGTGGCGGACGGAGATCACCAAATGGAATCCGCCACATTCGTTCTGCGATACGCAGCTAGTCGGCCCTTACGCGAAGTGGGTTCACACCCACGAGTTCATTGAAGAACGCGGCGGGACAACAATCATCGACCGCGTTGTCTACGCACTACCATTTGGGTTTCTGGGCAGGCTCGTGCGTCCTCTTATCAAGCGCCAGCTGAAAAGGATCTTCGACTTCAGGCAATCCGTGATGAAGAGCGAGTTTGCCCCGCGATAGCTCAGAAAGCCGCGGCCGGTCAACGTTCTTTCGAGTATTTCCCGATATCGTCATGCGATACGATGTCGATGAAATAGATCGTCCCTTCGCTGGTTCGGTGAATCAACCTATCAGCGTCATTGATGCGCGCCTCGCAGTAGTATTTGCCCGGCTCGATCGGCTTGACCCGCATCCCGGGAGTGGGTTTCTGCTTCAAGAGCGCGATTATGACCTTGTCGATGCCGTTTTGCTGGGCGGACTGAAGACCCTGGTAGCTCTCCTTCCAGCGCTCGGTGAATTCTGCATTGAGCAAGGCGTGCTTTCGCGCCAAGGCTCAGGATTTCTTGAGTGAATCGAGAAATTTCCTGGTCTCGCTCTCACCCTTCGTCTTCGTTGACGAACCCTCGCGAATACTTCTTTCGGCAGCCTCGATGCGCCTGCGCATCGGCGGCGTGTGAAAGTAGAGCTGGTCGCGCGGCACCAGCTCCGCCGGAACGAGTTCATACGCTCCATCGTCAGTGAGCTCGACGCGTAGCTGAGTGCCGTCAGTCAATCCCATCTCCTGTCTCAGGGCGACAGGAAATACTGCCCGGCCCTTCCTATCCAGCGTCACCACTCCGATAACTCGCGACATCGTTCCGCCTCCCGTTGGTGGGAATATCCCACGTTCCCACAACTACGCAAGGCCTTGGACACGGCCGTCAGCGTGTCGAGTCATTTCACCAATCCAGTCCTGGATCAAAGTGCTTTTTTTGTTGCGTGCTAGCGACTTGCGCCGAGATCAAGTCACCGGCGAATCCCGGCCAAGAATTTGGTAAGTGACTCCAGATAGCCGGGAGCAAGCCTCTTGAGTTTCGGTAGTTCACTTTCGGCATCCGCAGCCGATCGCCGCGGTTTAGCCTGTGGGACATTTGCAGGCTCGCCAACATTGATGGCTTACGATCAATCGCTGAGAGCTAGTGGCGGTTCCCTTGCGCAATCCGAACCTGTCCTTTCGTGAGGATTCTCCGCTGCGAAGTTAAGTATCCGCGTGCAAGCAAAGGGTACATGGCCGACACGCCAGATAAGTAGCTTTCTCCAAAGAACTAGCTCAATATCTTACAATGCGACATCTCTCGTTTCTCGCGGATAGCACGTCGGGCCAGGATGGCCGCGAGACGATCCGGGCAACCGGCCGATTCTATACCTCTAGACAAATTGGCGATCACTTGGTCGTCACGGTATGGGATGCGCTTTCCCCGAGCATCGCCGCAAACGCCTGCGTGAGAATCTGTGATCCCTTTGGGGGGGACGGTCGCCTCGTTGTTTGGTTAATTGAGGAAGCCCTAGCAAACGGTCGTACCGATATCGAGTGGGACGTCACGATCTGGGATCTGCACGAACCCGGGCTGTTGAGTGCAGGCGAAAAGTTACGGGCGATTTCTGAGGAGCATGGTATTCATATCTCTGTTCGAACCGAGATATGCGACGCGATCATGAAGGCTCTCGTGCACGAGGCCACATTCGATGTGGTTGTCACTAATCCGCCATGGGAAAACCTGAAACCCGATCGTCGGGAATTCGAAGGACTAACTGTTGCCGACCGAGATAGATACGTTGCCGCAATTCGCGAATATGACGTCCTATTGGGTCTAAGTTATCCACTCTCCCAGCCTGAACGAAAGTTTGCGGGGTGGGGAACCAATCTTGCGCGAGTCGGCGTCGAAACTGCGCTACGGCTAGTTGTTCCGAATGGTGTTGCCGGGATCGTCTCACCTGCATCGTTGCTTGCCGACGACTCGTCAGTGGGCTTAAGAAAGTGGATGGTGACGTGCAACACGATGCTAGATGCGGCGTACGTCCCGGCAGAGGCGCGTCAATTCAGCGGGGCCGATGTATCGACAGCAATCGTAGTTCTGCAAAAAAGAGCGTCGAATAAAGTTGCACCCAATGTCACTATCTTCGATGCCGCAATGCGCCCTGACAAAAAAGGGGAAGTCTTTCATTCTGTCGAATTCCTCCGGCGGACAGGGTACGTGATTCCTATTTCGTTCGGGCTCGGTAGGATGGATGTACTACAACGACTTTCTTGCTTACCAACCTGGGCAGACCTTGAGATTGGCGACCTTTGGGCGGGCCGAGAGCTCGATGAAACTGGAGTTAACCGGTGGTTGTCTGACGTTGGCGCCGGACGGTTCGTGAAGGGTCGGATGATTGATCGGCTGTCGATCGTCGCCGAGCCAACCCAATTCGTGAACAAGCCGGGCTGGCGCATTCCGCGCTCTGTTAGCTTCGAGCGCATCGCGTGGAGAGACGTTTCGCGTCCAAGCCAGAAGCGACGGATAATCGCAACGCTTATTCCTCCAGGCTGGATCACGGGAAATTCTCTTGGTGTTGCTCACTTCCGTATTGACGATGGGAAGCGCGTACGAGCGCTGCTCGCTATAATGTCATCACTAGTCTTTGAGTTTCAACTTCGCTGTTTTCTCGCGACCGGCCACGTTTCGCTGCACGCGCTCCGTAAAGTTCATATCCCAGATCTATCTACTCAAAACAATACGACGATGTTGGCCGCCGTTGCGGACGACATGTTACTAGGACTCTCTAGATCGGGCGCACACCTCGAAGCGACGGCAGCACATGCCTACGGAATCACGGCATCTGAATTTGCCCAGGTGATCTCTGCCTTCCCGAAGGTGGCCAGTGCGGAGGCGGAGGATATGCTTGTTGCTTACGAGGCTCTGGCTTCCACGGAGCTGGTGGTTGACTGACATCTCTCTAGCAACAACGGGGCTACGAAGCACGGACGTGACATCAGGGTCGCGAGCGTCTCTCGAAGAACGCGTAGGGATTCCAAATCATCGCGCTGCGCGGCTAAGCGCGCTTGACATGCAAGTGGTGCACGCGGTTCCTCCTGGCGGCAACTGGAAGGATGTGCCGTTAGACGTTCCGGGAAAACGACTCGAAACGATTCGACAATCCTATGCGGCGGGGGAGGGTAGCCGCTCAACCTACTACGGTCGCCTGCGACCGGATCGACCGTCCTATACTATTAACACCTATTTCAGTCGCCCTGGAAACGGGTGCCACATCCACTACTCGCAAGACAGAGTCATTAGTCAGCGGGAAGCGGCACGGCTTCAAAGCTTTCCCGATTCCTTCGTTTTTCAGGGTCCCCAGACCGCGATCAACACTCAGATCGGGAATGCGGTTCCACCACTTCTCGCGTATCAGATCGCGCGCACTTTGGGTGAACCCGGTTGCTTTATCGAGTTATTCTCCGGCGCCGGCGGTATGTCGCTTGGTTTCACGTGGGCAGGCTGGCACTCAACACTTGCCAGTGACATTGATGCATCAGCCCTAAGTACTCACGAACGCAACCTGCATGACCGGACAATCCTTGGCGATATTCGCGATCAAAACATCTTCGATAAGATCATCGAAGGTGCGCAAGCCGCACGCGCTGCAAACCCCAAATTGCGATTCTGGGTCTTGGGTGGACCACCTTGCCAAGGTTTTTCGACTGCCGGCAAACCTAGAAGCATGGCGGACGAGCGCAATCACCTCGTGTGGCACTACAAGAGAGTTCTCGACGCGCTGCAGCCCGAGGGGTTCGTTTTCGAAAACGTGACGGGGCTGTTGAATATCGACGGCGGGCGGACTTTTCGAGAAGTCCGCGCGGTGCTTGGTAGTACGGTGGATGTGATAGGATCGATGGTGCTTGCGGCCGAGGAGTTTGGAGTTCCGCAACGACGGTCGCGAGTGCTCCTCATCGGGCGCCGGGGCGTCAAAGTCCCACCGTCGCCCCCGCAGCCGTTAACGATTGGACGAAAAGGGGTCGAGCTTTTCAGTCCGCTGCTACCGCCGGTTTCCGCTGAGGAGGCTTTATGTGACCTCCCGGCACTCGTCCAGGGGCAGGACGGCTCTCATCTTTCGTATGCACACGAACCAAGTGGACCATATCAGTTGCTGATGCGAAACCGGATCACTCCTGATGAATTCGTCTCTAGAATGAGGGGCGGCGTAACGGTGATTAAGTGATTCTCAACTATGTCAAGCAAGGCCACCTAGTCCTCCGAATCATCCCACCCAACGGTTTCCCCATTTGTGAACCGACGCGCAAGCACTGCCGCGTACTCCGACATCAGCAGTTCGAGAGAGGCACGCACGTAGCTATAGTTCTTGTCGGGCAAGTAACCACCTTGAAACAACGCGTCGAGACGGATCGCGCGATCCTCTGGTGTGAGTTCATCGGCTAGAATTGCGCTCAGTTCCTCCCGCGCGGACGATGGGTCGTTACGGGCACGATCCAGCGTTGCTTGATAGCCGCGGAGGCTATAGCGAACGAGTTCCGTCGCCACGATTTGCACGTTTCGCTTCTCCTTCCCTGCGTAATCAACCAAGGCGTCAAATGCTATGCGCAACATTCGAGCACCCTTGCTGCGCGCGTACGACGGACTTCGAGGAGTTCGCTCAATGGCTCGATACTTTAACGTGGCGGGATCAAGTCCAAGGAAAAGTACCTTCTCATTTGCGCGCGATGGGTCGACAAACTGCAGCAACACGTCGGGAACGCCTGCGCCAAGTGCCTCATTCAGATGAAGCAGATAGTGATGTTGACTAAAGCGCATTAGTGTCGACAGGCGCTGAGCATCGTCGTCGGTGAAGACCTGGTACTTGCAAAGATCCCAGAGAAACGATGCCTGCCAGGAAGCTACCGATTCTCCAGCGCGCTCACGTTCGAGTAGCAGCTGAACGTCGGCATACGTCATTCGCCGGTTTTTCGCGCTGTTACACGGCCCGCAAAGCGGCCGGAAATCAGGTGAGTGCTTGAACCCAAGCGAAATTGGCCCGACGTGATCAGCCGTAAGAGCTACAATATTGCCGCCACCAGATAGACAGTCTGCTCCCGCAGCACATCTGCCTTCAACTGTCATCCTCATGAGCAAATTAGCCGCTGGCCAATCGCCCTCACACCACTGCTCGAAGGCACGCCGGTCATCTTGGTACGTCCGAAGATTGGTCGTAGCTCGCCCGGTGTCCTCTGTATGTCGACAGCACAGGTTGTACGTGTGGAAGCCATCGAGTCGGTCCGGTGGGTTTGCCATCGCCCCAGGACTGAACAGTCTCGACTCGCGATTTATATATGTCTGTTTGACATGTTCCTTTGCAGCAGCAACAGTGGACCTCTCGGGAATGCCGGGCAACACCTTTGACAGGTGTGGCAAGAAATCACCTGTGCCGTACACGTTTGCAAAATGGTCTATCACTTCAAATACCGTGAGCAGCCCTTCCCACGTCAGGTGTTCTTCGGCAGGAAGCTGAACGTTGAGCCGCGAGATCGTTTCACGGCGCGGGTAGACGAAGTCTAGTTCCATGACGCGCCCGCAGGTCTGGCACGGTTTCCGTCTCCATGGATGAATTGCCTTTGCGGTCTTTGAGAGCCAGGCTCCTCGTCTCGGAATGCGTTGTTGTCTTGCTTTGTGTTCCCACCACTTCCGACGGCGTTGGCGGCCATCCCAATTTTTCGATCCGCGCTTCCGATTCGACGGAATGATCCAATCTATTTTCCCTTCAGGATCAGTCGTGGCAGGCATGTTGGCATAGTTTGGATGCTCAACAATCTTGTACATATACTCGACGAACTCCGGGTGCCAACGCCTTCTCTGGTCGCCGTAACTAGGCCTCGAGGGTGAAGGTGGCTCCGGAATCAAAGCAGTCCCGACATTGATCGCGTGGCCCTCTGGGTGGCATCGGTGCGCTCGCACTGGATGATTAATGCTGATGCCGCACCCTTGGAACGTGGTGTCACGTTGCACGGCGGCGAGGAACCGCCGTTGGAGCTCTGTGCACTCTCCTCAAGTGCTCCGCGGCTGTGAGCAGTTCGTCCGTTGACCGACCGAGGGCCGAGCCCAATTTCTCAACAACATCCAAGGTCGGACTCTTCCGCGCATTCTCTAAGTCGCCGACGTAGGTCCGATGTAGGTCGGCCTTGCTAGCGAGCTTCTCTTGACTCCAACCGGCTGCGAGGCGCGCGTCGCGGACGACTTGACCAAAGGCGGCGGCGAGCGATAGGGAACGAGACGGCATCTGGAAAGGCTCGTCGCTGGGGGCGATAGAGTCTACAGACTATCGCATGAGTTAGAGGCGGTATTCTTCCACTCCGCAGCCACCGATATACATTACAAGACAATGACAGGGGTGCCCGCCCTCCTCCGAAATCCGGACCCGGAGACGCGAGCTGAGACAGTCCCTAAGAACCTGACCCGGCTAGTACCGGCGTAGGGAGTCAACAATGGAATCACGTAGCCAAATGACCTTCGCGCGGCGCGGAGAAATCACCGACGCTATGCGCTTCGTCGCCGAGCGCGAAGAGCTCACACCTGAAGTAATCCGGGAAGAAGTAGCAGTCGGGAGACTGGTTATTCCCGCCAACGTAAGACACCTCGCCGGCGCACTCGAACCCATGTGCATCGGTAAAGTCGCCCGGGTTAAAATCAACGCCAACATCGGCAACTCCGCGGTCTCGTCTGACATCAACGGCGAAATCGACAAGCTCGCAATGGCCGTCAAATACGGCGCCGACACCGTCATGGACCTCTCCACCGGCGGCAACATCGACACCATCCGCCAGGCAATCATCGACACATCACGCGTTCCAATCGGAACCGTACCGATCTACCAGGCTGTCCAGCAGGAAAAAGAGCTCGAAGAGCTCACCGCGCAGGACCTGCTCGACATGATCGAGCACCAGGCAAAGCAGGGCGTGGATTACATGACGATCCACGCTGCAATCCTGCTCGAGCATCTGCCGCTCGTTCATGGACGCACAACGGGAATCGTCTCGCGCGGCGGATCACTCCACGCCGTGTGGATGATGGCGCACCGCAAACAGAATCCGCTCTACACGCACTTCGACGAAATCCTCGAGATCCTTCGCTACTACGACGTCACGATCTCTATCGGCGACTCGCTTCGCCCGGGATCACTCGCCGACGCGTCGGACCGCGCGCAATTCGCCGAGCTCGACACGATGGGCGAGTTGACGCTCCGTGCATGGGAGCGCGACGTACAGGTCATGATCGAAGGCCCCGGCCACGTGCCGATGGACCAGATCGAGATGAACGTCAAGCGGGCGAAGCGCGTCTGCCACGAAGCGCCGTTCTACACGCTCGGACCTCTGGTCATCGAC
>DATLDF010000090.1:0-17172 GCA_035525975.1 Gemmatimonadaceae bacterium
ATCTCGAAGTCTGAGAAAAACGCCGGCGCCTCAACCGAAAGAATCCGAAGCATCGCGACGGCGCATCTCCGAATCTCGAACTCTGCCCCCTCGCTGGAACGAAGCTCGAGCATCGTTCTCCAGGCGCGAGCGTTCGCCGTCACGACGATTTTTGTCTCGGTGGAATTCGGAAGAACTCCTCTCGCCGCCTCGCGAGCCATCTTCCGGCGATGAACCTTGTCGGGCACCCAGGCATATCGGGTCATCAGCGACTCGACCAGTCCAACGTACGCTGCCTGCGCCGCTTCAACCTGCTCTCTCCACGCCTTCTCCAGCGCCTCATCTCCCATGATCGCGGGCGGCATCACGAAGTTTGCCGTTGACTCATCCACGTACCTCTGTGAGAGCTGAGAGTAGGCGAACCCCGCCCGGTGACGGACGAGCTCATGAGTCAGCGACCGGCTCACTCCTTCGAGGAGAAGCGAGTAGTTCGCATGCTCGAGAACACTGCCGTGTCCCTGCTTCTTGATGTTCTCGAGATATTCCCGCGTGTCCCGCTTCGCCGGATTCTTCTGGCTCATGTAACAGAGCCGGCCGGCAAACTCCGCCAGACGCTCACCATCCGTGCTGTCACCCAGCCACGTCACGGGTAAATGCTCTGGCTCGGCGAACGACGGGCGGGAGAGTACGGTGATGCGCGGCTCGAGAAATATCACGTCGGAAAATGGCAGAAGGCGGGAAGGATGACGAGCGACTAAGCTACTTCTGACTTGCGCCTGGTACCAGCGAAAGTCTGAGCTCCGAGTACGCGCGATCGTCCGACACGTGATCGAGAGCGCGACGAGCTTCGGGAGGCAGTGGGGCGAGGGCAGGATCGTACTTGATGTCCCCGAGAGCGCGCTGATTCCCAACGGGAACTTTCACCCCGGGGTTCAGGATTCCCGCGGGATCGAAAGTTTTTTTCACCAGCGCGAACAGGTTCAGGGCTTCGGCGCTCCAGACCCGGTCCAGCAGTGGAGTGCGGAGGCGACCGTCCCCATGCTCGCCAGCGAGAGTGCCGCCCAGCGCCGCTGTCAAACCAACCACGTCATCGAGCAGACCCTGAACTTTTTCTCTCCAGTCAGGCTTGCTCACGTCGATGAGCGGATTCACGTGCATGTGTGAATCACCAGCGTGTCCGAAGATTACACCGCGAACTCCGCGCTTATCCAGCGCGTTGCGGACTCCCCTCACGTACTCGGCGAGGTGGGCCGGCGGAACAGAACCGTCCTCGATGAACTGCATCGACTTCAGTGCTGGATGGAGCTTGCTGAGAATCGGACTGGCGGCGTGACGCAGCTCCCAGATCTCGTGCTGCCCGGACGCTCCACCAGCAAGCTTGACGGCTGTTGCCCCAGCTTCCTCAAACGATTGAGCGAGCTCGGCCCCGGCAAGATTTGCCGCCTGGAGATTGGCCCCCTCGACCTCGGCTAATAAAACAGCTTCAGTTCCGCGCGGAATCGAATCGAGCGCAGCAACAGGCGAATGCGCGCCGCCCATCTTTGCAACGTCGAGGAAGGTCCGGTCTAGCAGCTCGCACGCGACGGCGCCCGACTCGCGGGCAACGATCGCCGCATTTACGGCGTGCTCGAGTGACGAGAATGCGCCGAGTACACCGGAGGTGGCCCTGGCGCACTCGATCAGAGCGAGTTTCACCCCGACGATCAGCGCCAGCGTACCCTCGCTCCCGACGAGCAGATCGACGAGCTCACCACTTTCGGCAAAGGCGTGAACGCCATAGCCGGACGAATCCTTCGACAGGCCAGCATGAGATGCGTGCTGTCTCATCCCCTCCGAGAGGATGATTTCGCTCGCGTGCTCGATGAAACGTTCGATAGCTGGAATGCCCTCGGGCAGCGGATCGCCGCGCTCGAGTGTCGCACGGGATCCATCATCGAACACACAATCAAGCCCGACGACCCAGCGACGTGTTGCGCCAAAGCCAAGCGTGTGAGGGCCGGCGGCATTCGTGGATGCCATTCCGCCGACCGTGCAGTAGTTCCCACTCGACGGATCTACAGGAAAGCGCAGTCCCTTCGCTTCAGCTGCCCTGTTCACTGCACCTCGAAGCGCACCCGGGCCAACCCAGATTGTCTTTGACTCCGTGTCCACTTCGCGAATCGCGCTCATGCGGCTCAGGTCCACAATAACGCCTGATCCGACCGCTCCGCCGCCCATGCTCGTCCCGGATCCGCGCGGAACTATCGACAGGGAGCTCGCGTTAGCCCATCTCACTAGAGTTACGACGTCGTCGGCATCCTCAGGAACTGCAATTGCCGCAGGTACAATTCGCGCGATGCCAGCAGCTTCGGAATAAACGGCCCGTGCGAGTGGATCAGCCCGATACGTCCCGCGAAATCCGTGCGGCGGAAGATGACACTGCTGTGCCTCGCGATCCGTCACAGCCCGAGAAGGCTCACCTTCGGCGGTTCCTGTGAATAATCGTAGAAGCCCTTTCCTGATTTCCTGCCGTACATCCCCGCCATCACCATCCGCTTGAGCAGCGGCGGCGGCGCGTACCGCTTCTCGCGATACTCATCGAACATTATCTCGGCGATTTTGTACGTGGTGTCGAGACCGACGAAGTCGAGAAGCGTGAACGGGCCCATCGGATAGCCTGCGCCGAGCTGCATTCCCTTGTCGATGTCTTCCACGCTTGCAACGTTGCTCTCCAGAGCGTTGATGGCGTCGATCATGTAGGGAATCAGAAGGAGATTCACGACAAAGCCTGAATTGTCCTTCGCACGAATCGGCTCTTTCCCCAGCCGCTTCACGAACTCGTATGCCGTGTCCGCGGTTTCGTCACTCGTCGTGATTGTCTTCACGACTTCGACGAGCTTCATGAGAGGCACGGGATTGAAGAAGTGCAAGCCCAGCATTCTCTCCGGTCGTCCGCAGGCAGCGGCCATCGCAGCGATAGTCAGGCTTGAAGTGTTCGATGCGAAGATTGTCTCCGGCGGACACGCCGCATTCAGCTCTTTCCACAGCGTGTTCTTCAGCTCCAGGTCTTCGACAACTGCCTCGATCACGATGTCGCAATCCTTCATCGCGCCGACGTCGGTCGTGAAGGACAAGTTGCCAAGTGTCGTGTCGCGCTGTGCTTCGGTGACTTTTCCGCGCTCGATGCCCTTGTTGAGCATCTTCGTGATTCCAGCCTTCGATTTTTCGCCGAGCTGGTCGGAGATCTCGCGGACGATGGTTGGAAAGCCAGCCGCGGCTGAGACCTGAGCGATGCCACTTCCCATCAGTCCGCCACCGAGCACGCCGACCTTTTCAATCTGCATCACTTGAGTCTCCTGGAGGATCCGAATTCGAGGCGGTCGAGCGCCTGCTCGAGCGCGAGCTGGGCGCGCATCACGTGTTGCCTGTGTCCCTTACCCACCTGATATCCTGCAGTTGCGCCCAGGAGCGTTGGAACTGCGGCGGCACCGCCGACGAGCATGAACGCTTCTGGTACCGCGAACAGCGTACCGATGACGGCGACCATCCCACTTCCAAGTATCCCGGCGACCAGGGCTCCGGTACCAGCTCTCACGCGGGCGGTGCGAGCGGGCGAAAGGTCCGCATCGAGACGCACGAGCACTCGCTCCGCGTCGACGGGAATTATGGTCGCGGCCACCTGGCTCGCGCGGGTGAGATGATACCCGCGCCCGCCAAAGTTCAAGCCGCGCTGAAGCTGGTTGATGACGCCGGCACCCGGCTCCCATGTCACCCTATCCGGGAATCGTCTCTGCACCCGCAGGCATTCTTCCTTCTGCATGTGATTGTCGATTGCCGCTAACACTTCTGCAGGTGTTCCGCGAACGGCACGTGATGCCGTCGCGACCGCCGGGCCGGTGATGCTCGCGACGAACCCCTCTTCCTCGACGACTGCGATTCGGGACCGTTCTTCAGCGAGTGCCTGAGTGAGCGTGTTGGGGCTGATTCCGGCTTCCTTGCCGATCTCCAGCAGCTCGGCTTCAGTTAGAAGGCCGCTCTGATCGGTGTTCGCCGACGTTGCCTGAAGCTCTGACGCGCGGGCAAGGACGCGCTCAATGGCAGCGCGGTCGAGCGGAGGTGTCTTGGCGGGGAGATTGGGACCATCAGGCATCCGCGAAAAATAGCGCAGGTGGCCGCCATCGCGGACGCAATCAAATGCCGCCGAGGACTACATCGATCTGCCGCGCGATCGCATCCCGGATCTGATCGGGCAGCGGAAACGCCAGCGCCAACGATGCTGTCGGGTTCGACCCTATCGGCTTATTGGCCGAGCGCAGGTAGTAGCGAGCGTAGCCGTCCACAAGATCCGGCGAGACCTTCTGAAGCAGTATGGCGCCTGCTCTCACCGACCCAGCCGCGATGTAGCGATCGCTGAGGCCGTTGCGCTGGTCGGTCGGCGTTACGTTGTCCCTTACCGCGATGCCGACGATGTTCCCCGAAATCTCGTGGACTACTACGTAAATCGCCTCGACCGCGGTGGCATTCGTCGCGGGGAATGAAACGACAGTCGAGTTCTCGAGCTTGCCCGTCGACAGCGTACGGCCTTCTCCATCGAGCGGCAGTGAAAGAATGATCTCTCCCGAGCGCTGCGAAGTGTTGTTCAGGAAAGTCTGAAGACGCGGACGATACGTGCGCTGCCAGATGTTGTTCACCTGCGCGATGACGTCCGCGCGCTCGCCCTGGATCTGGTTCCAGTAATTCCGGTAGAATCGCGTGTCCTCATCCCTGACCGACTGGACGAAGAGTCGCAGCCAATCACGGTCGGGTTGCGAAGGGAAGTACCCGGCCAAAATCTGAACCGCCTCTGCTGCCTGCTGGTTTCCCGCTGCCTGGGGATTTCCGTCGGCGCGGTAGAGCAGGTCGGCCGCCTGGGCAAGCTCGTCGAACGAGCTGAAGTACAGCGGAACGAATTGCGCGTTCACCAGCTGAGGATTGACGGCGAGGCGCGCCCGAAGCTTGTCGAGATTCGTGTCGAGCTGTGTCCGCACATTCGCCCGGCGCTTCAAGTCATTCAGCTCCGCCTTGTAGCCTCGGCGGAAGAACGGAACCGTCGTCGTGTCGTCCTGGATCATCGCGAATGAATGAAGCCAGAGGTCGACGTGAAACTGTGTTCGTACTGGCCACGCGACAGGTGCTGACGCCGAGTCGCCTCGGTTCCCCGCGGGGCCGCCCGTGGCGGGCGGTGCACCAGCAGACGCACACGCAAGCGACGCGGCGATTCCGGCCATCGATGCAAGTCGCAGGACTGAAGAACGCATTTCCTTACTCCGGGTTGTCGCGCTTAGCGCGAGTTCAGCCCGGCTGACCCCGCCGGGCTAGGTTGTCGCTTCCACGATCAGGGCTATGCCCTGTCCACCGCCAATACACGCACTGCCGAGCCCAAAACGCTTTCCTTCTGCCCGGAGTGTATGCAGTAGATGGGCCGTGATGCGGGCTCCGGAGGCCGCAAGGGGGTGGCTGATGGCGATCGCGCCGCCCTGACGGTTGAGCTTCTGAGTGGGGATGGACAGTTCCTTCTGAACTGCGCACGTCTGGGCCGAGAAGGCCTCGTTGATCTCGATGATATCCATATCGGCGAGAGTCAACCCGGCGGCGGCAAGCGCTTTTTTCGATGCGGGCACAGGCCCGATCCCCATGATCTTCGGATCTACTCCCGCGATTCCCCATGAAACCAAAACGCCGAGCGGCTTCAGACCTCGCTCTTTCGCATATGATTCGCTGGCGATGACCATCGCGCCCGCTCCGTCGCCAATTCCCGAGGCATTTCCAGCGGTGACGACCCCGTTCTCCCGGAAGACCGGCTTCAGCTTCGTCAGGCCTTCGATGGTGGACTCGGGCCGCATGTGCTCATCGTTCATGAAGGTTTCGTCCTTGCGGGTCTTTGGATTTCGGACGGGAATGCCGATCACCTCATCCTTGAATGCGCCCGCGGCCCAGGCATCGCGCGCGAGCTGCTGAGAGCGTAGCGCGAACTCGTCGATCTCCGCCCTGCCGATGTTGTACTGAGCAGCGAGATTCTCCGCTGTCTCGGCCATCGGGAGCCCGGCGTATTTGTCTGTCAGGGCTTCCCAGAGGGTGTCTTCGAGCGGCGGCGATTTGCCGAGTGGGATTCCCCATCTCACGCGTGCGACATGCGGTGCCTGCGACATCGAGTCGCCGCCGCCAACGAGACACACCTTCGAATCGCCGAGAAGGATTTCCTGCGCGCCGCTGACAACGGCCTGGAATCCTGATCCGCAGAGGCGGTTGAGCGTGAGAGCCGAGCTTTCCTCGCGCATTCCCGAGCGGAGGGCGACGTGCCTCGAGAAGTAGGCGGAGTCGGCGGTTGTGTAGAGGACGTTGCCGAAGATGGCGCTGTCGATATCATCGGCGGCGATTCCCGAGCGCGCGATCGCCGCTTTCGCTGCGTGAGTGGTGAGCTCCGTGCACGTCATGTCCTTCAGCGTTCCGCCGAACGTGCCGAAAGGGGTTCGGACCGCGGAGAGGAAGACGATGCGTTCATGTCGGGCTGTCATGCTTGCTCCAGAATCTCCGGGAAAACTGCCACGGAAGATGTCAGAGATGAGAGGCGCAGCTTCCAGTTGCCCGTAAGGTTGAGGTCTGAGATCTGAGTGCTAAGATCTCAGACCTCAGATCTCATCCTTACTGGTATCTCGCGTCGACGCTTCTCCGCTCTGAGATCTTCCGTTCGCTTTTGTCTTACCCAACTCCTCGCCCGCACGTAGCGCAGAACTTCCACCCTTTCTCCAGCTCACTCCCGCAAGCAGGGCATCTCGAAACTGAGAGATTGTTCCCGCAGTGCGGACAGTAAACCACGTTGCGTCCTTCGGGCAGAGTTCCTCCGCAGAACGGACACCCTTCCGGAACCGCGACGTTCATAAGTGACGACAACGCAGCGGGCGCGGCCGTCGCGGCGGTCTCGGCCGGAACTACCGGCGCAGTCGCCGGCTGGGTAGGCGCGGCGATTGGAAACGTTGCATTGACTGGCGGAGGCGATGGAGCAGCGGCCGCGGCCGCGCTCGGTGGTGCCGCAACAGGAGTACTCGGCGCGGCGGGCATTTCTGCTGGTGCAGCGGCGGCGGCAAGAGTCGGATCGGCCGATGCCGTCAGCGCGCGAATGCGGCGAAGCGCTTCCGGGGCGAGCGACACTTTCGATTCGGAGAATTCCCTGAACGCGCCGGGATCCATGTGCGCCGACTCGAGCTCTGCCTTCAACTTGTCGCGCATCGACTGATCGGCGAGCAAATAATCGCGCTCACCCGACAGGAGTCGCGTCACCGCGATCTCATAATCCTGATTCGTCTCGATCCCCAGCTCCCGGCGATGGTGCCGGTACGGGATCAGTGTCTCGTATAGCTCCTGCACGGTGAACGGGAGCGTCAGATACTCGGAGTGCCGGTGGCGGATGTTGCTCACCAGCCGATGAAACACGCGGTCTAGATCGTCCATACTCTTGGGCTTGGCTTGAATGTCCCGGGCTCGGGAAACGGCGCGATGTCCCTGAACCCATTTCTTCCGGTCTTCAGCTGCGACAGCCAACCATCAAAATCAGAGGCAATCAGTCCTCCTGAATTCGATTGATCTGCAGCAGCGCGCGTTGCGAGATGGTTTGCGTACTCGTTCTGCGGCTGTCCGTTGTGACCGCGAACCCAGTTCCATTGCACCTGAAACGGCGAGGTCGCTTTCACAGCCTGCTGCCACAGAGCGAGGTTTTCGATCGGTCCGGCCTTTCGGCGCCAGCCTCTTGCAATCCAGCCGGCAACCCACGACCGCATCCCTTCGACAATGTACTTGGAGTCGCTCGTGAAGACGACGCGAAACGGACGGTTCATCCTCTCGAGCTCGGCGAATGCCTCGATAACCGAGCGCAGGGCCATCCGGTTGTTCGTTGTCCCGGGCTCGGATATCCAGTAGTCCCGGCGCGTCAGCGTCCCCAATTCGGGATCGAGCATTTCGAGAACTCCCCCGGCTCCGCCTGGATTGCTTCCCTCGCGTCCATTGCCCAGGCATGACTCATCAGCATAGATCGCGACAAGCGTAGCGTTTGGATCATCGACCACAGTCAGGCGGGGAGCATCGTTCTTCGGTGCTGGAACAGCTCGAGCCGCGCGTGGTTTTTTCTCGGGCACCTCTTCGCCGAACAGGTCCAGCGTCATCGCGTCAGGACATCCAGGTGCTCGATCTCGTCGAGAAACACGTTGATCATCGATCCGGTAGTCGGGTGAAGAATCTCCACTGCTTCACGACGGCCGTCCTGCCAGATCCGCTGCGGAATCCCGATGTACTCGGTTCCACGACGATAGACCGACACTCGCCGGGAGTGGGTGACCGCTGCTTCGAGTGCGTCGTACTGTCTTGTGGTCAGTTGCTTCAAGCTGTCTCCATCATCCATTCGCGCCCGACATGCGTCAGCACTGCGGTGGCCTGGCGTATCTCGCTCACTGGTACGTACTCCTCAGCAGCGTGAGCAAGACCAATATCACCCGGGCCAAAGCAAATCGCCGTAATTCCCGCTTCGTTGAGCAATGCGGCATCAGTCCACGCGCTCATTCCTTCGACGGCAACCGGCATTCCCGCTGCTTTCAATCCTCGCTCGAGCATCTTCACGACAGGCGCATCGACACCCACATCGCTCGGCAGCTGTGCACCGATCAATCTAACTGTCGCAGATAACCCGGGACGTCGTGCGCGCACTGCCTCGAGGGCGTCGTCGACTTCGCGCAGTGCATCGTCGGCCGTCTCTCCCGGAATCGTGCGCCGCTCGACTTTCAGCACGCAGCGATCGGGATATGTGGACAATCCTGTTCCGCCGCTGATCGTTGATGCATGCAGCGAGCCGCGCCCCAGCAGCGAGTGGCTTCTTGTTCTCAGCTTGCCTGCGTCTAGCTCGTCGAGCTCTGCCAGTACGAGACCCGCGTGCCTGATCGCATCGATACCGATGTCGTGACGGCTCCCATGCGCAGCCCGGCCCGTGAATTCAATTTCCATCCACACGAATCCGCGGTGCGCTGGATTGATAGCAAGACGCGTTGGCTCGGTGAGGATCGCGCATTCGGCAGTGACACCGGTGGCGATGAGCGCGAGCATTCCAATGCTTTCGTACTCTTCGTCCGTCACTGCGGCGACGACAATCTGGCGCTTTGCATCTGATCCGCATTCTTCAAAAGCAGCGAGTGCCGCGCAGCACATTGCCGCTACACCTGATTTCATGTCGGCGGATCCGCGTCCATAAAGCCGATCGCCTTCGATGGCTGCGTCGAACGGCGGATGAGTCATTCCTTCGACTCCTACGGTGTCGAGATGCCCCGCGAACATCATCGCCGGCGTGTTTGCTGGGCCGATTCGAGCGACCACGTTCGGTCTGCCGGAGGCAGTGTTGGCAACCGTGACGTCGAATCCCCACGCAGAGAGGATGTGGCTGAGCGCCGAAGCGATCGGACCCTCGCCCGGAGCACCCGGTGCGAGGGTCGGATTTCTTGAATCGATTCGCGTCAGCGCTTGAGTCAGCGCGACAGCGTCGCCTTTTGGAACTTCGGTTCTTCCCGCGCTCATGCGGCGGGCCCTCCGCGGCTACTTGCGGTTGGCTGGCTTTTTCGCGGCCGGCTTTTTCGATGCGGGCTTCTTTGCTGCGGCTTTCCTGGGAGCAGGCTTGGCCGCTTTCTTGGCAGGCTTTGCCGCTTTCACAGGCTTGGCAGGCTTCGCTGCCTTTGCCGGCTTCGCCGCCTTTGCCGGCTTCGCCGCCTTGGCCGGAGCTTTCTTTGCCGGCGGAGCGTGATGAGCTGCGGCTTTCGGCGCATGCGAAGGCGCCGCGTGTGAAGGTGCGGCGTGCGACGGCGCCGCATGTGAGACCGGCGAGGGACGCACAGGCTCCGGCTTGGCGGGAGGAGCCGGCGGTGCCTTAGGACGCTTGGGCTGGTGCTCCTCAACCTGACGGATGAGCTTGTCAGCTTCTTCCTGCGTCATTTGACCGCGACGAACCATGAACTGCACGAGGTCGCGAGCGCTTTCCATGACGAAGCCGCTTAATCCCGCAGCGGCATTCACGACGTCTTTCATGGCGGCGGACATCTTGCTGCCCGCTTCCAGGCTGATCTCATGGGCCTTTGCCGCCATCTCGGCGACAGTGTCCTTGACGTCAGCACCCCGGTGGCCAGGGCTGCGCTTTGGCGGAACTGGCGGACTAACCTCAGTCCCGGGTGGAACGACCGCTGGTTCAGACGTTTTATCGTTCTCAGCCATCACATGCTCCTGATATTGTATGCTGCCGGTGCTGCGTTGGGAGGGAATGGGGTGCCAGCCCCGCGCGATGGGTCAGCGGCGGAGAGGTCGGAAGCGGCGGTAAGTATATGATTTTTCGTGTTTAACACAAGTCAGGATAAGGTAGTACGGCAGGCATATCCGGCTTGGGCTGACCGAGTACAGCTAACAAGTGGAAACGCCATAATAACGCCATAATCACGCCATTATATGCTCAATTCCATCAAAATCCTCGATTTGTCACGAGTCCTCGCTGGACCGCTGTCCACCATGATGCTCGGCGACCTTGGCGCAGATGTCCTCAAAATCGAGCGACCTGACAGCGGTGACGACACCAGATCGTGGGGGCCGCCGTTCGATGACCGCGGTCAAAGCGCCTATTACCTGGCGGTCAACAGGAACAAAAAAAGCGCCGCTCTGGACCTGAATTCCGATCCGGACAAGGCCCTGATCCTCGAGCTCGTCGCCGGCGCAGACGTCGTCGTCGACAATTTCAAGCCCGGGACGCTCGAACGGAGAAAAGTTGACCCCGCAGCTCTCCTCGCTGAACACCACAACCTTATATGGTGCACAATCACCGGCTTCGGAGAGGTGAGCGCTCGGGTCGGCTATGACCTCGTCGTTCAAGCCGAAAGCGGCTGGATGTCGATCACCGGCGATCCGGCCGGGGACCCGACGAAGGTGGGAATCGCGCTCGCCGACATCATCGCCGGCAAAGACGCGACAATCGCTATCCTCGCCGCGCTCGTTCGACGCTTTACGTCGCGCAATCCAGTTCCCGCGAAGGACAGGCGGATACACATCTCACTCGCGCACAGCGCACGCGCCGCGCTGATCAACGTCGCGCAGAACGCTCTCGTCACGGGACGAGACGCAAAGCGCTGGGGCAATCAACATCCGAACCTCGTCCCCTATCAGCTCTTTCACGCCGCCGATCGTCCGATGATCGTCGCTGTCGGAAACGACTCGCAGTGGAAGTCATGCGCAGCCGCCCTCAACCTCACCGACCTTGCCCAGGACGTATCAGTCGCAAGCAATGCCGGTAGACTCGAGCATCGAGACCGAATTGTTGCAGCCGTCGCCGATCGATTGCGCGAAAAAAACGCTTCGGAATGGATCGAGCTGCTCGGCAAAGCCGGCGTCCCCTGCGGAGTCGTGAAAACCGTGCTCGAATCTCTCGCTGAAGTTGACGCTTCCGCACTCACTGGAATTGCGCCGAGTGTGCCGGGAAGCGTGCGAATGGCACCGCCTCTGCTGGATGAGCACGGCAAAGAGGTGAGACTGAATGGTTGGAATGTTTTTCGAACACCCAACAGAGAGCATGGCGCTCGGGCTTAGTGAGCCTCGGGCTTCGGGCTTACCGCGCTCCGTCCGGCCCAAAGCCCTGGGCTCACTAAGCTCAAGCCCTACGCACTCTGTTCCGGGTCTTGCACCATTGAGTTCTATCCAGAAAACAAGAACTGAATTAGACTAGCGTTGTGACTACATCTGCTTCCCAGGTTGAACTGGTCGACCAGGCCGACGCCGACCAGGAAATCATCGCGCAGGTTCTCGCCGGATCGAAGGACGCGTTTGGAGTTTTGATCCAGCGCTACAGCGATCCGCTCTATCGCCACGCACTCGGCATGACGGGCAGTCCCGATGTGGCCGAGGATATTTTGCAGGCCTCGTTCATCAAGGCGTATCAGCACCTTGGTGAAGTGCGCGGACGATTCGACGCGTGGGTTTTTAGAATCGTCGCCAACTCGTGCAAGGACTGGCTGAAGAACATTCGCCGCACGCACGTCAGTTACGAAGAGGACGATCAACCGTCTTCGTTTGCGACGCCCGAAGAGGAGATGGATCGCAACGAGCTCCGTACCGATCTCGAGTACGCGCTGGCCCGATTGCCCGAATCTCTTCGCGAAGCGTTCGTGATGAAGCACGTCGAGGGACGGTCGTACGAGGAAATGGCGGTGCTGCTCGAGACCACCGTTGGCGCACTCAAAATGCGCGTTCACCGTGCGCGCGAGTCCCTGCAGGCACTACTCGAGGAGAAGTACGCATGACCGACGAAACCCCGGAAGTTCCAGCCCCGGAGAAGCCCATACATCGCAAGACCCCGATCGCGACGCCCCTCGTTCAGGCGTGGCTGGACGGCGAGGAAACGCGCGACCATCTGGCAACAGCCGACGAGCAGGAAACGGCTGAATTCTGGAGCAAGATCAACAATGAGGCGGCGCAGCTCAAGCGCCGTAATACGCCGATTCACGTCCAGAGCCGGATTCTTAACTCTCTTACGGACATTCCCGCCGTCCCCGACCCGCCGCCGTCTGGCGGCATGAAACTCAGCACCCCGGTCATGGTGATCGGCGGAGTCGTAATTCTTGCGATCGGGGCGCTCCTGGGCTTCATGCTCGTGAGATAGCGGCCCGATTTTCGCTCACCGTTTTTGCTTTGTCGGCCTGCGCCTTGCATTTTATCGGCGTCTAGACTGACATTCTGCTCACTCGAGGGGGAGATGATGAAGCTGAAAATGCTGGTTGTTGCGGCCGCTATTGTAGCGCTGCCCGCTGTTGGACATGCTCAGGATTCAACGGCCGTGTCGTCGTTGCCTGCGGAGTCCGTAAACGGTGCGCGTCCAATTCCGCCGTCTGATGGACCGTCGTGCCCATGGGGTTGTCCCACATCGAAGGGAACCGCTGGTCTCAGCGGCGCACAGTTCCTTGCTCTTCAGCAGGAAATGCGCGACAAGGGCTGCGGCGATATCCGCATCACGGGTAGACTCGATGCACCGACACGTCGTGCAATCTCCACTTGCTCCAAGAAGCTCGGCGTTGCCAACAACGCTCCAGCGGTTCTCGTCGCAATGAAGATCGGCTACACTGCCGCGGACGTTCCCGCGAAGATGTAACCAGCGACGACTGACGTCTTCCCGGCGCTAAGCCGGGAACGGCAGCAAAAGCTGTTCAGAGGGGATGGAGTGCTCATGGCTGGGCGCTCCGTCCCCTTCGTCGTCCTTGACCCGTGCCCAGCTGGCGACGCGGTATTTCCTGCAAAGCTGATGAAAGAAGCGCGATAATCCATCGCGGTATTTCTTTCCGGCATTCGAATCGTTCGCGTACGTGTTTCTGTAGCGCTCTTCCAGGTGAGGAAACTCCTGCGCGATGAACGGCAGGTATCGCTTTCTCGCTGTCGCCTGGAGCCTGAGCGCGCACGCTCCGACGTATGTCGCCCCCGCTTCTGATACGCGCTTCACGAGCGCCTCGAGATCGCCGGGGTTGTCGGTGATTCCGGGAAGAACAGGCATGCAATTGATGCCGGCATCGATTCCTGCTTCGCGCAATCTCGCAAGCGCGCGCACTCTAGCTTCAGGAGTCGGCGACCTTGGCTCCAGCTTTCGCGCAAGATCGCGTTTGAGTGTGATCAACGAAATGTGGACGCTCAGATCGGAATGGCGATTGATGCGCGATAGCACGTCGATGTCGCGCGTTATGAGCGGACTCTTCGAGATGATCACGACCTTGAGGCCGGGATGATCGGCCAGAACTTCGAGACATCCTCTCGTCACTCGAAACTTTCGCTCGGCCGGCTGATACGGGTCGGTCGCCGTTCCGATGACGATCGCCTCACCCTTGATGAGCGAAAGATGCTTGTCGCTTCCTTGACGAAGCGTTCGGGCGAGAACTTCGGGCGCGTTCTGCTTGACGAAGATGTTCCGCTCGAAAGCGAGCCAAGGTGGCATGTCTTCGTATCGTTCGTTTAGAGCGCTCTCCATCTTGTCGCCGTCGGACGCGCGCTCCATGACATAGCGGTGGGCGTACCTCGCGTAGCAGTAGGCGCATCCGAAAGCGCAGCCGATGTAGGGATTGATCGACCAGAAGCCCATTCCCGTAGTCTCGGGACCGTTGAGAACGTTTTTCGCGAAGTTCGAGTAGTAGCGAATGTCCTTCTGCTCGCCGACGAGCGGGAGCAATCGGGAATTGCGCTCGTATTCCTCGCCGAAAAGTCCGGCTTCGCGTCCGGGTCGCTTTTTTGCAGCAGCGTTAACTCGTCCTGCCATACCCGAATATATACCGAAACCACCCGGGAGTCGAGATTGGGAGCTATGTTCTGCCGCGAACGCTTTTATTTGTCGACCAGGATCTCACAAGGCGGGGACGAAAATGGCTGAGCTCCTATCTGATATTGCGATCCAGCGCGAACTGGGAAGTCTTCCCGGCTGGGCGCGGCGCGGGGACGTTCTCACGCGACTTTATGCCTTCCGCAACTTCGCGGAATCGATGGCATTCGTTAATCGCGTGGCCGATGCTGCCGAGTCGGCGAATCATCATCCTGATATCGATATCAGGTATTCGAAGGTGACTCTGACGCTCAGCACACACGATGCTGGAGGGATCACTCAGAACGATGTCGACCTGGCGAAGGCGATCGACGCGAGGCCCGAGGCCGATGGTGCCGACTCCGAGCCCGAGGACATCTCTCCTGCTTAGTTCCTTCGTCCGCCGAAGATGCGGAGGATGGCCATGAACATGTTCAGCAGATCGAGATAGATATTGACTGCGGCTCCAACGTACTCGTCGGGGCCGTAGACGTTTCTGATCCGCCACGTATCGAACACCAGCAGCCCGCTGAACACGAGAACCGTCACCGCCGATATGGCGACGTCAAATGCCGAGTTCTTGAAGAAGAAGAAATTAAGGATTGACGAGCCGATTACGACCCACACGCCGACAATAAAAAAACTTCCCCAGGCCGAGAAGTCGCGCCGGGAGATGAAGGCGTACGCGGTAAGAACCCCAAACGCGCCGATGGTCGTCACGGCAGACTGGGTGATCAGGCCCGGCTGCTGCTGGCCGTAGATAAAGAGTGCGGGCGAGATAATCACGCCCATCGCAAACGTGAACAGGAGCACGAGCGCAATATTCGCGGGGAATACGTCGCGTGCGCGCATCACGAGGAAGAGCGGTGCGAAGGCAGCGAGCATCGATAGCCACGGATGTGCGGCAACCGCGCCCAGGATCGACGGCTGCGAAAGCGCGAACATCGCGCCGGCGACCGTGAAAAGAATGCTCACGAAGACGAGCGAGTAGGTCCGGCGCACGAGCGTCGCGCGCTCAGCACCAGTCCGAACAATGGTTCCAGCTGGGAATGAAACTCCCATCATCAAACTCCGGTTTGAGAATCAGACAAGATTATACACCCTGTACCGGTGTTTGGTGCGGCCGAAAAGATCAATTCTGGAGGCGGTCGAGCAGGGCCGGAAGGTCAGTGATTCGCTCGAGATACTCGCTGGGATTACTTGCGGCTAGCTGTGCCTTAGTGAAGGGTCCCCAAAGTGCCGCTATCGACAGAACCCCGGCGGCGTTGCCCGCCTGAACATCATGCGGCGAATCGCCGACAAAAACGGCTTCGTCGGGAGAGTACCCGAGATTTTTCAAAGCGAGGAGTACCGGAAAGGCTTCGGGCTTGTGAATCGTGCACGAGTCTGCACCGATCGTCGTCTTCATGAATCTGTCGAGACCGGTGTGAGCGATGCCACGGTCCATCATCTCATTACTCTTGCTCGTCACGACGCCCATCGGATGTCCGCGACGCTCCAGCTCAGTCAGCGTGTCCATCACGCCGGGGTACGCGTTCGTCATCCGGTCGTGATGAATGCGCTGATAAGTCCGATACCGATCGACGAGGTCATCGATCTCCTGCTCGGTTGAGACATAGGCGCCGAGCTGCTTGCGCAGGGGCGTTCCGATCCCGGCGATCCATTCTTCATCGGTAGGAGCGGGATCTCGTCCTTTAAACGAATGATGAACGCACTCGAGCAGAAGGCCGATCGTATCGACGAGAGTCCCGTCGAGGTCGAAAAGAACAGCAAAAGGTCGAGAAGCCATGGGGAAAACTTAACCCAACCCGTTTTGCCCGCCCGTTCTGGCGTCTACGCCCTTAGGGGCAGCTCTCGTACCCGCCTTCAGCCCTCAACCCGGCGTGAAAAGTGATAACTTGGAAGAGTATGGCAACCACATCAAAACCCGCTTTCGGACGGTTGTTCGAGGACATCGGCACCGTCGATCAGGTCGGGATCGAGGAGCGCGTCGCCAAGTTCCAGACGCGCTCGATAAAGAAGAAATCGAAGCTGTGGGGACTGACCACCGCGGTCTCGATGGTGGACCTCACGACGCTGGAAGGTAAGGACACGCCCGGCAAGGTCGCATCTCTTTGCTCCAAGGCGCGCCGGCCGAGCGACGACCCCGACGTGCCCCAGGTCGCGGCTGTCTGCATCTACTCGGCCCTCGTGAAAAACGCCGCGCGCCTGCTCGCCGATACCCCGATCAAGGTTGCGTCGGTAGCGACGGGATTTCCGGCCGGCCAGACCCCGATAAAGATTCGCCTCTCCGAAGTTCGGGGTGCGGTCAGCGACGGCGCGGATGAAATCGACATGGTGATCAACCGCGGTGCGATGCTGGCCGGCGAATTTCAGCAGGTGCAGGATGAAATCGCAGCGACTGTCGAAGCGTGCGGCGACGCAACGCTGAAAGTCATTCTCGAAACCGCTGAGTTGGAGAGCTACGACAAGATTCGCGCTGCGTCATTCCTGGCGATGCGGGTGATCCGCGAAGGCGATTTCATCAAGACGTCGACAGGCAAGGCGTCGGGATCAGCGACACTCGCCAACACGCAGGTAATGCTCGAGGCAATTCGCGACTACTACCTCGACACGGGCATCGCGATCAGCATGAAGCCTGCCGGCGGAATCAAGAACGCGAAGCAGGCTCTCCACTATCTCGTGGCTGTGAAAGAAACCCTGGGCGACGCCTGGCTGAACTCGAGCCGCTATCGTTTCGGCGCGAGCTCGCTGCTGAATGACCTGTTGAGACAAATCGAAAAGGAAAAGACGGGTGCGTATCAGGCGCCTTACTATTTCACTGAAGCTTCGGAGAG
>DATLDF010000017.1:0-2880 GCA_035525975.1 Gemmatimonadaceae bacterium
TGGATCTCGCCCTGTTCTCGGATTTCGCGCACCGGGCCGGGATGAAGGGAATCCAGGAGTGGTTGTCGTTCTACTACAAGAGCCCGATGGCGGCACCGGGACTGCAGCCCGAGCACGATCTTTTCATTCAGCAAACCAAACTGAAGAACACGCTTCGCCATTTGATGGGCGAGGATCAGATAACCCACCTTGGTTTGGAGTATTACGCCTGATGATTCGTTCTGCCCTCGCGCTTTCGCTGATTGTAATCGCACTCTCGGGGTGCGGTGCGAATCCGAAAGCCAAAGAGCTCCGCCTCTGGTCCGATAGCTACGAATTTCACGTCACCCTCGACAGCATGCCGCCCCGCGCCCTCGAGCAAGTAACGTTTCGGGTAGTCATCAAAGACAAGAAAACCGGCCAGCCGATTGAAAACGGCGAGGGCAGGATTTTCGCGACGAGCAAGGACGGGGCGAACACGAACGACGGCTTCAAGAAGGAAAAGGAGCTGGGGACCTACTCGGGCCGGCTCTTTTTCGCGACCACGGGAGACTGGCCGAGCGCGATCCAGTTCCGCCGCGAAAAGAATCCGGGCATGCCACTCGAGCGTGTCGACTGGATTCAGTTTGTGAGAGACGCGAGCGAGCCGGGGACCTGACGTAATGCGCCATTTCTTTCGAACTCAGCTCAAGCCCGTAGATGTGCTGCGAATCGCCGACGATTTTTTTCCGGAAATCGACCTCAATCGCAGTGGCCACACCGCCCGTTCCCGCACTTTCTCCGGAGACCTCGGCACGCTTCAGCTGAGCGTGAAGAAGGAAGGAGGCCACTACACCTTCGTCGAGGTGAACACGGATCAGATGGGCGAGAGCAGGCTCGATCGCAATGCCAAGAAGTTTTTCCTGGAGCTCCACAAAACGGGAGATCCGAGGCACCGCATCGAAGCAGCCTACTAAATGGCACGGTCGGGTACTACTGCCTCCAGGCCGGCAGCAGCTCGTGATGAGAGCAATCGCACCACCGAGTCGGGCGGACTGAGCAGGGAAAAGAAGCTCGAGCTTTACTACTATATGCGGCTCACGCGCTCGCTCGAAGAGCGCCTCGTGAATCTTTATCGCCAGACGAAGGTCGTCGGCGGGCTGTTTCGCTCACTTGGCCAGGAAGCCGACGCAGTCGGCAGCGCCTACGCTCTCGATCGATCCAAGGGCGACATACTCTCGCCGCTGATCCGCAATCTTGGCTCGATGCTGGTTCAGGGTGCCAAGCCGAACGAGATCATCAAGCAGTACATGGCGAAGGGCGATTCGCCGACCCGTGGGCGTGAGCTGAACATCCACTATGGAGACCTCGTTCGAGGCTTCATCGGACAGATCTCGCATCTCGGCGACATGGTGCCTGTGATGGCTGGCGTAACCCTCTCATTCAAATTGAGAAAACAGGATCGCGTCGGTCTCGTCTACGTAGGCGACGGCGCCACATCGACCGGCGCCTTTCACGAAGGGATCAACTTCGCTGCCGTCCAACGCTGCCCGCTGGTGGTCGTCGTCGAGAACAATGGCTACGCGTACTCGACTCCACTGAGCAAGCAGACGGCTGCGAAGCAGCTGGTGGATAAGGCAATCGGTTACGGAATCGCCGGCGAGAAAGCGGACGGCAACGATGTAATCGCAACGTACGAAGCCACAAAACGCGCCGTTGATCGCGCGCGTGCCGGCGGCGGAGTCACTCTTGTCGAGCTCGTGACCTACCGTCGCAAGGGTCACGCTGAGCACGACAATCAGTCGTACGTCCCAGCCGGTGAGATCGATCGATGGGCGGCGGAGAACGATCCGATCGATCGCTACGTGAAACGGCTCCTTGATGATGGATTCGCTCAGTCGGAGGTTTCGCAAATCGACGCGCGGGTCGTCGAAGAGATCGATGTGGCAACCGATGAAGCGGAGAAGTCGCCGATGCCCGATCCGACGGATGCGCTCGTAGGCATCTACGCTGATCCCCCGGCAGTCGACGCTTTGTGGTTCCGCGAGGGAATCAAGTCGGCCGTCGAAGTCCACGAGCGGCCCTCGAGCTGGGGAACGCACGATGTCTGAGATTACGTATCTCGAGGCGATCCGCGAGGCGCTCTTCGAAGAGATGGACCGCGACCAGAATGTGTTCTGCCTCGGCGAAGACATCGGCGCCTACGGCGGCGCGTTCAAGGTCACCGACGGACTGATGGCGAAGTACGGGGAACAGCGCGTGATCGACACCCCTATTTCCGAAGCCGCGATAATCGGTGCTGCCGCCGGGGCTGCACACATGGGAATGCGGCCGGTTTGCGAGATGCAGTTCATCGACTTCATCTCGACGGGCTACGACATGCTCACGAACTACGTCGCGACGGCGCGATATCGTGCGATGCTACCGTGTCCGATGGTTGTGCGCGGGCCGAGTGGTGGATACGTCCGCGGCGGTCCCTTCCATTCGCAGAATCCGGAAGCGGCCTTCCTGCATACCCCCGGCCTGAAGATCGTTTATCCAGCCACGGCGAGCGACGCCAAAGGATTGCTCAAATCAGCAATTCGCGACGAGGACTGCGTGCTGTACTTCGAGCACAAGTATCTCTACCGCCGGATCAAGGAGGAGATGCCGACAGGCGATCACCTCACGCCGATCGGAAAGGCACGCATTGCGCGCGAAGGAAAGGACATTTCGATCATCACCTACGCCGCGACGGTTTGGAAGGCGCTCGAAGCTGCGGAGCAGGTGGAGAAGGAAGACGGTTTGTCGGTTGAAGTGATCGATTTGCGGACGCTCCTGCCCATGGACGACGACGCGATCATTGCGACGGTCAAGAAAACCAATCGCGTCCTGATCGTGCACGAAGACACCCGAACCGGTGGAGTTGCCGGAGAGATCACG
>DATLDF010000094.1:0-4733 GCA_035525975.1 Gemmatimonadaceae bacterium
GTCGAAGATTCGTCATCGATGTGGAGCGACTCGATGGCAACCGAAGGATGGGGACTCTACAGCGAAGAGCTGATGGCCCAGCCGGTCCCCGATCACAAGTACGGCTTCTACTCGGCCGGTGAGTACTTGTACGAGCTTCAAGGCCAGCTGCTTCGCGCAGTGAGAATTCGCGTCGATGTGGGGATTCACACCAACCGAATGACGTTCGACCAGGCAATCGATTATTTCACCGAGCACGTACTGTTTACGCCGGGTGCAAGGTTACGCGCCGCTGGAGATCCGGCCGCCCGGGCTGCCTTCGATTCAGCGATGCGGGCGATCTATCGGTATTCGAAATGGCCCACCCAGGCCATCACGTATAATCTCGGCAAGAACGCGATCATCGAGCTGAGAGAGGCTTGCAAGGCGAAGATGGGCTCTTCATTCTCGGCCAGGAAGTTCCACGAGCGATTCATGTCGCAGGGTCAGATTCCCGTAGCTTTTATGCGTGACGGATTCCTCGAGGAATGTGTCCCGTAGCAGCAGCCCCCAGTCTGGAGACATGAAATGACCACACGCAGGAATTTCCTCTCGGGAATGGCGTTCGCCGGGCTTGGCGGACGCGCAATGTTTCGCGAGAGCGCGCTCGGCACCGTCTTCAGGGCGAATGTGATCGCCGGCGATCGTGCTGCAGAGTCGGTTGCGGAGGACGAGTCGTACTGGAGCGAGATCCAGCGCGCGTTTGACGTCGATCGCACGATGATCAACCTCAACAACGGCGGCATCAGCCCTACGCCAAGTCACGTGCTCGAGGCGATGATCCGCGATCTGAAGTTCACGAACGAGCTTCCCGTGGAGCACATGTGGCGCGTGCTCGAGCCGCGAATTGAGAGCGTCAGGCGCGATCTGGCACGCGAGTTCGGGTGCGATCCTGAGGAGATGGCGATTACCCGCAATGCCTCAGAGGCCAACGAGATCATGATCATGGGTCTCGACCTCAAGAAGGGCGACGAAGTCGTTGTCTCGAATCAGAATTACGGCCGCATGCTCACGGCGTGGGATCAGCGTGCGCGGCGCGAGGGCATCATCGTGAAGCAGGTGTCATTCAAGGTGCCGCCGCCGTCACAGCAGTACATCGTCGACCAGTTCAAGGCGGCGGTCACTGCGAACACGAAGATTATCGAGCTCCCGCACATCACCAATCTCACCGGGCAGATCATGCCAATCAGGGAGCTGGTGGATTTCGCCAAGCCGCGCGGAATCGAGGTGCTCGTCGATGGTGCGCACGCCTTCGCGCACTTCCCGTTCACGCGTGATGACCTGGGCGCCGACTACTACGGAACAAGCCTTCATAAGTGGCTGCTCGCGCCGATCGGAACGGGCTTTCTGTATGTGAGAAAGGAAAAGCAGGCGAAACTGTGGCCGCTGATGGCCGCCGCGAAGACCCAGGACAACGACATCAGGAAGTTCGAGGAGATCGGAACGCACCCGGCCGCAAACCACAACGCGATCTCGGCCGCCCTCGCGTTCCATCGCGGTATCGGAACGGACCGAAAGGTCGCGCGCTTACGCTATCTGAGAGACAGGTGGGCAAAGCGACTGATGGCCGAGAGCTCGCGGGTGAAGGTTCTGACGCCGCTCGACAGCAAGTACTCGGGAGCGATCGGCCTGGTGAACGTGGACGGCCTCCCGTTCGACAAGCTAGGTCCCTGGCTTCTAACGCAGCACAGGATCGTGAACACTCCGATTTTGCACGCGGAATTCAACGGTCTGCGAATAACACCGAACGTCTACACGACCGTTGATGAAATCGACACCTTCGCCGACAAGGTGCTCTGGGCAATCAAGAACGGTCTTCCGTCGTAAGCGTTCGGCGTTCGGCGTTTGGCGTTTGGCGTTTGGCGTTTGGCGTTTGGCGCCCAAAAAAAGGGCGGACCAAATGGTCCGCCCTTTTTTTCGCTGTCTTAAAGCGGGTCTCCGTCCTTTCGAGTCTTGCTGCCCTTGGGACGTCCACCCTTTCGCGCTGCCTTTCCGTCTTCAATCATCTGATCGAACGCTGCTTTCGCATCCTTCATGAGCGCTGCGTGCGAGGCACGGCGATCGCGCTCCGAGCGCTTCTTCTCAGCCTGATAAATGGCCTGAGGTGTTTTTCCTTTATGGGGCATCTAGACTTCACCGCCTGTTTGTTCGTTGTCACGTATATTCGAACGCCCCGCCGGCCGTCGCCGAGCGGAGCGCTTTTCACAGCTTGAATATAACACATTTTGGTGCGGTTTTGACCCCCTCGCACCCACAAAACCCGAAAACATGCGGTCGGTCCATCGTTTCAGTTCGAGCGATGACAAACAGCGATCGGAGATTCTGAATACTTGTTGAAACAAGTATGTCGGCGATCTAAACTCGAACCAGCTCCGGAAACTCCCAGAACGCCCAGGCGGCGTAGAACAGCATCACGACGCCTCCGATCCCGATCGCCCACTGAACGCTCGTGGCATGGGCGACCACCCCTCCTATTAACGAGCCGATCGGAGTAAACCCGACATAGACAAAGACGTACGCCGCCATGACGCGACCGCGGAGCTCGTCTGGTACCACCGACTGCAGAATGCCGTTCGCCAGCGCCCCGTTAATGAGCATCGTCAAGCCAAGGAAGAGCAGCACTCCCGCGGCCACTGGACGCACATTCACGAACGAAAACAGGATCAACAGCGACGCGAAGCTGAACGCTGAGATCCTGAAGAGCTGCCCGCGCCGCACCCGGCTCCCAAGAGTGGCTAGCGTCAGCGCTCCGCAAACGGCTCCGATTCCCACGAATGTCACCAGCAGCCCATATCCGCTGGCTCCCGTGTGCAGCACGTCGCGCGCGATCACCGGCATCAATGTCAGGTACTGAAATCCGAAAATCGAGTAGATCGCCATCACGCCGATCAAACCTGTGACTTCGCGGCGCGATCGCATGTACGCTACTCCCTCCTTGAACTGCGCAAACGCAGCCGACGTCCGCTCAACCGGAACGAACTTCGGAAGCTTGATCGCGACCAGGCACCAGATGACCGCGATGTAGCTCAGCGCATTGAGGCCAAAGCACCAGGCAATTCCCGCGGTAGCAATGACAGCCGCAGCAATAGACGGCCCGATAATTCGCGCGAGGTTGAATCCGCCGGAATTCAGAGCGACTGCGTCGACGATGTCCTCACGCCCGACCAGCTCGATGATCAGTGCCTGCCTCGCCGGAATTTCGACGGCGCCAATCAACCCCTGCAGGGTCGCCAAGGCGATCAGCCACGGGATCGTGATCCAGTCCGCCCAAACTGCCCACCACAGCAGCAGCGCCTCGGCCGACAACAGGACCTGTGCGATGGTGACCAGCCGCAGCTTGTCCCTGCGATCGACCAGGACGCCGGCATAGAGAGAGAAAAACAGAACCGGCAGCGATCCCGCAGCGGCAACAACACCAACGATAAATGCGCTGTTCGACAGCTGGAGAGCCAGCCAGCCTTGCCCTACCGTCTGCATCCACGTCCCAATGAGCGAGACCGTCTGCCCAATCCAGAACAACCGGAAATTCCGGTGCACCTGGAGAACGCGGATCGGATTGAGGGATTTCTGTGGCGGCATCTCTTCGTATTCTAGTCCGAACAGCAGAAGGTCGGCGAACTCCGGCGGAACCGCTGAGACTCTGAGAACGGCGGAGACCGCTGAGTAAACAAAAAAAGGGGGGAACCACAAAAACGCTGGTGCAGTTGCCGATGTTTAACCCAAAAACGAAGTTTGCCTCCAGAGGCCCGCCCGTGAGCAGAGGATTTCTCAGCGATCTCCGCCGTTCTCAGAGCCTCAGCGGTTCCGCCGCAGTCCCGCCCTTCCACCGCGTAACGCAGTATTATTTGAAGTATGCGGTCGCACACGTACTCGAAGTTTTCCCCGGAGATGGCCGACGCCATCGACCTCCAGTCTCTCCTGGGGAAACTCGCTGACTTTCTCCTCCAGTCAGGGTTCGCCGGCGGACAGCAGTTCGACCCGTGGGGAGACTACAACGAAGAAAGCGACCGCTCGCTCGAAGCACTCAAGCAGGCCATCCTTGACGCACTGATCGAAAGCGGACAGTTCACGCCCGAGCTCCTCGAAGCACTCCGTGGCGAAGGCGACGAAGACTCCGAAGAAAAACTCGCGAAGCTCCTCGACGATCTCGTGCAGCGATTGTCCGCGGAAGGCTACCTCAACGTCGACGCACCACCACAAATGCCCGCCGGTCACCAGTCGGTCACCGGAAAGGGCGGACTCGCGCACGCAGCGTCCAAATCAGTCCAGTTCAACCTCACCGACAAAGCAATCGACTTCCTGGGCTACAAGTCCCTGCGATCGATCCTCGGTTCACTGGGCAAATCGAGCTTCGGAAGCCACGACACGCCTTACCTCGCAACCGGAATCGAAGCTGACGGGTGGAGCAAGCCATACGAATACGGCGACGTCCTCAACCTCGACGTCAACGCCACACTGCTCAACTCGCTCGCGCGCACCGGATCCCTCGAGGTGCCGATGGACCTCGACTACAGCGACCTCATGGTGCGCCAGTCGGAGTACCGGTCGTCATGCGCAACCGTGTTGATGCTCGACACGTCGCACTCGATGATTCTCTACGGCGAAGACAGATTCACGCCGGCCAAAAAAGTCGCGCTCGCACTTACGCATCTGATCCGCACTCAATTCCCAGGCGACACCCTTCGAGTGGTCCTGTTCCACGATTCGGCCGAAGA
>DATLDF010000001.1:0-30463 GCA_035525975.1 Gemmatimonadaceae bacterium
TTCTACGCGTCGATTCAGCTATCGATGAAGCAGCACAACATCGACTACATCCCGGGTGCTGCCGAGCTGGGCGATTTTGACGCGACGTCCACGACAATCGCAATCAACCCAGGCGAAGAGCTCGCGCACATTCCGCAGCCGGCTCTCAATCGCACCTTCCAGAAATACTACAAGAACTTCGTCAACCGCCGGGACAGCACTAACTGGGACGCATACACTCCGTACGAGTGGAGAACCGTTGGCGTCTTCGTTCGAATGGGAGAAAAGAAGAAGGCTCACGAGATTGCTGACTTCTTCTTCCGTGATCAGCGCCCTAGAGCCTGGCATCAGTGGGCTGAAGTAGTCTTCCGTGACTCGCTGAAGAACAGCTTCATCGGCGACATGCCGCACACCTGGGTTGGATCCGACTTCATCAGGTCAGCGCTCGACATGTTCGCGTTCGAGCGCGAATCAGACTCGTCGCTCGTCATCGGCGCGGGAATTCCCGAGAACTGGGCGAGAGAGGAAAAGGGAGTTGTCTTCAACGGGATGATGACTCACTACGGCCGGCTTAGTTATACAATGAAAGCGGTTGGGCCAGCCATCGAAGTGAAGCTCGAGCCGGGAATCGCCATCCCTTCAGGCGGGATTGTCGTTCGCTCGCCGTCTGATCGCCCGATCAAGAGCGCGATCGTGAATGCGAACGCGGTAGCACCCGGCAAAGGGGAAGTAATAGTCCGGAGCCTCCCCGCCGTAGTCAGGTTCGGGTACTGATGTTACTCGCCGAGCACCGCTCTGTTCGTCCGAATCACCTCGGCGTAGAGCTTCCCGCTAGACTTGATCGTGCGCTCCTGCGTCGAGTAGTTCACGTGCACGATGCCAAAGCGCTTCGAGTAGCCATGACTCCACTCGAAATTGTCGAGCAGCGACCACGCGAAGTACCCCTTCACGGGTGCGCCCTGCTGCATCGCCTGCGAGACGGCGTGCAAGTTTCCCTTGAGACAGTCAACGCGAAGCGGATCGTCAACCACGCCGTTGATGGCAACCGGCGGATCGTAGAACGTGGACCCGTTCTCGGTGATGTAGAGCGGCATATCACCGTATCGCTCCTTCACCCAGACGAGAATGTGCCGCAGCGCGTCGGGAAAGACTTCCCATCCCGTTTCCATGTAGACGTGATCGGGCTGGTGGACCTTGCTCGCGCGAACGGGAATGCTGCTATTGTCGTGCCTGGTGACACCGCGGGTGTAATAGTTGATCCCAAGGAAGTCGAAATTCTCCTGGATCAACTTGAAGTCGTCGATGGGCCATTCGGGCCACGCGTCACCGAAGACTTCGGCGAGCTCCTCGGGATAGGACCCGAGGAAGACGGGATCGAGATAATGGCGATTCATGTACGCGTCGGCACGCGCGGTCGCGGCGAGATCTTCGGGCGAGTCGGACGCGGGATACTTCGGCTCGAGATTCACCACGAGTCCGACTTGCGCGTTTTTCGTATGCGCATTCGCGCGGAACGCTTGCACACCGCGCCCATGCGCACGAAGAATGTTGTGCGAGACGATTGCCGCTTCGTACGGATTGCGATGACCGGGCGCGAGGACGCCGTGCATGTAGCCACCGTCCATGATCACCCACGGCTCGTTGATCGTCGCCCACATAGGCACTCTGTCGCCAAGCGCGTCGAACATCACCGTCGCGTAATCGCCGAACCAATCGGCGATGTCGCGATTCTGCCAGCCGCCTCGGTCTTCGAGGGCCGCGGGCAGATCCCAGTGAAAGAGCGTCGCGTTCGGCTTTATTCCTTTCTCGAGAAGCGCGTCAACAAGTCGCGAATAGAAGTCGACGCCGGCTTGATTGACGGCTCCCGTTCCAGTCGGAATCACCCGACTCCACGAGATGCTGAATCTGTAGGCATTCAGGCCAAGTTTGCTCATCAGCTCGACGTCAGACTTGTATCGCCGGTAATGATCGCACGCGACATCGCCGGTGTCTCCGTCAGTCACCATCCCCAGCGTGTGCGCGAAGCGATGCCAATTGCTCGGCCCCGCCCCATCGGCAAGCGGGGAGCCTTCTATCTGATAGGCCGAGGTTGCAGCACCCCAGAGAAAGCCTTCAGGAAAAACGAAAGAATCACTCATTCAGGAACCGAGGAACGATGGCCAGCGTAAGGCTCGAGGGCATTCGGAAAATCTACCCAGACCAGGCCGGAACCGTGGCCGTTCACGGGGTGAATCTCGATGTCGCTGATGGAGAGTTCGTCGTCCTCGTAGGCCCGTCCGGCTGCGGGAAGAGCACGACGCTCCGCATGATCGCCGGACTCGAATCGATCAGCGCCGGCAACCTGTTCATCGACAACCGCGAGGTGAACGACGTTCCTCCCAAGGACCGCGACATCGCCATGGTCTTTCAGAGCTACGCTTTGTATCCGCACATGACCGTCCGCGACAACCTCGCGTTCGCCCTGAAGCTTCGCAACACGCCAAAGACGGAGATCGATCAACGGGTCGATGTCGCTGCCAAGACATTGGGCATCGAAAGCTTCATGGACCGCACGCCGCGACAGCTCTCAGGCGGTCAGCGCCAGCGAGTCGCGCTCGGACGCGCGATTGTCAGACAACCGAAGGTTTTCCTATTCGATGAACCTCTGTCGAATCTCGACGCGCAGCTCCGCGTTCAGATGCGACGTGAGATCGCGCGCCTGCATCAGGAGCTCAAGGCAACGATGATCTACGTCACGCACGACCAGGTCGAAGCCATGACACTCGGCGACCGAATCGTTGTGATGAACAAGGGGCACGTCCAGCAGATCGACACGCCGATGGCGCTTTACGATCATCCGGCGAACAGGTTCGTCGCGGGTTTCATTGGGAGTCCGGCGATGAACTTCATCAGTGGGACTATCTCCAACACCGAGCCACTAGAGTTTGTTGCCGCGCAGGGCGCGTTCACGATGAAGATTCCACCCGATCTCGCCGTGCGTGTTCAGGAGATCAAGGGACGGCCGGTCATCCTCGGAATTCGCCCCGAGGATGTTTCAGTCGCGCCATCGTCGGGGCCGGCATTGTTCGCAGGCGAATCAACGATTGTCGATCCGCCGCAATTTGCGCCAGCTCATCTCGACATCGTCGAGGCACTCGGCAACGAAGTGTTCGTCTACGCGACCGTCGGTCCGTTCACGATCACAGCGCGAATCTCACCACAGCCACTGCCCGCTCTTGGCGAGCCGGTCACATTGGCGTTCGATCTCGCCAAGTCGCACTTCTTTGCGGAAGAATCGGGCGAGCGCGTTGGGCTCGGGTGACGCGAATACGGCGATGAGCCTGAGCTAAGAGCTCTGAGCTTTTAAGGTCAACCTCCTCAGGTGAAGAAGCCGGGAGCCTGAGCTTTTTAGCTGGAGCTTGGAGCCGTCTAACTGCGATTCTTCTCTGCCTCCAGCGCTTTCTGGAGGCCGAGAAGCATTTTGCGCACTTCGATCACCTTGGTGATCAGTGCCTGGGTATTTCTCGCCGGAAGCACACCAATGTCGCGTCCGGCAATCAGGTGATACTCGAGCTCTGATGCAGAGCCGATCGAGTAGCCTAAAAAACGGCTGAATTCTTTGTCCGTTCGCTGGGCGCGTCCCTCGACAATGTTTGCGGGGATCGACATCGCCGCTCGAACGACCTGGTTCTTTAGCGCGAGGTAAGGCGCCGAACGGATATTGCCTGCCAGTGAATGGGTGTCGAGCATTACCTGATGCGCCTTCTGCCATACACCAAGCTTGCGAAAATCGGACATGCCGAAATGTGCTTTGCAAACATTTCTCGCAGACACGGTTCTAACGCCGGCCTAACCAAAACTCCGCTTAGGTTTTTTCAGCACCCGGCTCAGGCTGGCAGGCTCAGGCTCCGAGCTTCTTCACCCGAGGAGGTTGACCTTAAAAGCTCATAGCTCCCAGCTCGAGCTCAAGCTCACAGCTCTACGGCGTTCGATCTCGCCAGCCCGCACTTCTTTGCGGAACTGCAGGGAGAGCGCGTCGGTCGGTGATGACTTTCGGCGGTTCTGCGTCGATACTCGCAACCGAGTGAATCGGCGCCTTGATCGGTATCAGCTTGGCATCATCCGAGCTCGCCTTTCTCAGGAAGTCCACAATCTCCGCTTTACGGGACGCTGGGATTACGGCACCAGTTCCTGAAGTCGTCTTCTCGATGTGAAGCTCGTTGCCCTTCTGCGTATACGTCACGATGTAGCGTCCGACAGGTCCATCGAGGTTGATGTCTTTCGGAAGTGTCGCAGTCCAACCCATCGGCAGCTTGATTCGCACGTCGATGTGATTCTTCGCCATGGGAGCGAAGAACTTCGCGTCGAATGGAAGCTTCCTGTCCTTCATGCCGTCGAGCAGATCGGCGAGACCGGGATACGACTGCGGCGGATGGATAGGATTCACTAGAAGACTCAGCTCGCCCGCGCGCGAGATCATCTTTGCCTTGGTCACACGTGTCGTGACCTTCGCCTGTGAGCGCAGATCCTTACCGTCGAACGCAATAAGACTGTCCGTCTCCGGTCTCTCGAGGAACTGACCCGCGAGAGCACGTCCAACGATTTTACGGCGGGCCGAATCGGGCGCGGTTTGAAACACGCTTCGCATTGGCGGGGCAAAGTCACCGGTCCAGTAGTTGACGACGTTGCCGCTGAAGTTTCCGTCTTCGCCGAGTGTTCCGATGATCGTCGCTTCTTCGCTCGTCTCGGCGTCGGAGGCTTTCGGAAGATTGATCTGTTCGCCGGTCTTTTCTTTCACGAGAACTGCGAGGCTTCCCTGCTCCGAGCGCGGGAGATGTCCGAAGGGATAGCTGCCGGCCGTGAGGTCGGCGAACCGCATCGCTCCGCGGACGTTCACGGCTGCGATCATATGATTGAACTGGCCGAGTGACGGCTGATCCTTGCTGGCACGTCCGGAGATGTTCAGGAGGACGGGATAACCCGTAACGCCGATTTTCTTGAGCGACGCGAGGAACAGCATCGCCTTGTCCTTGCAGTCGCCGAAACCAGTTCTCACCACCGTCTCTGCGTCACGCGGAACGTATCCGCCGCGGCCGAGCTCGATGGCGACGTAGCGGATGTCCTGCGCGACCCATTTGTGAAGTGCGGCGATCGAATCGTCGAGCGACCGAGCGCCGGTGAGCACCGTGGAGATTTTCTGTTCGACAGATGGTGGGATCGTGTATGCGGGAGTCGCGATTGACGAGTACCAGTCGCCGATTGCCGCCCACTTAAATGAAGGCGAGATGCTGACCTGCATCCCCTGAATGATTGAATCGGGCGCGAACGGCTCGTTCTTGAGTTTCGGGACGTTCGACGCCGCCCATGTGTAGATCTTTCTGTTCTTGTCCGTCGATTCGCGCCGTTTGAAGTTGAGATTTCTCTCGACGATGTTCGGGTTGAGACCGGCCGGGATATCGACGACGAGGTTTGAGCGCATCACGGGAACGCCGGTCATCACGCGCCACGGGAACATGAACTCGCCCGGCATCATCGGTGTGGCGGTTTCGGTCGTGGTGCTGAAGTCGAGGATGGTTCCGGCATCCAGTCCGGACAGCGAGATGCGGCGGACTTTCGTAGCCGTGTACATCGGGGTTCCCATCGCGGCGGGCACGTCCGAGTCCTGGATTTGTTCGGGGTGCTCCGAGATGACTTCGCCGTTCGGTTTCAGGACGCGCATCCAGTTCAGCGTGAACTTGTCGTGGTCCGGATTCCATGAGAACTGTCGTTCGCGGTAGCCGTTCGCGCCTTCGGGTTTGAGGATCTGAACGACCTGTCTCATGGTGCGCGACGTTCTGCCGTCGGCCTCGACTTTGTACATGCCCTCGTCCAGGAGCCAGACAACTGCTTCGTCAGGGAAATTCTCGGGCTTTACGGCCAGCGAGTAGATGGAGTCTGGCTCGATCGCCGGCTTGTTGGTTCGGATGCCGGCCGATGGCTGGACGGATGCAGTGCCTGTTAGAAACAGGAGCAGCAAGAGGGACTTCATTCAGAGCTCGGCGATGAGGGCCGCAGACGATATGAACACTGGTGCTAGTCTATGGCTGGGGGGCGGGAATCGCCAGAATGAGCACAGAAACGTGCGCCGAAACCCAGGAAGCGGGCTAAGGGCTGGGGCTTAGTGTGCCGGGGGCTTTGGACACAGGCGGACTTCGAGGTGGCGAGCCTCTTGCGAACCTGTATGGTTCGCTCAATCAGCGGATCAGTTTTTCGAAACGAAACAGCTCCTGTATCACGAGCTGCAATCAGGTGGTACTCGAGCTCCGAGGCTGAAGCAACCGCGTAACCAAGGAAGCGACTAAACTCCTTGTCGCTCCGCTGCAGGAACTCGCTCTTCAACCAGTGACTGATCCCCATCCCACCACACTCGCTCGGTGAAAGAGGTGCAGATAGATGCGCCATAGCACAACGGGCCCGTATTCCCCGCAGTAGAAGTAGTCGATCCCTGTCTCTTCACCCGCGTCAGCACCCGGCGGCCCAGAGCGTCATACCAGTACTCCTCCCACGTGCCGTCCGATACACCTGAATTTCTCCACGAGTAACGCTGCACTACCCTGAGCTTGTCGTCAGCTCCGTAGTAGTAGCGTCCGGCCAGCTCCTGCAGGGGGATGCCGGTATACCAGGGACGGATGACCTGATCCTGTGTGATCATCCGGCCTGACTTAAAGGTCTGGGCAAGATTATCGTACGTGTCGGACTGGCCCGGTATCGCGCTTACTATAGTATTCCACGCCCCGAGTGATCCGGTCGGGTTGTACGAAAGTACGTACGGCGCAGTGTTGACGAGGCCGGCCGATCTCCGGTTCCGCTTCCAGGTGACGCTGCCGAAGGCGTCGTTCCTGAACTCCTCGACGTTCGTTCCGAACTGATTGCCCTGCTCTCGCGCGAGTACTGCGCCGAGGCCGTCGTAGCTGATCCGTGTGGAGTCGGCTGCGAAATTGTAAGCTTGCTGCCAGGCGCGAATTATATGATCGGCCTTGTCGTATCTCAGAGAATCGCTGACGATGAGAGCGACAGAATCCGAAACACGGATCCTCGACAACACTCGTCCGTCATCATCCCACGTTCGCCTCTCTCTTACTCCTGTGCCGAGCAGAAGCGAATCGACCTGGCCCTGAAGCGTGTAGGTGTAGCGATAAGTGTTCGAGCCGTTGGTGATCGATGACAGCGCACCGAAGTCGGTGTAGCTGTAAGTGGACGGCCCCATGCCCCACGCCATCGACAAACGACGGCCTGCGGGATCGTACGAGTAGGACTGCCCGCGTTTTGCTGCATCAAGGCGTGGGTTCAGGAAATTCCCGATTACCGTCGTATCCGATTCCATGGCGCCGCTCGGGTAGTAGGTTCGGCGCACACGCGCGTAGAGATTGCCCGCGGTGGTCATGTTTCCAGCCACGTCGTACGTGAACACCGAAGTGTCGGCCGGGATGACAAGACTATTTCCAGGCGTCCAAGCCTGACAGCGAGATGCGCCGGACTTTCGTTGCCGTGTACATCGGAGTCCCCGTCGCTGCGGGCCGGTCAAATGGTTCGATGTTACTCGACCTAAGGACTCCTCAAGCTATTTATTGGTCTTGCCCAAGAAACTGTCTCATGGGAGAAATGCAGGCACCCCTCACTTGCGTGCACCAACATCACTGATAGCTCCTCCGTCGGATGTCGTCCGCGCATATTAAGAAGCCCGACCGCTTACCGGTCGGGCTTCTTGAAAGGCGACACCCAATAATCGCTACGCTGATAGCGCAACTACAAGGTCATCAAGCGTTGCGCCCATGATTCTTTCAACCCATTCGTCTTCGTTCGTAGGTCGCGGCGTCCAAAGCGGGCAATTCAACTTATTACGGTCACGACCGATAGTCTTCTCGACGAGGGCAAGCAGATCTAGCGCGAAAGGATCTACCCAATTAGTCAAACCGACACTCGGCAGTAGCCGTTGAATATCATCAGGCAGGTCATCTTTGTGAACACGAAGTATCGTGGCTAGAATCTCTCGCCTCGGCAAATGGGCGATCTCAACGTTTAGTGCCGCTGCTATCGACGTAGCTATTTCGAACTCTTTGGCCGTCCAAACGCTCCTCGCGTCCGACCTAGAGGTCGCCCGAACGCCCGCTTGTTCGGCCAAACGTTGGCGTACTCGTGCTTTCGCAGCCTGAACAACCTTCTTAGGACCACCTGACATGTGTTAACCTCCGGTGCGACATTCAAAATTTAACTTGCCTATGGAGCACGCGCTTCCAGCGCACACCGAACAATAGTCGTAGCTGCGTACGAAGTTGCAAAAGTTCCCACGACAGCGCCGATCGTTCCCAAAGTGCCAGCAGTCTTTACGGCACCGCCTCCAACCGTTCGTACCGCAACTCCGCCTTCAATGTCCGCAAACGGTAGATTCGGAAATCGACGGTCGATGGAAGTAAAAGGAGATGAACCAGGAAGGCGAAAGCCCGTTCCTAACTTAAGATTGCCTAGCGGAAGCACCGAAAGAGCAGCTGCCGCGTAGCCACCGGGTGTGTCGTCAATGCAGGCGTTGTACTTGTCTAGCTTGTTCTGCAACAGCCTTTCATTCTTACGTCGCTCCAATTCCTTTGCTTTCTTCTCGCAGTCCCCATTTTCCGCGTCTGTCTCATACTTCCCGCAGTCAGTCAGTCCAAAAGGATCTGAGTGATTCACCGGGTCACCATTGGCGAATCCGTACTGATTCACACCGCCCGCGATCCCGATCGGATCTTCCTGTGTGAATCTAGCAGTATTCGCATCGAAGTAACGGTTCCTCCGATACAACATCCCCGTCGTACCCTGCCCGTTCTGCACAAACGTACCCATCCACTTCTTCGGATTGTTGTCAGACGCCACCGGATCAAGACTCGGCGTGAAGTAGGTCTGCGCCTGGCTCAGCGCCGGCCAGTCGATCTCCGCCGCACCGCTGCCAGTTACGTTATCCGCACCAGCACCGTTCGGGAAAACGCTGCTCATCCCCTGGCCACGCCAGTCGTAGGTGATGATCCGCGTCTCAGTCGAAGGATTAGTGCTGATCACCGCCAGCGGCTCGTCCAGCGTCAGAGCATTGATGTTCGCGATCGTTCCACTGTTGGAAACATCGCTCGTCCCCTCCGCAGTCCGCTTTTCAATAAGCGACTGGTCACCGTCCCACCACACACGCTCCGTGAAACTGCGGCACGAGAGATTCGACGCTCCGATGCAAAGCGGGCCTGATACTGAAGAGCTGTACGTCGTACCTGGCTCTCTGCGCGCTCTCGTGAACACTCTCCTTCCAAGCGCGTCGTACCAGTACTCTTCCCATGTTCCGTCAGAGTAGCTCCCGCTCCTCCACGAGTAGCGCTGAACCACCATCAGCTTGTCATCCGCTCCGTAGTAGTAGCGACCAGCGAGCTCGAGAACAGGAATGCCGCTGTTCTGCGGACGAATCACATTGTCCTGTCTCAGCTGCCGGCCTGCGCTGAACTCCTGGACGAGGCCGTCGTATTTGTCGTACTGGCCCGGCGACGCTGCCGTAGACCATGATCTGAGATCACCGGTAACGCCGTATAGAAGCGCATACGGCGCGGTGTTGATGAGACCAGCAGAACTGCGGGTTCGCTTCCGGATCATGTTCCCGAATGCGTCGTTCCTGAACTCCTCGACGTTCGATCCCAACTGATTGCCCCGCTCGCGAGCTACAACTGCACCAAGACCGTCGTAGTTGATCAGGATCGTGTCGCCGTAAGCGTTGTGCGACTCCTGATGCACCCACACAATGCGGTCGCCCTGATCGTACCTCAGAGAATCGGAAACAAGGAGAGCAACAGAATCTGACGACCGGGTCTTGAACACGAGTCTTCCGTTATCGTCCCACGATCTCTTCTCCCGCACTCCCGCTCCAAGCAGCAGTGAATCCACCTGGCCCTGAAGAGTGTAGGTGTAGCGATACGTGTTCGATCCGTTGGTCAGGGATGACAGCGCGCCGAAGTCAGTGAAGCTGTAGGTCGTTGGACCCATGTCCCAATCCATCTGGGTGCGTCGGCCCGACGGATCGTAGGTGTACTTCTGTCCGTGGGTCTCTCCATCGACGAGCGGATTGGAGTAACTGCCGATCGCAGTCGTGTCACTTTCAATCGCACCAGCCATCGTGTACGTACGGCGTACTCGAGCGTAACGATTGTTCGCCTGAGTCATGTTTCCCGCAACGTCGTAAACGAATCTTGACGTGTCGGCGGCGATGCGAAGACTGTCTCCCTTGTTCGGATAGAACGGAAAGATCATGAAACAGCCGGGCCCGCCGGGCCCGTGGTTTGAGATCGGGCCGTGGGAGTAATTCTCACAGCGCTCGCTCGCGTGAACGACTTCCGGCACCGCTCGCTGCACGAGCCTGTTCAGCACGTCGTAGGTCTGGTTGACCCAGAGACCGCTTCGCTGCCTCGCACTGATAACATTTCCGGCCGGATCGTAAACGATGCTGTCAGGGCCGCTGCCGACCCGCCGGCGAGTCAATCTTCCGGCAGCGTCGTAACTCATCTGCTCGTTGAGCTGCGAAATGTAATCGGGCTCAGAGAACGATCGCTTGTATACGAGATGCCCCTCGGCATCGTAGCCAGTCGTATCGGTGCGCGCGAGCGCAACGACCGTCGCAGTGTCTGCCGTGAACGAGGCGTTCAACATCAAGGCATACGGCCGCGCCGGTCCGCTTACAATCGTCCTGACCACGCGATCGGCCACGTCAAAGCTGAATCGAGCGCTGTCCGTCACACCGGTGTTGATCGGCTTTATCACCAGCGTGTCTCGGCCGAGCGCATCCTTTGCGAACTGCGTGAAGTATGGCGCAGCTGCTGCTCGGCCAACCGGGCTCCACGACTTGATCGTGTTGCCGCGTGGATCATAAAGGACCGAATCAGGTGCGCCGCCGGCCACCTTTACGCTCTGAAGCTGATTGTCCACCGTGTACGTAAATGCGACACGGCGGCTTGCATTCGTTCCGGTGCTTACCGAATCGGGAATCGCTGCCGATGAGTTGAAGAACGTCCTGGTTCTATCGCCTGTCGGTCCAACGATACTGTCCACCTGATTCCAGACAGGGTTCCAGGCGTATCTTGTCGTGGAGTTGGATCCGATGCCGAATGGATTCACCGCGATGGTCGAATCCATGAGGCCTCGAGCATTGAAGAATGCGCGGGTCTCGAATCCGTTTGGCCCGATCACTTTCGTCACTAGCGAGGGGAACGTTGCGTTTGACCGCTCCAGTCGTGTGCGCTGGCCAAGCGCATTCGTTACAGTGTCAGGCGCACCCCACCGGTTGATGATGAAATTGGTTGTATCCCCAACGCTCCGCGGTCCATCGAGCTGCGTGTACACCGACGCAAGAGGTGTCGGAACATCTCCGCTGCTCGACGCGCTTCGTGATTCCGCCGCCCGGAACGTTGTGGTGATTTCCGATCCCGGCCCGTCGGTGCGCGCCGTACTCAGCCTTGATTGCTTCAGCGCGCTGGCGTCATCGTACGCAAAGTAGGTTGTGTCGCTCAGCCGGTTGCGGCGGAACGTCATCCTGTTGGACGCATCGTAGCCGAACACAACTGCATTGCTGCCAGGGTCGGTGACCGAGGTGATCCTGGACAAGCCATCATGAGTCAACTGTGTAATGCGCGCAAATGAAGCCGTCGGCGCCTGTACGCTGTCGAGCACTGACGATGTACTATACCACAAACGATACCGCCGTAGGTCGCCATGCCCTATCCGGACGGGAAGAGTGATCGACTGCAGCAGTCCTCCGCTGTATGCGAAAGTCGTCTTCCATCCGAACGCATTTACTGTCGTTATGTGGTTACCCGACGCGTCGAACTCGACGTACGCGTTGTCGCCCATGAGACGGCGCCAGGTCTGCGCTGCACCGGACACCCGCTTGAGAGTATCAGGCCGGTCGAACGCTGGGTTCACTGTGTAGACCGTCGTATCGCTCGAGCGAGTGTAGAGACGAGCACTTCCATCGCCACCTACCCACAGCATTTTTGTGGGGCTCACAGTCACGAGACTCTCGAGACCATCGAGCCACCACCCGGCGCCGAATGGCCCCGATGCCCGATTGACCACGATCACGGTGTCCGTGACCGTCGCACTTGTAGCGAAGCTCGTGGTGTCGCTGAAAGCGCTGACCTGCAAGGTCACCGGATACAGACCGGTCGGCTGCGTCGTCGAAATCGGAACCACGATTCGGCATGCGACACCCGAACATGCGGAGCTCCATGCGAAATCCTTGACGGTCGTCTGTCCCGCCATTACGACTGTCGCCTTGAGGCTCGTTGGTGTCGAGCCAGAGTAGGTCACGTCCGCCGCGAGTAACGCGCCGGGATTGGCGTGCCTGCTGTTGTAGATCAGTGCCGGCGCTCGCGCCCGGCCCATGGTTATCGTCGCGGGCAGTGAATGCACGACGGGGAGATCGGAGCACTCGTACGCCGCGATCATGCGCCGCGAACGCATCGGTCAGGCGCTCGCGCTCGATAAGCACTCCGAGATTGCAGGGTACACGCTCCTGCCAAACACTCGCGGGGCGAAGGCAAGACGTAAAAAGCAAAACCCAGGAAGCGGGCCAAAGGCTCGGGCTTAGTGGGCCGAGGGCTTTGGGCTTAGGCGGAACTACGGACCCATCAGCTTCTTTTGAAGACCCAAAAGCATCTTTCGAACCTGTATAGTGCGCTCGATCAGTGGATCAGCCTTTCTATGCGAAACTGATCCTGTATCACGCGCAGCAATCAGGTGGTACTCCAACTCCGAGGCTGAGGCGACCGCGTAACCAAGGAAGCGACTGAACTCCTTGTCGCTTCGCTGAGCCCTGCCCTCGACAATGTTCGCCGGAATCGACATCACCGCTCGAATAACCTGACTCTTCAGTGACAGGTACGCAGTCCCGCGAATCTCAGCCGCGGCCAGGTGGGTATCAAGCATCAACGCGTGCGCCTTCTGCCAAACGTCGAGCTTCCGAAAATCAGACATACCTGATGCTACCGGCCAGTCGGAAATCGGCGGGACCACAACTGTGTCTAAATCAGCAGAATCCCGCCGCCCCGCCCGGCCCAAAGCCTCAAGCCCACTAAGCCCAGGCCCCCGGCCCTCTGTTCTGGGTTTACCTCCCGCCTCCCTCCCATTCCCCGCCCGAGAGTGTGATTATCCGAATCCGATGACCACCAACGCGCCCCCCGAAGTGACCGACGTCCAGTCGAGCTCACCGCAGTACGACCCCAGGCAACTTGAGGTCTCCCGAATCAGAGCGCTAAGGGGCCCGAACTACTGGCGCCTCGCTCCCGTCATCGCCGGCGACGTCCGACTCGGCTCCCTCGAAAAGGTGACCTCCGCCGACATCCCCGGCTTCACCGACCGCATCCTCGCCGCCCTGCCAACCCTCGTCACCCACAAGTGCACGAGAGGAAAACGCGGCGGGTTCGTCGAACGGCTCAAAGAAGGCACGCACTTCCCGCACATCCTCGAGCACCTCGCACTCGAGCTCCAATCGCTGATCGGCAACGACGTCTCGTTCGGACGCGTCGTCCCATCCGGCGACGAAGGCGTGTGGTGGCTCATCGTTGAGTACCAGGAAGAGCAGGTTGGACTCCGCGCGATGAAAGACGCAGTCCGCATCGTCCACTCCTGCATCGCCGGCGAAGACTTCGACATCAAGGAAATCACCGCCGAGCTGCTCTCGCTGTTCGAATCATCGCGCCTGGGTCCTTCAACCGGCGCGATCGTCGAAGAAGCACGACGCCGCGGCATTCCCGTCCGCCGCCTCAACAACTACTCGCTCGTCCAGCTCGGACTCGGCCGCAATCTCCACCGCATCCAGGCGACGCTCACTGACAAGACGAGCGCCATCGGCGTCGAGATCGCGCAGGACAAGGACGACACCAAGCGCGTCCTCGAGAACATCGGTCTGCCCGTTCCAAAGGGCGACGTCGCACGCACTATCGAAGGCGCGATCGAGATCGCGAATGACATTGGCTATCCAGTCATCCTGAAGCCGCTCGCAGCGAATCACGGCCGCGGAATCTCCGGACGCATCGCCGACGACGACCAGCTCCGCTCTGCTTGGGAGTACTCGTCTTCATATGGTAGTCGCATCGTCGTCGAGCAGTTCGCCGAGGGCAACGATCACCGCGTTCTTGTAGTCAACGGAAAGGTTGTCGCTGCGGCCGAGCGTGTGCCGGCGCACGTGATTGGGGATGGGAAGAAGACTGTTCGGCAGCTCATCGACATCGGCAACAGGGACAGCCGTCGCGGAGTTGGGCACACGAAGAGTCTCACCAAGCTGCCGAAGGACAAAGGCACCGAAGATCATCTCGCGCTCAAGGGTCGCACGCTCGATACGGTTCCGGAGGAAGGAGAGTTCGTCGGGCTGCGTCCGACAGCAAATCTTTCAACTGGCGGTACGTCGATCGATCGCACGGACGAGATGCATCCCGACAACGTCACTGCGTGCGAGATGGCAGCTGGAGTGATCGGTCTCGATATCGCAGGCATCGACGTGCTCACGCCCGACATCTCGATTCCGTTCCGCGAGAACAAGAGCGTCATCATCGAAGTGAACGCCGGCCCCGGCATTCGCATGCACACGCACCCGGCTGAAGGTCAGCCGAGGAACGTGGGTGCGCCGATTATCGACATGCTGTATCCGCCGGGGACTGAAGCGACAATTCCGGTGATCGCTGTAACTGGGACGAACGGAAAGACGACGACGACTCGTTTGATTGCCCATCTTTTCCGCGTCAGCGAGAACGTCGTCGGATTCACCACGACCGATGGCACGTACCTCGGCAACCGTATGGTGATCGAGGGAGACATGACGGGACCGTTCTCTGCCAACATCATCCTGTCGAACCCGACGGTTGATATCGCGGTGCTGGAGACGGCGCGCGGTGGAATTCTGCGAGCGGGTCTTGGATTCGACGAGGTGGATGTCGGAGTCGTGCTGAACGTGACGGCCGATCACCTTGGACTTCGCGGTATCAACACAGTCGAGCAGCTCGCTGACGTAAAGAGTGTGATCGCCGCGGTCGTGAAGAGAGAGGGACACGCGATTCTCAACGCAGACGATCCGCTTGTGTACGCGATGAAGGACAAGACTCCCGGCGACGTCGTGCTGTTCTCGACGAAACCGGAGGGCGAGAGCGAAGAGTTCGAGCTTCACCTATCGAGAAATGGAATTGGTGCGCGAATCGAGAAGGACACGTTCGTCATTCGTCGTGGTCGCCTGAAGATTCCGATCGCGCTCGTTCGCGACGTTCCGTTGATGATGGGAGGAGCCGCGCGGTTCCAGCAGGAAAATATTCTCGCCGGAATTCTCGCCGCGTACGTGCAGGGCATGCGCTACGACGACATCCGCGCGGGCCTGCTTTCGTTCTTCCCGTCGCCGTCTCTCACGCCGGGCCGTCTCAACCTTCTGAGATTCGGCAACGGACGCGTACTGGTGGATTACGCCCACAACGCAGCTGCCATCGCTGGTCTCATGGATTTCGTCCAGGGTCTCGATGCAAACCGGCGCATTGGAATTCTTACGGCTCCAGGCGATCGCCGGGACGAGGATCTGCGCACCGCGGGTCGACTGTCGGCGGCACTCGATCACGTGATCGTGAGAGAAGACAAGTATCGCCGCGGTCGTCCGGTTGGAGAGACCGCGAAGCTCATCGTCGAAGGCCTTAAGGAAGGCGGGATGACAGACGATCGGATCGAGATTGTCTACGATGAGAAGGAAGCACTGGCAAAAGCGTTGAACGACATGCGGGACAACGATCTCGTCTTCGTTCTCGCCGACGATGTCCCGGCGGTGCTCGAGCAGGTGCGTGAACTGTCCGCCGCGCAGCCGCGCTAGTTGATGACAGCTGAGGGAAGGCCGGACCCGTCGACAGAAATTCGCATGACAACGCTGCACGCTACGCGTGGTGCGAACTTCTGGTCAACGCGTCCGGTGATGCGGATGGATCTGGTCGTCGGCGCATATGAAGACATATCGTCGGCCGACGTTCCTGGCGTGTGCGAAGCCCTAGTCGGCGCGATGCCGGGACTCGAAGAGCATCGGTGCAGTATCGGCGAACGCGGCGGCTTCATCACGCGCCTGCGCAACGGTACCTACGCACCTCATATAGTAGAGCACATCGCGCTCGAGCTTCAGACGATGATCGGTCACGACGTCGGCTACGGCCGCACTCGCGGCGGCGACAACGAAGGCGAGTACACGCTCGTGTTCGAGCATCTGCACGAGGGCGTGGGTCTCCGCGCAGCGGCGCTTGCGCTCGAGACAGTTCAGCAGGCTTTTGCCGGGACTCTGAACAGCGTCGATCACGCAGTGGCCGAGCTGACGGCGCTGGCGGCAACTCCAGACGTTCCGAAACTGATACAGCATGTGCTCTGTGGAATAACGGGCGGATCTGATCGTGCCGCGACCCGCGATGAGATAGTGCGCAGAGGCTTTGGCAGCGATGAGCTGATCGTGGATGTGTCGCCTGTCTTTCTCCTTCAGGCTGGACTTCCGTACTCCCATTCTTCGATAGCGATAGTGATGGATACCAATCTCACCGACGTGCCCGAGCGTTATCGTGAGGAAGAGCGGGCGCAGCGGCTGATGGCAACTGTTGCGGATGCGATGGATCGCGGTGGCGTGGTGATCGTCCCTGCGAAGGAGTGGGAAGTCCAGGACAAGATCCGCGAGGCTGGTTGCAAAGTTGCTATCTTTGCTCCAGACGACAACGTCACCAGGCGCGACAGGAAAGTGGCCCGCGCGGTAGCGATGGTCGTCGATGGGCGAATAGTTGTAGACAGTCGCGTCAGGAAGGAAGATCTTGGTCCTTTGCGCGACGATGCTCCCGCGTCGTCACAAGTTGCCGGAGCACTCGCCGCGTTCACTCTTCACGAACTTCAGCCACCGGTAGCTGCTGAAGCCACAAGTCAGCCGAAGGTTCGACAATAACTCCAAAGACTCCTACTGCGAATCCGATTCCGATTCGCGCATCGTTCGATTCAGCCGAGACGGAGGCTGTTACGCCGGAGATCGGCGCGGGCACGCTTGTCCTGATTGGCGGCGCATGCACCGCGAGCGGCGATGCGCTTGGAGCGTTCGTCAATCTTGCAGGTGCTGCCACCGGCGGGCCGATCATCGGAATTACATCAGCATCACAGGATGTTCGCGGAAGCGCGAAACACTGGGAGACAGATTTCCAGACTGCCGGAGCTGGCGACGTTGCCTTCCCGATCATCGAGACGCGGGAGGACGCGTGCAATCGCACCACCGCGAAGATGATCGCCCGGTCACGCGGCGTCTTCCTCGGCGGCGGGAATCAGATCAAGCTGATCACGCTGTTGAGCGGAACCCCGTGCGGCGATGCGATCTGGGATCACTTCGCCAGCGGCGGAGTTGTATGCGGGACGAGCGCCGGCGCCGCTGCCCTCACAGAGATGACGCTTGCGGGCAATGAGGTGGACGAGGACGGAAACCTGGTCGAGCAGTACATCGGCCCCGGCCTTGGACTTCTCACTTTCAAGACCCTTATTGACACACATTTCTCACAGCGTCGGCGGCTCTATCGACTCTTTGTTGCGATCGCCGGTTATCCCGACATCATGGGACTCGGCATCGACGAAGACACTGCGATGGTCGTGCGTGGAGAGATTGGAAAAGTCGTCGGGAAGGGCGGCGTCACTTTTGTCGACGGCCGCACAGTTGTGTTCGACAATTCCGAAGAAGTTACGAAAGGGCGTCAACTCACACTGAGCTCGCTCAGGGTCGGAATGGTAGGAACGGGTTACACGTTCAATTTGCGGCAGCGGGAGCTCGAGGCGGTCCTCGCGAAGAATGCGGTCCTTCCGCAGGACGCTCTCCCGATCAGCGCGACAGGGAGTTAGCTACTCGAAAAGCGGAACAGCTATCAGGGAGGAGGGAGAGAAAAAGGCGAGAAAGGGAGACTTCAAAGGATTTCGCAGGTAACTGCGGGAAAACGGTTATACGGGTTTAGAAACAATGACGGCGGTGGAACAGCGTGACTCCACGTTGCCGCCATGGAACAACAACACAAAAAACGTTTTGATGGTGAGCGGCTCACCCAGGCGATCATTGGGGCCGCCATAGAAGTGCACACGATCCTCGGACCTGGGCTACTCGAGTCCGCCTATCAGGATTGTCTCTGCTATGAGCTGGAGCAATTGGGCTTGAAGTTCGAATGCCAACCGTACGTTCCGTTTCGATACAAGGCCATCCAAATCGATCGCGTTTTCCGGCCTGACTTGATTGTCGAAAAGTCAATAATTCTCGAATTGAAAAGCGTGGAAAAAATTCTTCCAATCCACGAGGCTCAAGTTCAGACCTATTTGAAACTGGCAGAACTAAAAACCGGCCTGATTTTCAACTTCAACACTCATCGCCTGAAGGACGGAATCCGTCGGGTGGAACTGTACTCCCGCCCTTCCCTTCAAAAAGATGTCTCCCATTCTCCCGTTTCTCTCGAATCTCCCTGATTGCAGTTGTGTAGTTGTGTAATTACTCGAACATCTTGTCGAGGTCAGCAGCTGCCAGATCCGACAAGAATGAAGCGATGCGATCGGTTACTGCATCGAGATGCTTCGCCCCTTTCTCTCTGGTAGCTTCGCGCGGATTGCCTGAACCGGTGTCGTCCGTTACCTGAGTCCAGGTTCGCGGAGCCCAAGCCAGTCCATCGCGCAGTCCTGAAAGCTTGAACTTCCGCGCAGCGCCCATTCCTGCTTCTGAAAGCGGAAGCACGAGATCGGGAGCCATCTCCATCATCACGCTTGTCTCGAGCTCGCCGGCGTGATCGCCCGGCTCCTCGTAGAACGGCTTTGGGTCGATGCAGCTCCACCAGTTAATAGACGCGATGAAAACTCCGCACGTCGCCTGCAGCTCGCGGATCATCTGACGGAAGTCGTTACCGCCGTGGCTGTTGAGAATGACGAGCTTGTCGATTCCCTGCTCTTCGAGTGAGCGCGCGATGTCGCCAAGCACAAGTGCCTGCGTGCTCGGGTTCATGTTTATGCACAGCTTGATGTCGAGCTGTCCGGTGTTCACGCCGAACGGAACTCCAGGCAGAACGATGACGCGCGTACCTGACTCCCAGGCCTTCCGCGCGGATTCCCTGGCTACCCAGGCCGACTCGTAGTTGTCGGTGCCGTACGGCAGGTGGTAGTTGTGCGCTTCGGTGGCTCCCCACGGCAGGACGGCAACGGAATAGTCCGTGTCGCGCACTGTTTTCCACGTGGTTTCTTCCAGAACAAATGGCTTGCCTGGCAAACAGATATCTCCGGTTTTTTGCGGCCCGAACCACTGGCCACGAAAGTGCACTAGAAACGCCGACCGACCTTGGCGCGTAGGGTTCATCAGGCGCTGAAGCCGGTAAGATAGCGGTCACAGACCATCGCTGCGATTACCGCCGTGGTCTTACTTGTTTCAGCACGATCACTTTTTCGGGAGCTCTTATGAACTTACTCACCTGGCTAGTTGTAGGCCTCATCGCCGGCGTTCTTGCATCGCTTGTGATGGGTGGAACAGGATTGGGGATTATCGGTGACATTATCATCGGAATTGTCGGCGCCTTCGTTGGCGGCTGGCTCTTTACGGCGATGGGCGTTTCCGTGCCGCTCGCTGGAATTGCCGGGACGATTCTTGTGGCGTTCATTGGAGCTGTTGTGCTTCTCTTCGTCATTCGTCTTGTCCGGCGCGGGTCTCGAGCTTGACGGTTTCAGGCCTTTGAAATGAAAGAGCCCGCTTAGTTTTGCGGGCTCTTTCTTTAACTGCGGGAACTGCGGGAACATACTTACCGCGGAGGGCGCGGAGGTTCGCAGAGATTCGCGGAGGACAACAAACAAAAGGGGTACTACGGAACTGCGAGAACTACGGGTCTCTGCGATTGGGGTGTTTCCACACAAAGCGCTTCACGCCACGCATTAGCGGGTCGGCGTGGAAGTTCATTAAAAAGCCAAGGGAGATTCCGGAGAACTTCAAGTACGTAAGAATTTGGGCGTCGTATATCGGGATCAGTTCCTTGGCCGCCTTTACCTCGATGATAAGTCGGCCGTCTACGATGAGGTCAGGCACGTATGCCTGGTCAATCGGCTCGCCTTCATAGACTATCGGCATCGATTTCTGGCGCTCGACGGAAAAGCCGGCTTTGACGAGCTCCCGATAGAAGCAGGTCTCGTATGCGTGCTCGAGGAGCCCAACCCGCAAAACCCTGTGAACCTTTATCCCGCAGCCGAGCACCCGGTGCGTAAACTCATCACCGTAGGATGCAACCGCGGCTGCTCGCAAATCCCTCATGCCAGCCAATTGAACTGAAAAGGGAGAGCGACCCCGCATCAAACGATTTCACGCGGTTCCGTTTCCCCCCTTTTTTTTTGTTCTTCTCCGCGAATCTCCGAGTACCTTCGCGACCTCCGCGGTGAGGTTGGTCCCGCAGTTCCGCAGTGCCCCTAGAACCGAGCCTCAACATAAAGATTAGCCCTGATCTTCTTCTCAGGATAAATCCCGCGAGCCACATCGAACCGAACGAGCCCATCCATAAAGGAAGCCCCAACACCAGCACCACTGATGGGACGCCCGGGATCCAAAAAGTTCTTCCGGTCTCCCGCCCAACCGATGTCATAGAACACGACAGGCCGTGCCCCAACAAAGCTCGAGCCAAGCTCCACACGAGACATCCAGAAAGCATCCCCAATCGCAGCACCCGCTGCCTGACCACGCACGCTCTGGCTGCCGCCGAGGAACCATGCGCGCTGAATGGGGACCGTTCCGGCCGAATAACCAGCCGCAACCGTCAGCGCACCATCCAACTTCTTCGTCAACCCGCGCGATACCGTCGCATCGAACATCCCGCGCACATAGTCCGCCGAGCCCGTCACCGCTTCGGCCCGCGCGAGCCCGAACAATCTCAATCCGTGAGGGTCCAGTCCACGTGATCCGTGACGCTCAGCCGCAACGCCAAAGTAGTTGCCGTCCTTTGCATCGATGTTGTCGTCGAACTTGTCGCTGCGGATTTTTCCCGCCAGCGAGAAGTTCGTCTTCTTGTGCGCATCACTCTGATGCTCGGCGAAGAGCTTCCAGGTACCGGTTGCGGAGTCATCTCCGGTACCTGTCAGCTCTGCACCGAGCGTTCTGTAGTAGAAACCTTCATCGCGTCCGAACAGAAGTGCGGACAACGACGAGCCGAAGCTGAACGGATCACTGAAGTCATTCGCCGAAGAGAGCCTGCGATACGCGTTGATTCCATAGGTATGGCGGCCATCGCTTCGAGCGATTCCCAGCTCGCCGTTCGGCTGCCAGTCGGCGACTCCAATTCGCGCCGACGCATGCGCTGTGTATCCTGCACCGAGTGACTGGTGTGCGGCGATTCCGCTCGACAGTCCTTCGATCTTGTTGTACCGCGTCTGGCTGATGCCATACTCGAACTGAATCGGCTGCGGAATGAATCCCGGCTGTGCGCCAAGCGTCAGCGCTTCGTCCACCAGAGCGTCCCGCTCCTTGAGGCCGAACAATTGTTCGCCCGGATCGTAGATGGACCTTGGCAGCTCCGGTGAATGCGCGAGGGCGGCGCTGTCGCACGAAATCTTAACGATCATGATCTGACCACTATCCGTGCGTCTCCGCGTACGAAAGCGACTGGCGCTCGGGCCATCCTTGCACTCCGATCTGCGGCGCGCGACACGCGCGGCGATCGATACAGAATCGCTTGCGGTATCACCGACTGCGACCTTCGGAATGTCGACAGGCATCTTTCCGTTGACGCTCGCGTACTTGAAGCTCTGCTCCATCTTGAACGGAACGTGCATGAAGCCGGCTTGGGCGTTGCCCTCGAGCGCCTGCATGCGCGGCATCCAGAACTGCCCTTCCATCAACCCGTATTCGACGGTGATTGCAGTGACCTGAGCCTTCATCGGCGACAGCATGCCTTTCACCCACTTGGGCGGCTTGTCGCCATCGTCCTCGGCCTCTTCATCTGCAATGGCCCAAATATTCATCGGCTCGGCCATTCTGTAGACTGCGCGAACGAGGCGCGCACTCGAGATGTCGAACCATAATGAGCCGAGCGCGACGTTCCACTTTGGGACGCGGGGACGGATGAGCAGCTCGCGAAGCTGAATCCGCTTTCCACCTGGAAGCTGGAACGAAACTGAATCGCCGGTCGCGTACGTGTAGTAAGCTTCGGCGCCAGTCGCGAGCGGGTGAATCACATCTTCCTCGGCTACGTCTTTTTTGGCGAGTCCGGATCCGATCCACAGACCTTCACGGCCGGGGAAATAAGGAAGCGCGACTGACTCATCGAGATTCATGTCGCCATCGCCGGCGCCTTCGACCATCGGCATGACTGCCCTCTGGCCAAGAACTTCGACGTACGACGGATTCCCTCTCGTCCACACGACCCGCGCGGCTCGCTCGGCCCTCATGAGAAGGCGGTCGCGGCCGATACGCTTGAATCCCATACCTACTGACATGCGCTCGTAGCTCGTTGCGTCGTAACCCATCAACGCCGAGTCCTGATCGAGCCGGGCTGCCCTGGCCATTGTCAGGAGACTTCGAGCCTGTGGATCCTTGAAAGCCGATGACACAAGCGCAGAAGTCAGGGCAATCTGTTTGGCCCGGCGTTTTGCAATTTCTGTTGAATCGTTTTTTCGCCTGACGGTGCGCATGGAATCTCTTACGATCTCCCGGCGCACCGTCATTGAATCACGTGTCTTCATCGCGGCGCTGTCCGGCGTTTTTGCTTTTCCGCCGATCGTGATAGTCGCGCTTGACTGCGCGAACACCACCGCCGTGAGAAGTGCGAACATTGTTGGTCCTTACCGGCGGCGGTGGAGAGGAAACGTGTACGACGCTCCAATCTGCCACGTGACCTGATCGGTCTTGCTCGTGCGAGGAAAGAGCGTGATCGATCCATCGGAATTGTCCTGGATATCGCCTTCCTTCAGGTAGCTCGCGGTCCCGCCGTAGAAATAGCGGGCACCGACGTGAAGCTTCCATTCGTTGGAGCGACCGAGCGGGACATACACGCCGCCGCCAAAGATGTATGCAGAGGTCGCGTCATCCTTGTTGGTTGTGCTCCCGAATTCGTAATCGCTGTCGGATCCGCGAACCGAAGTCTGCGTGATGAAATCCATGAAGCCGACCGAGGCATTCAGGTATGGCTGAAATCTTCCGACCGGCGCCGAGATCTGTGGTCCGATGGCGCCCCAGAAGACAGAGTTGGTTGTCTCGATATCGAGTCCAACACGGCCGGTGATCGGCAGGAAAGGAGCGTGAAGCGTCTCGCTTCCGTACTGCATTCCGCCGACGTCAGCGCGGATGCTGAAGATTCCTTCCTTGTCGATGCGGAATAGTCCGCCGATGTTGCCGCCAAATCCTTCAGTGTCGAGCTCTGTCGCGAACTCGCCTTTCGGCTGAGCGACGAGAAGATCTCCTTCGATCGTGAAACGTGATGGACCGGATTCCCATCGGTGTCCACCGCGATGTTGTGCACTTGCTGTTGTTGAAAGGGCAGCAATTCCGATGAGTGCTGCAAGTATCGACGAGCCTATGTATCGCATAACTTCTCCGTGGCAGTGACTAAGCGAGGCGAGGGCACTCGGTGTGCCGCACGCGGCCCAAGCCTCTATCTCATGGTACGGCATAGCGTTAATCGCAGTTTCAATGGCCGGGTGAACAACAGTTTGCCCTAAATATGTGACACTTTTGTCTCGCAATGGTTACTACACAGCACGCACTTCTCGTAAAAGGACTGAAGAAATCGTACGGTGACGTCGTTGCGGTCGACGGTCTCGACCTGGAAATGATGGCCGGCGAGTGCTTCGGCCTGATCGGGCCCAATGGGGCCGGAAAGACCACGACCATCGAGATCTGCGAGGGTCTCCTCGAGCGCGATTCCGGCCAGCTCGAAGTACTCGGCATGACCTGGGAATCCGATACCGACAAGCTTCGTGAGAAGCTTGGCATTTCCCTTCAGGACACCCAGCTTTCCGAGAAGCTCACGGTGGCCGAGACGCTTCGGCTCTTTCGGAGCTTCTATAAAGCGGGTCGTGACATCGGAGAGGTTGTCGATGTCGTCGAGCTGGGAGAGAAGAGAGACGCGCGCGTCGGAACTCTGTCGGGTGGACAGAAGCAGCGGCTGGCAATCGCATGTGCGCTCGTGGGAAACCCTGAGCTTCTTTTTCTCGACGAGCCCACGACCGGTCTCGACCCGCAGTCTCGGCGTCAACTCTGGTCACTGATCGAAGACTTCAAGGCGAGCGGCCGGTCGATTCTTCTCACAACTCATTATATGGACGAGGCGGAGAAGCTGTGTGACAGGGTTGCGATCGTCGATCATGGACATGTAATCGCGCTTGGCACTCCGGCTGAGCTGATCGCGTCGATCGGTGCAACTATTCCCGAGCCGCCGCCTCGTGCCAGCTCGCACACGCTCGAAGACGTGTTCGTCGCCCTGACTGGAAGGACGCTTCGCGATGAGTGAAATGAAAACAAGCTCTCCGCGGCGTCGATTTGCCGATCGCTCGCTGGTTCAGCTCACGCTCGTAAGATTTCGCGAGTTCATCAGGCAGCCAGAGGCGGTGTTCTGGACTTTTGTATTTCCCATTTTACTCGCTGTTGGACTTGGACTCGCATTCAGGTCTCGTGCGCCAGAACGACCGAAGGTGGGGGTACTCGCCCCCGACGCGAGCTCGGCGAGGGTCGTCAATTCCCTGAGGTCGGATTCGTCGCTCATGGCGGAGACGTTTGCGACTGACACAGGCGCGCAGCACGCGTTGCGAACGGGAAAGATCGCACTGCTCGTCGTTCCATCGGCCGATGGATCCGTGAAGTACGTGTACGACTCACAACGCGGCGAGTCGGCGAACGCGCGTCTCGTTGCTGATCACGCGATTCAGGCTGGCGGCGACCGAAAAGATCCTGTTGCCGTTTCCGAGCAGCATGTAACTGAGCGCGGGTCTCGCTACATAGACTTCGTGATTCCAGGATTGCTTGGGATGAACCTGATGGGCAGCGGTATCTGGGGATTGGGATTCGCGATAGTCGATTCGAGGAGCAAGCGGCTCCTCAAGCGATTCATGGCAACGCCTATGTCGAGGGCGGAGTATCTGATGTCGTTCCTGTTCTCGAGAATGGCTTTTCTGATTCTCGAGGTGATCACTCTCCTCGGCTTTGGCGTGATTGCGTTCAAGGTGCCGATGCGCGGGTCGGTCGCGAGTCTCGCCCTGATTTGCATCGTGTCCGCGCTCGCGTTTGGGGGAATCGGTCTTCTGATCGCTTCGCGCGCCAGGACTGTCGAAGGCGTGTCGGGGCTGATGAACTTCGTGATGCTGCCAATGTGGATTTTCTCCGGGGTCTTCTTCTCGTCGAGTAATTTTCCGAACGTGGTTCAGCCGTTGATCAAGCTTCTGCCTCTGACTGCGGTGAACGATGCTCTGCGTCTCAATATGCTGGAGGGCGCGTCTCTCGCCGGCGTCAGCAGTCAGCTGCTTGTGATTGTCGGCTGGTTGATCGTCAGCTTTGTTGCTGCTCTCAAGCTGTTTCGCTGGCGATAGGACTGCGGGAACGGCCGGAACGACTTTACCGCGGAGGTCGCGAAGGCACTCGGAGATTCGCGGAGGCCAACACAAACAAAGGTTAAACAGCAGAACGTCAACTGCAGTTCCGCTTTCCCCTTGTTTTGTTTTTCTCCGCGAATCTCCGTGAATCTTCGCGACCTCCGCGGTAAAGTCGTTTACGCAGTTTGCGCCGTTTCTGCAGTTCCCGCAGTTCCCGCAGTTCCCGCAGTACGCGCCGTTTGTTGAGGAAAGTAAATTGAGCGACAAAATCACTGAAGACGCCGCAACAGGAATTGACGCAGGCCTCGTCACGATACCGCGATCCGAGCTCGACTTCCGCACGTCGCGGTCGTCTGGCGCCGGTGGGCAGCACGTCAACAAAACATCGTCACGCGTAGAGATTTCGTGGAATATTCTCCGGTCAATTGCCTTGACCGACGAGCAGCGCGAACTTCTGATGGCGCGGCTCGGATCGCGGGTCAGCGAGGAAGGCTCTGTTAGAGTTGTCGCGAGCGATACACGCAGCCAGCTTCGCAATCGCCAGGCAGCCGAGCAGAGACTTGGTGACCTGATCGCGAAGTCACTCACCGTGCAGAAAAAAAGAAGGCCGACGAGAAAACCGCGAGCCGCAAACGAAGCACGATTAACCGAGAAGAAGAAACACTCTGACAAGAAACGAAACCGGCAGCGCGCCGCGGAGTAAAGTGATCGCCGCCTTTGCGGCGGTCTACATCATCTGGGGTTCGACTTACCTCGCAATCAGGTTTGCCGTCGAGACCATTCCTCCATTCATGATGGGTGGGGTACGGTTTCTGATATCCGGCGCGATTTTGTACGGCTGGTCGCGCCTCCATGGTGTTGGCAAACCCAGCCGATTGGAATGGAGAAACACTGCGATCGTCGGTACATTCCTCCTGCTTGGCGGCAATGGCGGAGTCGCCTGGGCCGAACGGTTCGTGCCCTCCGGCCTCACTGCGCTGCTCGTGGCGATTCTTCCCTTCTGGATGGTTCTGCTCGACTGGGCGAGGCCGCATGGGAAGAAGCCGAGCATTGGCGTCGCTATCGGCCTTGTTGTCGGACTAATCGGGCTTGTGGTATTGATTGGACCGGCAGCACTTCACCCAGGCGCAGAAACTCCCAGCGGCGACGGCGTAAAGCTCGTCGGCGCGATTGTGCTGATTTGCGCGTCGTTGTCGTGGGCCGTCGGCTCGATTTTCTCGCAGAACGCGAAGATGCCAAAGTCGGCGATCGCGGCGACAGGAATGGAAATGATCGCGGGCGGCGCATTACTGCTGGTCGCGTCCATCCTGTTCAGGGAGCCAATGCACTTCGACCTCGCCAATGTCTCGGCGAGGTCGATTGGGGGCTTCGTATATCTGACGACTATTGGATCACTGGTCGGGTTCACTGCGTTCATCTGGCTGCTGAGCCATGAGTCGCCGGCACGCGTATCAACCTATGCGTACGTGAACCCGGTCGTCGCAGTTTTCCTCGGCTGGGCGTTCGCGGGCGAAAAGTTGTCGCTTCGCTCAGCGATCGCCGCAGCCGTCATCATCGCCGCAGTCGTAATAATTACGACTGCACGGAGCTCATCGCCCCCTCAGGAAGTGGCGTAACAGCTGGTGGGTTTTTGTGTTCTCCAGCGCCCTTTGGAGCCAGGCCGAATTTACCCATCACCCACTCGCGCCATTCGTCCATGATCTCGTAGAAAGTCGGGATCACGATAAGCGTGAGGAGTGTCGACGTGATAACACCGCCGATTACAGCGCGGCCGAGCGGGGCGCGGAACTCCGCACCCTCACCACGTCCCAGCGCTACTGGAATCATGCCTGCGATCAGCGCGAGTGTGGTCATCATGATCGGCCGCAGACGAATCGCACCGGCCTGAATAATTGCATCGCGTCGAGACAAGCCGTCCTTCTCTCGGGCCCACTTCGCAAAGTCGATGAGAAGAATGGCGTTTTTTGCCACGATGCCCATTAAGAGGATCACCCCGATGAGGCTCATGATGTTGATGGTGCTTCCCGTGATCATCAGCGCGAGCATTACTCCGATGAGAGACAACGGGAGCGAGATGAGAATCGCCAATGGCTCGATGAACGACCCGAACTGCACGACGAGAATCAGGTACATCAGCATTACGGCGATTCCCAGCGCCGTAAAGATGCGCCCGAAAACCTCGGCCTGACTGTCAACTTCTCCGCCCTGCGTCAGCCTCACGCCCGGAGGCAGGTTGAGTCTGGCGATGCGGGTGTTGATGTCTTTCATGACTTCGCTCAGAGAACGGCCAGACGTGTTCGCCTGGACGGTAATTACAGCATCGGCGTCGAGGTGCGTTATCTGCGCCGGACCGAGTCCTTGCGTAATTGTCGCAATCTGTCCGAGTGGCAGGGTGGTTGTTCCCCCGGCTGCCGTCGCGATCACGAGGGGAAGCCGCTCGAGATCGCTCGCACGCTGACGCGCCTCAGGAGCAAGACGAACATTGACGTCGCGCATCTCACCGGTGGGGTCGACCCAATCACCAGCCTTGATTCCGGCAAATGCGGGACGCAGTGACTGCGCCACCTGACCAACCGTGACACCGATAGAGCCGGCAAGACCACGGTTCATCTGAATCTCGAGCTCCGGCTTCTGTCCCTTCGTCGAGATCCCCACGTCCACAGCGCCCTTCACCTGCCTTACCTGCGCAAGAACGGCCTCGGCAGCATTGCCGAGTGATTGTGGGGTCCCGCCTCTCAGCTGAAGCTGAATCTGCTTCTGCGCGCCCTGGAAATCGTTGGTGAATACATTCATCGTGGCACCACCAATGTGGCCGACTTCCGTGCGGAGCTGACGACCGAAATCTTCCGCATGGATGTTGCGCTTGTTCTTGGGCACGAGGTGGACGTAGATGTTGCCGACGTCCACCGCGCCAGTCGCGCCGCCAAGAGTTGTGTACGTGTACTCGACGATGTCCTTGTGCGTGCGAACGATTCGTCCGGCTTCCTCGGCCTTGATGCGGGTGTAGTCGAGATTTGAACCAGGCGGAGTTTCAATGCCTATGTTAAGCTCGGAGCGATCGTCTGATCCGAAGAAGCTTGCACCGACGAGCCCGACCGCCGGCAATGCGAGCGCGCCAACGAACGACGCCAGCGCCAGGCCCACCATCGCAAGACGGTGGTCAAGTGCCCAGCCAATCACTTTCTTATAACGCTCTGCCTGCTTGTTGAACCAGATGTTGAACCTGTCGAGCGTGCGTGCAATTGGATTGCGCCGCTCGTGCGCTTCAACCTGCGGATCCGCCCAGTACGCGGAAAGCATCGGATCCAGCGAGAATGACACGAACAACGACACGAGAACCGAGCAGGCTATTGTAAGAGCGAAGGGCTTGAACCACTGGCCTGCCACGCCGTACATGAATGCGACCGGCACGAACACGGCGACGATCGAAAACGTCGTCGCTGCGACCGCGAGTCCGATTTCATCGGTGCCTTCGTGCGCGGCTGTCATGTGATCTTTGCCCATCTCGATGTGACGCACGATGTTCTCTCGAACGACGATGGCGTCGTCGATCAGTATTCCGATCGCCAGCGACAGGCCGAGTAGCGACATCGTGTTCAGCGTAAAACCGAACATCCAGACAGCGGTGAAAGAAGCCAGCACCGAGACCGGAAGCGCCAAACCAGTGATGACAGTCGAGCGCCATGAGTTGAGGAAGATGAATACGACAAGCACTGTCAGGAGCGCGCCTTCAATTAGCGCCTCTTCAACGTTTCTCACCGAGTGAGCAACGCGGACACCCGAGTCACGAACGACGTTGACCTTCACGCCCGGCGGAAGCTCCTTCTCCAGCCTGAACATCGTTTCCTGAATCTTCCTGCTGACTGCCGTAGTGCTGTAGCCTTTTGACTTCGTTATGTCGATGCCGATGGCTTCCTTGCCATCGAGATTGTTGACGTTAGCGGAATCCTTTCCCCAGTACAGCGCAAGTGTGCGCTGTTCCTTCGTTCCGTCGAGCGCGTCGGCAATTTGCCCGAGGCGAATGATCTGTCCATTCTTCTCTGCAACGACGAGCTGCATGAAGTCCTCAGGGCCGTCGAGACGTCCCTGAAGTCGGATGGCTCTCTCATCGAGCGTTCCATTGACGCTGCCAACTGGAACAGCGAGGTTCTGCGCCGCGAGCGACTGGACCACCTGCGCGACACTGATTCCCGCCGCCTGAAGTGCTTCGGGGCGAAGCTGAATAGTCATCTCGCGCTTCACTTCACCAACGATGTTTACCTGCGACACGCCGGGAATTCCCTTGAGGGCGCTCGTGATCGTTGGATCGGCCATGCGCGTCAGCTGTGCCGGCGAATAGGCGTCGGACGCAAGCGTCAAAGAGACGATCGGACGGTCGGCCGGATCGAGGCGCTGAAGAATCGGCTCCTTCATCTCGACCGGGAGATCCGAGCGAATCGACGAAATCGCGTCGCGGATATCCTGCGTTGCCTGCGAAATGTCCTTCTCGAACAGGAAGAGCACGGTGATCTGCGCGTATCCGTCAGACGCGGTGCCGTAGATCTTGTCTACGCCCGAGATACCCTTGATCGCATCTTCCACAGGCTTGAGCACTTCGCGCTCGACGCCTTCAGGTGACGCGCCAGGATACGGGATGCCCGTCAGAACGATTGGCTGTTGAACGTCCGGGAACTCGTCCGTCTGTAGACGAAAGAGAGCGAACAATCCGAAAACGACAAGAGCCACCATCGCCACCACGGTGATCATGGGTCGCTTGATCGCAAAATCCGAAATCACCATGTCAGGCTCCTGGCTTCTTTGTCATCGCCTTATCAGATGGCGCCGAGACCTTGATGGTCGTGCCCGGAGTGATTCCCTGTGCTGCGCCGAGGAGAAGGGTGTCGCCGGCAGCTACGCCGGACACGATCTCGACTCTCTC
>DATLDF010000019.1:0-11971 GCA_035525975.1 Gemmatimonadaceae bacterium
CTACCTGTACAGCCACACGCGCAGAAGTGAAAGGAGCTGCTCGGTGTCGACGGGCTTGGTGATGTAGTCCGACGCCCCCGCGGCTATGCACTTCTCGCGATCGCCCTTCATCGCCTTCGCGGTGAGCGCGATGATCGGAAGTGTCTTGAACTGATTCATTCCCCTGATGGCGCGCGTTGTCTCGTAGCCGTCCATCTCGGGCATCATCACGTCCATGAGAATCACATCGACTTCTGGATCCTTCTTCAGCTGATCGATCGCCTGCTTTCCGTTCTCGGCGAATCGAACCGCCATGCCATGATCTTCGAGCATGCTCGTCAGCGAGAAGATGTTGCGCACGTCATCATCGACCACCAACACGCGTTTCCCTGCCACCACGGAATCCGCGTCGTGCAGATGCTCCAGCATCTTCCGCTTCTGCTCCGGCAGCTTGGATTCGATGCGGTGCAGGAAGAGTGCGGTTTCATCGAGCAGCCGCTCCGGAGACTTCACGTCCTTGACGATGATCGTCTCGGCGTACTTCCTGATCTTGGTTTCGTCTTCGGGGCTGAGCTCCCTGCCGGTGTAGATGATGATCGGCAGGTCCTGCTTCTCGACGTCTGATTTCACCTTTTCCAGCAGGTCGAAGCCGCTCATACCGCCGGTCTTGAGACCCAAGTCGAGAACCATGCAGTCGAAGTGCTTGTTATCGAGCTGCGCAAGCGCGTCTTCCGCCGAACCCACCGCGCTGATCTCGACGTCGTCGTGCGCGATCAGCTCGACGATGCTCTGTCGCTGCGCTTCGTTGTCCTCCACCACCAGCAGACTCTTCGGCGTCGTATCGATGAATGAAGAAATTCTCGAGAACGCCGAATCCAGCGCTTCCTTGCTGACGGGCTTCGTGAGGTAGGCCATCGCTCCGGCCTTGAGACCTTCGCGCTTTTCCTCGACACCGGAGATCATGTGCACTGGAATGTGTCTTGTCTCCGGATCACGCTTCAGCCGGTCCAGAACCTCGAGACCGTCCATGCCGGGCATATCGACATCCAGGGTAATTGCGTCGGGCCGCATCTCGCGCGCAGCCGCGAGTCCCGCCTCTCCGTCCAGCTCGACGATTGCCTTGAAGCCCTTGTCGCGCGCCATATCCAGGAGAACCTTCGCAAAGTTCTGATCGTTTTCCACGATCAATACCGTGCGGTCGCCTTCCTCTACCTGATCGCGGTCATCGGGAATTGCCGTTTGCGGGACCGCTCTTCGCTCGGGACGATACTGGATCGCATCGCCGGCAGGGTTGCGGCGTTGATCGCGCCGGCTTGGCCCGCGAAGCGGTGATGCCCCTTGTGACGAGGCCCGCTGGGTTGCTGTCGTGCTACCGGAGCTCGCACTGCGTTGCGAATATGCCGGCGACTGTCTGCCCGACGACCGATACTCTCTCTCCCGGACGGGCTCACCACCGCCGTCTTCCCTGCCGCCTTCCGGTCCGGAATATCGGGCGGGCAGGAAGAGCGTGAAGGTGCTGCCCTGATTCTCCGCGCTCTCAACGCGAATCTCTCCGCCCAGCAGACGTGCGATCTCTCGACTGATAGAGAGACCGAGGCCCGTACCACCGTACTTCCTGCTCGTGGTTCCGTCGGCCTGCTGGAACGCTTCGAAGATCAGCCGCTGTTTGTCTTTCGGGATACCGATTCCGGTGTCTCCAACGGCGAATGCGATGACATCCGCTGCCTTCTCGAGAGTCGAGTTCTGGAAGCGGCGGCCCTTGTCCGCCTTGCGGATGGTGAGCGTCACGCCGCCCTGCTCGGTAAACTTGAAAGAGTTCGACAGCAGATTCTTGAGCACCTGCTGCAACCGCCCGCCATCGGTGTAAAGCGACTGCGGCACGTCGGCGGTGAGATCGACCTTGAAATTCAGGCCCTTCTGATCCGCCATCGCCCCGAAGCTGCGCTCGACAAATTCCTTCACTTCGGCGAGGCGCACGTCGCTCGGGTTCACGTCCATCTTGCCGGCTTCGACCTTCGACAGATCGAGCACGTCGTTGATGAGCGAGAGAAGATCGCTGCCGGACGAGAGAATCGTCTGCGCGAACTCCACCTGCTTCGGCGTGAGGTTCCCTTCCTTGTTCTCGGTAAGGAGTCTCGCGAGGATGAGCAGGCTGTTGAGCGGAGTCCTGAGCTCGTGCGACATGTTTGCCAGGAACTCGGACTTGTACTTCGAGCTCATTTGCAGCTGCTCCGCCTTCTCTTCCAGGGCAAGTCGCGCTGCCTCCACTTCCTCGTTCTTCGTCTCCACCTTTCTGTTCTGCTCGGCCAGCAGTGAGGCCTTCTCTTCGAGCTCCTCGTTGACCTGCTGCAGCTCTTCCTGCTGGTCCTTGAGGAGTTCCTCTGAAGTCCGAAGCGTCGTTGCCTGTGCTTCGAGCTCGGCGTTCGACTTCTTGAGCTCTTCCTGCTGCTTACGCAGCTCCTCGGACTGACTCTGCAGCTCGAGGGTGAGGCTCTGTGACTGCTCGAGCAACTCCGCTGTTCTCATGTTGGCGGAGATCATGTTGATCACGACACCGACAGATTCAGCAAGCTGATCGAGGAAGAGCTGGTGGATCTGGCTGAATGGAAGGAACGAAGCGAGCTCGATTACAGCCTTCACTTCTCCCTCGAACAGCACTGGCAATACCAGTACGTTGCGCGCTGGCGCCTCGCCGAGGCCCGACGTGATGCGGATGTAGTCGTCCGGAACGTTCGTCAGGAGAATCGGTTTCTTCTCGAGCGCCGCCTGCCCGACGAGACCTTCGCCGAGGTAGAAGCGGTTCCCTACGTGCTTGCGCTCCTTGTACGCGTAGCTGGCAATGAGCTTGAGCACGGGCGCGTTCGCTTCCTCGTCCATGATGTAGAACACGCCGTGGTGCGCGGATACGAGCGGCGTGAGCTCGGACATAATGAGCTTCGACACCGCTTCCAGATCCTTCTGTCCCTGCATCATCCGCGAGAACTTGGCGAGGTTGGTCTTCAGCCAGTCCTGCTCCGAGTTCTTCTCGGTTGTGGACTTCAGGTTCACGATCATCTGGTTCAGGTTGTTCTTGAGCTCGTCGAGCTCGCCCTGCGCCTCGACCGCGATCTGTCGGCTCAGATCACCGCGTGTCACTGAAGTGGCGACGTCGGCGATTGCTCGCACCTGCAGCGTCAGGCTGTTGGCCATCGCATTCACATTGTCAGTGAGCGATCTCCAGGTTCCAGCCGCACCGGGCACCTCTGCCTGGCCGCCCAGCTTTCCTTCCGTACCTACTTCCTTCGCAACACGCGTTACTTCGTCAGCGAAGACTCGGAGAGAGTCCACCATCGCGTTGACGGTGTTCTTGAGCTCGAGAATTTCGCCGCGTACTTCGACCGTGATCTTCTGCGAGAGGTCGCCCTTTGCGACGGCTGTCGTAACGAGCGCGATGTTTCTGATCTGACTGGTAAGGTTTCCAGCCAGCGTGTTCACGTTGTCGGTGAGGTCCTTCCACGTGCCTGCGACGCCAGGCACGTTCGCCTGCCCGCCGAGTTTTCCTTCCGTTCCGACGTCGCGAGCCACTCGAGTCACTTCGGATGAGAACGCGCTCAGCTGATCGACCATCGTATTGATCGTGTTCTTGAGCGCGAGAATCTCGCCCTTCACATCGACCGTCATCTTGCGACTCAGATCGCCCTTTGCGACGGCGGTCGTGACGTCGGCGATGTTTCTCACCTGGCCGGTGAGGTTCGAAGCCATGAAGTTCACGTTGTCGGTGAGATCCTTCCACGTACCTGCAACTCCGGGCACGTTGGCCTGACCACCGAGGCGGCCTTCGGTTCCTACTTCGCGTGCGACGCGTGTTACTTCGCCGGCGAAGACGCTCAGGCTGTCGACCATGGTATTGATCGTTTGCTTGAGCTCGAGGATCTCGCCTTGTACGTCGACGGTGATCTTTCTTGAAAGGTCTCCTTTCGCTACGGCCGTCGTCACATCGGCAATGTTTCGAATCTGCCCGGTAAGGTTCCGCGCCATCGCGTTGACGTTGTCCGTCAGATCTTTCCAGGTTCCTGCGACACCCGGAACGTTGGCCTGGCCGCCGAGTTTTCCTTCGGTTCCCACTTCTTTCGCAACACGGGTGACTTCGTCGGCAAAGGCGCTCAGCTGATCGACCATGATGTTGATCGTGTCTTTCAGCTCGGCGGTCTCACCCTTCGCTTCGACGGTGATTTTCTGCGACAGATCTCCGCGCGCGACTGCAGTAGTGACTGCCGCGATGTTTCGCACCTGGCCGGTAAGATTTCCGGCGAGCGTGTTCACGTTATCGGTGAGGTCCTTCCACGTTCCTGCAACGCCGGGGACGTTCGCTTGTCCACCCAGCTTGCCTTCGGTTCCTACTTCGCGTGCGACACGCGTGACTTCGGCAGCGAAGGAGCTGAGCTGGTCCACCATGATGTTGATGGTGTTTTTGAGCTCGAGGATTTCTCCCTTCGCTTCGGCGGTGATCTTTCTGTTCAGATCTCCCCGAGCAACGGCGGTGGTCACGTCCGCGATGTTTCTCACCTGGCCTGTAAGGTTCGAGGCCATGAAGTTCACGTTGTCGGTCAGATCCTTCCACGTTCCGGCGACGCCCGGGACTTCGGCTTGTCCACCCAGTCGTCCCTCTGTACCTACTTCCTTGGCGACGCGCGTTACTTCGGATGCAAACGCGCTCAGCTGATCGACCATGGTATTGATCGTCTGCTTCAGCTCGAGGATTTCTCCCTTTACGTCGACAGTGATTTTCCGTGACAGATCGCCCTTGGCGACAGCCGTGGTGACGTCGGCGATGTTTCTGATCTGTCCGGTGAGGCTGGACGCCATTGCGTTCACATTGTCGGTGAGGTCCTTCCACGTTCCACCGACGCCCGGCACCGCTGCCTGTCCGCCAAGCTTTCCTTCGGTTCCGACTTCCTTGGCGACACGTGTGACTTCCGAGGCGAAGGTACTGAGCTGATCGACCATGGTGTTGATCGTGTTCTTCAACTCCGCTGTCTCGCCTTTCGCTTCGACGGTGATTTTCTGCGACAAGTCACCCTTCGCGACTGCCGTCGTGACCGCGGCAATGTTTCGCACCTGGCTGGTAAGATTGCCCGCCAACGTATTCACGTTGTCAGTCAGATCCTTCCAGGTACCACCGACACCCGGCACTTCTGCCTGTCCGCCGAGTTTTCCCTCGGTGCCCACTTCGCGGGCGACACGTGTCACTTCTGATGCGAACGCGCTCAGCTGGTCCACCATGATGTTGATGGTGTTCTTCAGCTCGAGGATTTCGCCGCGCGCGTCGGCGGTGATCTTTCTCGACAGGTCGCCTCGTGCTACTGCTGTCGTGACGTCGGCGATGTTTCTCACCTGACCGGTGAGGCTCGACGCCATGAAATTCACGTTGTCGGTCAGATCCTTCCACGTTCCGCCAACTCCGGGTACCTGTGCCTGTCCGCCGAGGCGGCCTTCAGTGCCGACTTCACGTGCAACGCGCGTTACTTCTTCCGCAAAAGTGCTCAGCTGATCGACCATCGTGTTGACGGTGTTCTTCAGCTCGAGGATTTCACCCTTTACGTCGACAGTGATTTTTCTGGAGAGGTCTCCCTTCGCGACTGCGGTGGTAACGTCAGCAATGTTTCTGATCTGACCCGTCAGGTTCGACGCCATCGCGTTCACGTTGTCCGTCAGATCCTTCCACGTGCCCGCGACACCAGATACCTGCGCCTGACCGCCGAGTTTTCCTTCCGTTCCTACTTCGCGAGCGACACGTGTTACTTCGGACGCGAATGCACCGAGCTGATCGACCATCGTATTGATAGTGTTCTTGAGCTCGAGCGTTTCACCCTTCGCTTCGACAGTGATCTTCTGTGACAGATCTCCCTTCGCGACGGCGGTTGTAACTGCTGCAATATTTCTTACCTGGCTCGTAAGGTTACCGGCGAGGGTGTTCACGTTGTCGGTCAAATCCTTCCACGTTCCCGCGACACCGGGAACTTCGGCTTGTCCGCCCAGCTTGCCTTCGGTTCCTACTTCGCGCGCGACACGTGTGACTTCGTTGGCGAATGATCCGAGCTGGTCCACCATCGTGTTCACCGTCGTACCGATGCGGAGGAACTCGCCCTGCACCGGCTTGCCATCGATCTCGAGGACCATCTTTTGTCCGAGATCGCCTTCCGCGACCGCTGACAGCACACGCGCGACTTCAGTCGTCGGTGATGCAAGGTCGATGATCAGAGTGTTGACGGAGTCAACTGTAGAGCGCCAGCCGCCGCTCACCGGACCAATCGAGGCGCGGTCATTCATCTGACCTTCACGACCGATGGTCGTGCTCACGCGCATCATTTCATTCGAAAGACGCGAATTGAGCTTGGCGATGTTGTTGAAGGTGTCAGCTATCTCCGCGAGGAGCGGTTCCTCGGAAAGCGGCAGGCGGATTTCAAAGTCGCCGTCCTGCAGATCGCGCATGGCTCCCAGCAGCCGTCGCAGGTCGATCTCGCGGATGCGACCCCCGGAGCCGAGGACAGTTACGTCGCCGTCTCCGCTGCTCTGGCCATCACCGTTTCCGTTTCGTTTTCCGTTCCGGCCTTTGCCGTTACCGCCGTTTCGCCCGTTCCTTCGGCGCGACCCGGACCCATTCGCGTTACGAGACCTCGGCGGACTTTCGTCTTCCGCCGTCTCGTCCATTTCGATGCTGTCGCCGATTTCCACGACTACTCCTTTTTGGCTACTTTGGCCCGCAGCTGGCGGGTTTCAGAATCCCGGAATCACGCGGTTCGCCCGCGGAGGGGATTATCTCTACTGTTCAAAAGTGGGACCGTTGCCCAGACCGTCGTGTTCAGGGTGCTGTCAGCCGGTTGTAATGATCTCTATCACGTCTCCGGTCCTGATCTGACCGTCGGCCAGAACCCTCGCGTAAACCCTGCTCCACCCGGGATATAGCTTCTGTGAGATGCGCACGAAATGGCCGTCCGCAAACGACTCCCGGATTGTCTTGCAAGGTTTGGTAAAGGAGGCGATTTCGAGCACCACCTCAGGCCCGATTTTGACCTTTACACCGGGAACGATGAGATTCCAATCCAGGCCACTGACAGTGAGATTCTCGCCCGCCGTGCCTGGGTTGATGGGGTGGCCTTCCGCCCTGAGCGCCTGGATCCTCTCAAGCGAGAATATAGAGACCGCCCTCTCTGGGCCGCCGTGGTATTTACGGTTGCGTTGTACGTCACCTTCGATACCAAATAGCGACACTTGAGCGACAGCTACGGCCTTCTTCGGCACGCCGCCATTTGAGCGATTGATTGAGGCAACCGTGCCAGTTCGATTGCCATCTAACTCGGGTGCAGCGAAAAGATCAAACATTTCTTGTTTCGTTCTCTACCCCCGCATCTTCGAAAGATTCCGCGCTTTCGCTGACTTTTTTACTAACCAGAAAATCGACCGGGATACCGCCGTTCTGTGTACGCAGGCGGCGGCGTAACGGAAGCTTGAGCTGACGGGCAAGTGCTTCATCGGTGCTCAGTATTCCAAGGTTCCAGCCTGACTTTAACGACGCGCTGCCGAGGGTGGCGTAGAGGTTTCTCAGCTCGCCTGACTCTCCGACCCTGATACCGTAAGGCGGGTTCGTGAGAATCCAGCCGGAGGGCCTCGTGTCGGGGATGCCTGCGATCGATCCCGAGAGCGAGCTCGTCTCGAATTCCACTGAGTCCGCTACACCCGCGCGTGTGGCGTTTCTCTTCGCCGCTTCGATTGCCCCGGCATCTCGATCTGCGCCGACGATTCGCGATTCACCCACAGGGATTGCCCTCGCTCTGGCTCGATCACGAACCCTGTCCCACGTGCCGCTACTGAACGAAGGCCAGTGCGAAAACTGAAAATCGCGGTTCATGCCGGGCGCTACTCGACGTGCGATCAATGCAGCCTCGATCGGGATTGTTCCGGACCCACACAGCGGATCGAGCAGATCACTACCGCCCGTCCAGCCGCACGCGAGGACCATCGCGGCTGCGAGCGTCTCGCGCAGCGGCGCCTTTGCCACCTCGAGCCGATACCCGCGTCGATGCAGTAGCGCGCCCGAGCTGTCCGCGCTTATCTCGCATTGATCGTTGACGATGCGCACTATGAAGAGCTGCGATCCAGCCTCGTTCGGCGAGCCTTCGTCGGCTGTCCCACCATCGTCCGCACCTTCGTCGGCGCTCGCCATTTTCACGCCCCTTGGCGCGACGCGAATTATTGCCTTGAGTATCCGCTCGGCTACGGCGTCGGAGTGGTAGAGGCGCGACTTCCGGCATGTTACACGTACTCTGACGAAACCATCCCTCGGGAGAAAGTTTTCCCAGGCGATCTTCTGAGCGCGCCTTTCGAGCTCAGCGAACGTCGACGCGTAGAAACTTCCCACGCGTACGACAATCCTTGTCGCGGTGCGCAGCCAGAGATTGGCCTCGTATAGCTGCTCGAGGTCCCCGCGGAAGGCGACTCCGCCGGGCTCCTTTCGCGGCTTCAGCTTCAGGCCTTTGAGCTCCGCTGCAGTTACTGGTTCGAGACCGGGAGCCGTCTGTGCGAAGAGATCGAATCGCGTTTGGCTGGAAGTGGCTGTCGTCATCGACGCTCAGCATATCGCACCCTTGAGGTTGCGGTAAGGGCGGCGTTCAGCGGGAGAGAACCCTTCCGTACGTAGCGAGAGCACGCTTTCAGACAGTGAGAAAGAGCGCTTCCGTACATAGCACGGATGGTGCATTAGTGAGGCGCATGAGCGACGAGAAAAACACCCAGGAGAATGACCGCCGTGAGGCCTCCCAGCGGACACGTATTCGCATGGCGCCGGCTTCGCCGGCCCTGCGTACTCAGCGAAAAATCGAGTGCGACTCGGCGCCGCTACGACAGGTGTACGCCGAGCGAAACCAGCGCCGGGCGCAAACGAGGTAACCGCCACAACCGGGATGGGGCGCATTAAGCGTCACAGTCCCAGAGACACCTCACCCGCGCCGCTGATCGCATTTCCGGGCTGGATGCGGGAATAGTTTGTGCCTGTAGCGGGGTGGTGCCAAAACGTATAACGAAGGAAGCAGCCCGTAAGCTGCTTCACGAACGATTTGGTCATTGCGATTTCCGCCATGGCCAATGGGAACCGATAGCCGCCGTTCTTGCCGGGAAGGACGCGCTGGTCGTCATGCCTACGGGCAGCGGCAAATCGCTTATCTACCAGCTTCCCGCGGTACTGCTCCCCGGACTTACCATCGTGGTGAGTCCGCTCATCGCCTTGATGAAGGACCAGCACGACAAGCTCGCGGCACAGGGCGTCAGCTCGGTAGCGATGCACTCGCATCTATCCACGTCCGAAACGCGCGAAGCGCATCGACAGATCGCGGACGGCGAAGGTGAGATTCTTTATCTGACGCCTGAACGCTTCAAGGATCGCGCATTCTTCGAGCACCTGCTTTCTCGTCCAATCAGTCTCTTCGTGATCGATGAAGCACACTGCGTCAGTCAGTGGGGTCACGACTTCCGCCCCGACTACCTCTCACTGGGTGCGATTGCAAAGCGCCTTGGCAGACCGCCCGTGCTCGCCCTGACGGCGACCGCCACCGCGCACGTACAGGCCGATATTCAACGGCAGCTCGGTATGGTGGATCCGCACGTGACCATCACCGGGTTTGCACGCCCGAATTTGCGATTTGAAGTCGCCCGCACAGTGAACGACCAGATCAAGGACACGATGCTGCGCCACGCCCTGCGGGAGTTCGAGGGATCGGGCGTGATTTACGTCGCGACGGTGAAGGAAGCCGAGCGAATTCACAACATGCTCGCCGAAGAGTTCGCGATTGGCTTGTACCATGGAAAGCGTCCCGCCGCGGATCGAAAGGATGTCCAGGATCGCTTCATGGCGGGCAAACTCAAGGCGATCATCGCTACCAATGCGTTCGGTCTGGGAATCGACAAGCAGGACCTTCGCTTCGTGCTCCACTACCATTTCCCCGGCTCGATCGAGGCGTACTACCAGGAGGCAGGCCGCGCGGGTCGCGACGGGCAGCCCGCGATCTGCCGGGTGCTGTACAGGGTGGAAGACAAGCGGATCCAATCGTACTTCCTCGGAGGCAAATATCCGGAAGTGCAGGAAGCCGCGCAGGTCGCTCTCGCCCTCGAGAAGTATCCCCTCAAGACTCCGGTTCTGCTCGACGACATCGTACAGATCACGGGCATTCCTTCACGCAAAGCGAAGATCGTTTTCGCGCTGCTCAAGCGTCACGGCCTGGTGCGCGAGCACCGTGGCGGAAAGTGGGAGCGCTTCGGCGACAACCTCTGCGCGGTCGACCTGAGTGCCGACCTCCAGGACTACGAGGAGCGTCGCGCGATGGACCAGGAAAAGCTCCGTACCATGATCCAGTTCTGCCAGACAACCCAGTGCCGCACCCGGTACATCCTCGAGCACTTCGGGGAGGAGGTCTCACCGGAGTGGAGGTGCGAGAACTGTGATGCGTGTGACGCCATGTCTGCCAGCATCTCGGCGTAGAGACTGCCCTCGTAACTCGCATCCACAGAACCCAAGCAGGCAGCTGTGAGCTTTGCAGCAATAGCCTGAGAGCTTTTCCGGCGGCGTATAGGCCTGAAGAGCGCAGAATTACGCCTCGAATGCGAGTATGAAAGCTGTCAGGCTATAGCTTGGGTCGCTGACAGCTCCCTGCTTCGGTTTTGTGGATGCGCGCTCGCACACCCGGCCTCTACGCCGAGACGCCGTTGCCGTTAAGGGGTTCCCTCGTCGCTAGCAGGTAAAACACAGCCCTCTAGCCGACCCAATGAAAAACAGCCTGGCGATCAAGATCCTGCGCGGATCGCTGTTCCTCGTAATTGCGCTCATTTCTTCGTACGTACCGAAGGTCCTCGGGTTGCCGTCGACGACCCAGGACAAAGCGGACATCGCGACCATGCTCGCGCTGTTCATGCAGGGCGTCATCTGGACGAACATCATCGTCGGCTACTACGTGCAGCGCTACGTCAAGCTTCACGTTACCGATGGGAGCAGTATCACGACGTTCAAGGCGATCGGAGCGCTTACCAGAGTCACGATCTGGATCACTCTCGCGCTGGTCGCGCTTTCTTCGATGCATGTTCAGATCAGGCCGATTCTCACCGGTCTTGGCATCGGCGGTCTTGCCGTCGCCCTCGCCGTCCAGAACATCCTCGGCGATTTGTTCGCGGCGATCGCAATTGTGGTCGACAAACCGTTTGTCGTCGGCGACGCGATCTCGGTAGAGAATTACCGAGGCAAGGTAGAGCACATCGGATTAAAAACCACCCGCGTCCGCAGCGACTCCGGCGAGCAAATCATTTTCTCGAACGGTGAGCTGCTCAAGAGCAAAATCCGAAACTATTCCCGGTAAGGCTCGACCAGCTTCCGCAGTTGGCAATGCGCAGTTGGTCCCGCAGTGCGCAGTTGGTCCCGCAGTGCGCAGTTAGTCCCCCAATTCGCAGTTAGTCAGCAGTCCGCAATGCCGTTGGTCCGCAGTCCGCAGTTTAGACCAGACGCGCTTCGAGCTGGATGTCGACGTTCCCCTTGAGGGCCTTCGAAACCGGACAGCCTTCCTTCGTCTCCTTGGCGATCTGATCGAACTTGTTCGCGTCGATGCCTGAAACCGTTGCCTGAACGTTCAGCTTCATCGTCGTAATGCCGAACCCACCCGGCACAGGCTGCACGGTGCACGCGGCCGATGTCTCGATTTTGGTTGCGGGCGTTCCGTTTTTCTCCAGACCGGCGCCCAACGCCATGCTGAAGCAAGCCGCCTCTGCCGCGGCGAGGAGCTCCTCGGGATTCGATCCCGCGCCGCTTTCGAACCGTGAGCTGAAGTTGTATTGCCCGCCGATGGCGCCGCTCTCGCCCTTGAAGGTTCCTTTTCCGCCCTTCAGTCCGCCTTCCCAGACTGCTGTCGCCTTTCTAGTTGGCATTGCTTCTCCGTAGCGTCGTGTGTGAGATGTCGCGCGAAAGCTAATTAGATTC
>DATLDF010000047.1:0-10045 GCA_035525975.1 Gemmatimonadaceae bacterium
CGCGAAATGCGCGCCTCGCTGGAACGAATGCGCGCAGCGCGCCGAGCGACGCTCGGCTTTCCCGTGTTAAGCCGCCCGCGCCGACCGGGCGCGCACGAACCAACTTCCGCGCGCTGTGAAAGATCTACGAGGGAGGCGAGGAGCGCCCTAAGGAGGCTATCCGCAGCTAGCGCCGCCCCGGCGCGGTGCCGCGAAGCGGCAAGCGAGGACTGCCGACGTGGGCGCTCCTCGCCGACCATACACGAGATTTCTAAGCAGCGCGCAGTGAAAGGCTAGCGCCTACCTGCGAAGTGAAAGAGCACTTCCTCTGCCCTCGCCCGAGATCCGCATGAGGACGCCGACGGCCAGCCAGCTCGCGAGCATGAATGAGCCCCCGTAACTGAAAAACGGAAGCGGGATGCCGGTAATGGGCATCAGGTTGAGCGTCATTCCGACGTTTACGAGTACGTGCACGAACCACCCGGACATCAGCCCATAGGCAACGAGGCTGCTGTAGGAATCGTTCGCTCGCTCGGCCACCTGAGTGATGCGGAGAAAGAGCCAGAGGAAGAGTCCGAGCGCGACCGTCACGCCAACAAAACCCAGCTCCTCTCCGACTACCGAGAATATGAAGTCGGTGTGTTGCTCGGGCAGAAACGCCAGCCGCTTCTGAGTGCCGAGGGTGAAGCCCTGTCCGAGGAATCCGCCCGAGCCAATCGCGACCTTCGACTGAATGACATGGTACCCTGATCCGCGCACGTCGGCGGTTGGATCAATGAAGGTCTTGAGACGGTTCTGCTGATACGGCGCGAGCTTCTCCCACATGATCGGGGCGATAACGCCAGTCGCGACGTTGAGCACCATCAGCACAATGCCTTCGATCAGAAAGGGCTTGTACCACAACACCAGCGCGAGCAGGATGAAGAACCACGCTCCCCACAATCCGACGCTGAAGGACAGAATGAGACTCACCGCCGGGCTGGCAATGAGAATCAGAAGTGGCCACGCTACGCCCGACCAATAGAGCATCGCGAAGAAGATTCCGATGAACACGATGCCCGTTCCGAGGTCGGGCTGAAGCATGATGATGACCCACGGGATTCCCACGACGAGCGCGGGTTTCCACAGATCGAGGATCGATCGTGCAGTCTCACGTCGATCCGACAGCACCCGGGCGAGCATGAGCACCACTGTAACCTTTGCAATCTCTGAAGGCTGCCCGATGCGATGACTTCCGATGGCCAGCCAGCTCTTGGTGCTCGCCGCGGTGCCGGCTCCCTTGCCGATGACCAGCGTAAGCGCGAGCAGGAAAATCGAGAACGCGTACAGCGGGACTGTCATCCACTCGATGAAACGAACGGAGGAGTGACTGACCGCGTAAGCGAATCCCAATCCAATCAGCAGCCACAGCGCCTGGGATCTGTAGGCGTTCGCAACGGCCGTGGGGGTGTCGGTCTGCCCGGCGGAGTAAACCATTGCGACACCGAACAACGACAACAGACCAGCCGCAGCAAGCAAACGGTAGTCGACGACTACACGCGAGCTCATCCTTCGTCCATCGTCGCGTTGATGGGACCCACCTTCAGGTAGTGCCCAATGATTGCGCTGGCAATGTGAGCCGCGCGAGAGCCGTGCAATCCGAACTCGAGCAACACAGCCACGACGATCTTGGGATTCTCAGCTGGCGCGAAACCAACGAACCAACCGTGGTCCGGGCCGCCAGTGTTTTGTGCGGTTCCGGTTTTTCCGGCGAGCGTGAGACCCTGAATCGCCGAGGCGCCTGCCGTTCCACCTGCCTCGAGCACTGCCTTGAGGCCTTCGAGTACCGTCGCTTTCTGTTCGGCACTGATGCGGAAGATCGGTTTACGATCCGGAGTAAGTCGGGCGATCTCGGGTCGTGCGGCGCGTCCATCCGTCGCGAGCGCGGTATAGAACTTCGCCATGTTCACGACTGTCTGCGAATTGGCTCCCTGCCCAATCGCCAGGTTCAGAACTTCTGCGTTGCTCCACCCCCGCGGTCCATACTTCTTATTGTAATAATCGATTGCATACGGCCAGCGCGGCTGATTTTCCTCGGGAAGATCGATTCCCGATTTGTCGCGCATGGTCATCGAGATGCCACCGGCGATAAATCTCGTCAGACCGATCTTGAGGCCGAGCTGGTAAAAGTAGACGTCGCACGAATGCTTGATCGCTCCCTCGAGATCGACGGAGCCATGCCCGCGTTTGTCCCAGCAACGGAAGTATCTGGAGCCGTACTGGTAACCGCCGCTGCACGATACCGGCATGTGCTCCTTGAGGCCAACCAATCCGTTCTGCAACGCAATGACGGATGTCGCGAGCTTGAAGGTCGAACCGGGCGGATACGTTCCCTGGATTGCCTTGTTGACGAGCGGCCGCTTCGGATCGGTCAGCAGCTCCTTGTAGTACTCGACGGGAATTCCGCCCGTGAACTTGTTGGGATCGAAGGACGGCGCGCTGTACAGCGCGAGAACTTCTCCGGTATTGGGATCAATCGCGATCGCTCCACCCTGCAGCGAATCACCAAAAACTCCAACGGTGAACTTTTGCAGATCGAGATCGATGTTCGTGTAGAGCGGCGGCGCGTTCTCAGGATCCAGATCCGGACGCGGACCTCCTTCGCCACGAATAGGACGTCCGCGCGCGTCGACTTCGTCGAAGCGTACGCCCTCGCGACCGTGCAGGCGGTTCTCGTACTGCTTTTCAAGACCACCCTTGCCGATCTGCTGCCCAGGCTTGTAGTTGGCGTATTTCGGATCGTTCAGATCCGATTCGGTTATTTCACCCGTGTAGCCGACGAACGAAGCCACGGCCGGTCCATCCGGATAGTATCGCTTTGGCACCGATTGGATGATCAAGCGCGGGAAATCGAGGCGGTGCTCTTCCAGCACCGACACGATATCAATCGAAGCATCCGGCAGAATTACTGTCGGACGAGTTGGCGCTCGACGGAATCTTCTGACAGCCTGGCTGATGTCGTTTGGCGTGAGCTGCAACGTTTGCGATAGCTGCGCCAGCGCGGAACGAAGGCTGTCGACGTTCGGGGCGGTGATCGAAACCGCGTATGCAGGTAGATTCTCGGCGATCACTTCGCCGTGGCGATCGTAGATAATTCCACGCGGCGCCGGCAGCGGAATCGGTCGGAGGCGGTTTTCCTCCGACTGCATCACGTACTGCTTGTTCTGGATTACCTGCGTTCTGAAGAACGCCCCGACCAGGAGCAAGAACCCGACGAACAGGAGCATCGAGCTCGATCGCGCGCGACGTGCTACGTCATTCGGATGAAAGCTCATGCGGGGGACGGCTCCAGTAGAGGGCGCATCAAGAACAGTAACAGCACGCCCACGGCTGCGGTAACTGCCGCCGACAGAGGGGACCAGAGAAGGAGCTGTTGAACCAGCTCTATTCCGCCAACACGCCGCTCCCCTATGAAGTAGATGATGTCGAACACCCACTTGCCGAGGAAAAAGAAGAAGGCGTTGAGGACGAGGTTGTCCGCAAAGAAAACCGCTTTGAGATATGAAGCGCCAAAGCCAACGACCGTCATCGCGATAGCACCGGCGCCGAGCGCGTCCGGCGCAAGGGAATCCGAAATGAGCCCCAGTGCAAAACCGAGGACGGCTGCGGTCGACGGCCTGACACGAACCGCTGCTAAGAGGAGCGCAAGAATCAGGAAGTCCATCGGTGCGCGCCAACCCAGCAACGGGCGAAGCGTGTAGTGCAGGACGACGAAGATGAGAAAACTGATTACCGCGCGGACTGCTCCGCCCATATTCATCGTGGCACTCGCGGGCCTAGGGGAACCGTATCCCGTCGTGCTGTATCACGCGCAGTAGTATCCCTACGCACCCGATTCGCGGTATCTCTCACGATAGGACGTCCGGCCGCAGCGGCGGCCTGTTCCGCACGAACTGCAGCGCCGCGAACACTATCAGCCCGACGTGCGCTGTCGGTGACGCCAAGTGGCAACACTCCGTTCGCGCGCGCCGTGCTGTCGAGGACTGCCCTTCGTGCCGCTGCCTCAGCAAGGGCGGCAGCTTTAGCGGCCGAATCACCGGCGACCACGATACGCTGCGCCGCGGCATCCGCTTGCGCGACGCTTTCCCAAACGCCTTCCAGTCCCTTGGTGAGCCGATCACGCCGGAGGATCATCACCGAGTATACGTCTGCTGGATTCACAGCCGGCCGAAGCAGGTAAGTTCGAGCCCATCCTTCAGTTGTCTTGATTTCCTGGAGGACGGTGCCGACCGGAATACCACGCGGCCACACTCCGCCCCATCCGGAGCTGACGATCATCGCGCCCGGCTTGAGCGTCGCGCGAAATGGGACTCCCCTCAGCTCGATCAGATATCCGCCGGTCGCGCCGGTTAAATGCGCCTGCGCAATGCCAAACGCGGTTCCATCCGGAGACATCGCGCTGACGCGGAAGTCGGGATGGGTCCAAAGCATCGCGTGACTCATCGTGGGGTCGACCTGATCGACAACGCCAACCAGGCCTTCCGGAGCGATAACCGGACTCAGCCGGCTTACTCCTGCCCGCGAGCCAGCGCTGAGAATTACAGTCGTCTCGTCGCGGATTCCTCGACCATGGAGAGCCTCGGCGGGAACGAACCCGAACCGGAGCCGGGCGCCCAAACCCATCAGCTTGCGAAGCCGGTCGTTCTCACCCTCGAGTGCGGCCGCTTGCATCGCTGCCATCGAAACGCTGTCCTTGATCGCCGTCCGCTCATCCGCCAGCAGCAGGGAGCGCCTGCTCTTCTCAGAGCGCTCCTGAAGCAAGACGAGCGGCGCGAGGAACGTCCGCCGCATTCCCGTCGCCACCGGATCGCGCATGGTGTTGGGAAGAGCGCGCGCCGCCAGGGCGAGAACTACGCATGTTGCAAGAACGATTAGATCGAGCCGGGGGTTGCTTCGTATGGCGCGCGCCAAGTTTTACCTCAAGTCGCTAGTACGGACCAGTATTTCGCCTCATCATCAAGAATACGGCCAGTACCGCGCACCACACAGGTCAGCGGGTCTTCGTCGACGTGAATCGGAAGTCCGGTTTCCTGCGACAACAGAACATCGAGGCCGCGTATGAGAGCACCACCGCCAGTCATGACGATCCCGCGATCGACGATGTCGGCAGCGAGCTCGGGCGGAGTGATCTCCAGCGCGCGTCTGACGGCGTCGACGATCTGCTGAATGGGCTCCTGCACCGCATCCCGGATCTCCGACGAGTGAACGCGCACCGTCTTGGGGATACCAGATACAAGATCCCTGCCCTTGACGTCCATTTCCTTTTCATCGCCAACGGGGGCCGCCGATCCGATCTGGATCTTCACCTGTTCCGCCGTCGATTCGCCAACCAGAAGGTTGTAATTCTTCCTCATGAACTGAACGATCGCCATGTCCAGCTCGTCGCCACCAGTGCGAATCGACGTATCGCTGACGATACCTGACAGCGCGATTACGGCAATTTCCGTGGTTCCACCGCCGATGTCGATCACCATGTTGCCGGTCGGCGTTTCGACCGGCAGACCGACACCGATCGCCGCTGCCATCGGCTCTGCAACCATAAACACTTCCTTTGCGCCTGCGCCGAGCGCGGAGTCACGCACCGCGCGCTTCTCGACCTCGGTGATGCCCGATGGTACGCACACGATCACGCGCGGCTTCACCTTGAAGACGTGGTTTTCGATGATCAGCGCCAGGAAATAGCGCAGCATCTTCTCGGTGACATCGAAATCGGCGATCACGCCGTCCTTCATCGGACGAACCGCTATCACGCCTTCCGGAGTGCGGCCGAGCATGCGCTTCGCCTCGAGGCCGACGCCCTTGATTTTCTTGGTTTCACGGTCGAGAGCAACAACCGAAGGTTCGTTGAGGACGATCCCTTCGCCCTTCACGTAGATCAATGTATTCGCGGTTCCGAGGTCGACCGCGATCGCGTTGGCCGGGAAAAGCGCGCCCGGCTTCCAGAATGGAAATCGCATTAGTTCAAATATGAATCGGGTGATGTAAACGGCAACTTGAATGCTTCGGCGACAGCGGGATATGTCACTTTTCCGTCTACGATGTTGAGGCCCTTCTTGAGAGCTGGATCGTCCTTCAGCGCCTGCTTCCATCCCTTTTTCGCCAATCGCATGGCGTAGGGGAAAGTCGCGTTGGTCAACGCGAGGGTAGAGGTTCTTGGTACTCCGCCAGGCATGTTTGCTACTCCGTAGTGGATGATTCCGTCCACCACGTAGGTTGGGTTTTCGTGAGTTGTCGCCTTGATGGTTTCGACGCAGCCGCCCTGGTCGATGGCGACGTCAACGATCACAGCACCAGGCTGCATCGTTTTCAGATCTTCACGACGAATGAGACGCGGCGCGACTGCTCCAGGGATGAGAACAGCACCCACCACGAGATCCGCGGTGGAGATCTGCTCCAGGATGTTATGACGATTGGAATAGATGAGTGTGACGTTGGCTGGCATCACGTCTGACAGATAGCGGAGCCGCTCGAGGCTGAGATCCAGAACTGTTACCTTGGCTCCGAGTCCCGCGGCCATCTTCGCGGCGTTGATGCCGACGATGCCGCCACCGAGAATGACCACTTTTGCCGGAGCGACCCCCGGAACCCCGCCCAGTAGAACTCCTCGGCCGCCATACAGCTTTTCTAGATACTTCGCGCCTTCCTGAACTGCCATTCGTCCCGCTACCTCTGACATTGGCGTCAGGAGCGGGAGCTCCCGCGAGGGTAACTCGACGGTCTCGTATGCGATGCAGGTTGCGCCGCTGGCGATATGCGCCTTGGTCAGCTTTTCGTCAGCAGCGAAGTGGAAGTAGGTGAAAATGACCTGCCCCTTTCTCATTCTCGGCCATTCGACGGCGATGGGCTCTTTTACCTTCATGATCATGTCTGCTTCACGCCAGACCGTATCGGCGTCTGCTCCGATTTGCGCGCCGAGTGATGTATAGGCGCCGTCGGGGAACCCGCTGCCCTCCCCGGCTCCCTTCTCCATCATCACGGTGTGACCAGCGGCAATGAGCGCTTCCGCGCCGGCGGGCACGAGCGCTACGCGATTCTCGTTGGTCTTGATCTCCTTCGGAACGCCGATCTTCATAGGAATGTCAGATTACTCGAGCTGAGGTTGAACTGGTCACGCCGCCTTTGGGCCAAGGCTGACGAGTGTTTGTTTCTCGGGAGCGAAATATCGTTTGCAGATCTCTCCGACCGTCTCCGAATCGATTGAGTCGACGAGCGCGAGTAGTTCGTCGAGTGTTCTGTAAGGCTCACCGTAAAGCTCCACTCCTGCCGCGCGATACATGCGCGACGTAGGGCTTTCCAGAGACAGTGTAATCTGCCCTTTCAGCTGGCTTTTTCCAGCGGCAAGGTCTTCTTCGCTGAGCCCGTTCGACGACAATTTTTCCATCTCGGTGTTGATCGCGTCAACGGCAGCGCGGGCGGTTTCCGGAGCAGTTCCGACGTAAACTCCATGCATCCCCGCATCTTCGTGGAAGGACTGGAAGGAGTAGACGGCGTAAGCGAGTCCCAGCTCTTCTCGAATTCTCTGGAAGAGTCGCGACGACATCCCGCCGCCGAACAACATGCCGACCATGCTCATCGCATAACGTCGCTGGTCGCTGTGCGGGAAAGCCTCGCTGCCGATGACAATGTGCGTTTGCACACTGTCCTTCTCGAAATGCACGGCTCGGGGTTTTTCAGCTATCGGCGCGACGGACTTGAGTATGGGCAGACCGCCACGCGGAATGTCGCTCCAGCCCGTGGTCTCCAGAACATCGAGCAGTACCTCATGCTCCACGTTGCCGGCCGCGGCGAAGACGATCTGTTCCGGATGATACGCGCGCGAATGCAAGGCGCGGAGATCAGGGGCGGACAAGCCGCCGACGGTCTCGCGCGTTCCAAGGATCGAGAAACCGTAAGGATGTTGCCCCCAAAGCTGAGCGTTGTGCAGCTCGAAGACGAGATCATCAGGGGTGTCGTCGACTGTATTAATCTCTTCGAGCACCACTTTGCGCTCCAGCGCGAGATCGGATGCACGCAGTGTCGGATTGAAGATCAGGTCGGCGAGTACTGAAGCGGCCTGAGGCAAATGCTCGTCGAGAACCTTTGCCTGATACGCTGTGTGCTCGCGGGCGGTGTACGCGTCGAGGGACCCGCCGAGAACCTCAAGGGCGAGCGCAATGTCTTTCGCGCTGCGGGTCGGGGTTCCCTTGAACACCATGTGCTCGAGCATGTGCGACACGCCCATTTTGTCCGGCGCTTCGTGGAGCGAAGCAGCACGCACCCACGCCCCTAAAGCGACCGACCGCACTCCCGGCATGTGCTCCGAGAGTACGGTCAGACCGTTCGGCAGAACGGTTCGTCGCAGATCCGAGTCAGTAACCGGCTCGGTGAAGCTCACTCGCGTGAGCGCCCTCCGCCCCCGCCACTTCTCGGACGACGTGGTCTGTCACCGCGGTCTGACCGCGGGCGCTCCGAACGCTCTCCACCACCTTCTCCGCCTTCGCCGGTCTCAGCGCCAACTCCAGCCAGCGCGCCCTCGCCCTGCGATTCGCCTTCCGGCTTTGGAACGAGCGCTTTCATCGACAGCCGCAGTCTCCCGCGCTCATCGCGCTCGAGAAGCTTGACCTTCACGCGGTCGCCCTTCTTCACGACGTCTTCGGTCTTCTCCGTGCGTCCGTGCTTCAGCTCGGAGATGTGCACCAGACCTTCGGTGCCGGGCATGATTTCGACGAACGCGCCAAACGCAGTCGTGCTCTTGACGTTGCCTTCGTACGTCTCGCCGATGATCGGTTCGGCTGTGAGCGCCTGGATCATCTGACGCGCGCGCTCCATCGCCTCGCCGCCAACCGCGGCGATCGTGACGAGTCCTGTGTCGTCGACGGTGATCTCGGCGCCAGTCTCTTCCTGGATTCCGCGAATCGTCTTGCCCTTCGGTCCGATGAGATCGCCGATCTTCTCGGGATTGATCGTCATCGTGACGATTCTCGGTGCGAACGGCGACAGGTCGGATCGTGGAGCAGCAAGAGACTTGCTCATCTCGCCAAGGATGTGAAGGCGTCCTTCACGTGCCTGAGCGAGCGCTTCCTCTACGATATTGAGGTCGAGTCCCTGGATCTTGATGTCCATCTGGATCGACGTGATTCCGTGCTCAGTCCCTGCGACCTTGAAGTCCATGTCGCCCAGGTGGTCTTCCGTCCCGAGGATGTCAGTCAGGATCGCGTGCTTCTTCCCTTCCTTGATCAATCCCATTGCCACGCCGGCGACCGCCGAGCGAAGCGGCACACCAGCGTCGAATAACGCGAGCGATCCACCGCAAACGGACGCCATCGAGGATGATCCGTTCGATTCGAGAATGTCAGAGACGATTCTGATCGTGTAAGGGAATTCCTCGAATGCCGGCAGCACGCCTTGCAGCGCTCGCTCCGCCAGATTCCCGTGTCCGATTTCACGACGGCTGGTGCCTCGCATCGGACGAACTTCACCCGTCGAAAACGGCGGGAAGTTGTAGTGGAGCATGAACGACTTCGTGGTCTCGCCGGCTTCGTCAATGCTGTCCAGTCGCTGAACGTCGTTTGCGGTGCCGAGCGTGATTGCCACGAGCGCCTGCGTCTGTCCGCGCGTAAAGAGTGCGGAACCGTGAGCACGTGGGAGAACCTGGGTGTCGATGGTGATAGCGCGGACATCCTTGGTTCCACGCCCATCGACGCGCTTCCCTGTGTCGAGAACCTGGGAGCGCAGCGAGTTGTACTCGACGTCTCCAACGAGTCCACCGATCTCCTTCGCGTTCGCCGGGAATTCCGCGAGCAGAACTTCGGCTGCTTCCTTCTTGACTTGCTCGACGGCCTGGATGCGCGTCTGCTTTTCGTTCTGGTTGATCGCTTCGCCGATTCTCTTCTCGGTCAGCTCGGCCACGCGCTTCTTGATCTCTTCGCCGAGCTCGGACTTCTTCCAGGTCATTTTCGGTGCGCGAGCTTCCTTGAGAAGCTCTTCCTGGAGTCCGATGAGCTCCTTGATTCCTTTGTGTCCGACGTTGAGTGCTTCGAGCACATCC
>DATLDF010000051.1:0-3752 GCA_035525975.1 Gemmatimonadaceae bacterium
TCATGCTCGAAAGGAAGTCCGACTTCGCGAGATTGGCCTTTTCCGCCGCGGACTTGGCGGCCTGCATCTCAACATTTGTTTCCTGCAGCGCCTGTTCGAAACGTTTCCGCTCGGTGACATCGCGCGCCGCCGCGAACACGCCATGCAGCGTGCGCGCCCGGTCGTAGAAGGTGGTCGCGTTGTAGGACACCACCGTCTTCTTGCCGTCGAGGGCACGCGCCGTCAGCTCGTAGTCGGTGACTTTCTTTTCGCTCAGCACCAGCTTGATCGCCGCTTCGGCCCGCTCCGGATCGGTGAAATAGCCCTTGAACGGCGCTCCGATCAGCTCGTCACGTGTGCAGCCCGTCAGCGCTTCCATCTGCTTGTTGACGTCGGTGATGATACCACGCGGGTCCGTCGTCATGAGCGCGTCGATGTTGCTCTCGAGCAGCGACCTGGTATAGAAGTGCTGATCGCGCAGCCGCTGGTCGAGCTTCTTCCGCTCCTCTTCGATCTGCATCCGCGCCGTGTTGTCGGTGCCGATCAGCAGATAGCCAATGATCGAGTTGTCTTCATCGCGCAGTGCCGTCACCGATACAACGGCTGGAAATCTGCTGCCATCTTTCCGGATGTAGGTGAGCTCGTAAATGTCTTCGATCCCGCGGGAGGCCTTGAAGACGAGTGCCTCGAATCCAGGCGTGATCTGGGTCCCGAGCTCGACACTCAGGGCCCGTGCGCGCGCGATTACTTCCTGGGGATCCGAAATGTCCGCCGGAGTGATCTTGTTCATCACTTCCTCGGCCTTGTACCCGAGCATTGCTTCTGCGCCGACGTTGAAGATCTGGATCACGCCGTGCGCGTCGGTTGCAATGCTCGAAAAGTTAGCGCTGTTGAAGATTGCGCTTTGAAGGGCGCCCGCTTTCAGCAAGGCCTCTTCCGCGTGCTTCCGAGCAGTGTTGTCGGTACCGATCAGCAGATAGCCGATGATCGCGTCCTGCGCGTCGCGCAGCGCGGTAACCGACACCACGGCCGGGAAACGGCTTCGGTCCTTCCGGATGTAGGTGAGCTCGTAAATGTCTTCGATACCGCGTGATGCTTTGAAAACGAGTGCTTCGAAGCCCGGCGTTATCGGCGTTCCAAGCTCGACGCTCAGCTCTTTCGCGCGCGCAACGACTTCCTGCGCATCGGAAATGTCCGCCGGGGTGATCTTGTTGACGACTTCAGCCGCGGAATAGCCGAGCATTTTCTCAGCGCCGACGTTGAAGATCTGGATTACACCCTTCGCGTCCGTTGCGATACTCGAGAAGTTGGCACTGTTGAAGATCGCATTCTGAAGGGCGCCCGCGTCGAGCAACGCGTCGGTGCTGCGCACATCGCCGTCAAGCCTGGCTGCTTCGACTTTCGTCCGGTTGGCGGTAAGCATCGCGCCACGCTTCCATCCCAGTCTCATCGCGCGTGTCTACTCAGTTGCCTGTAGTTATTCATCGAGTGCTCGTGGAGTGAGTGTGTGATGATGACGCACACAGGAAACCCGCATCGTCGGAAACGACGACATCATGCTGCAATCGTGCGATTGCAATCGCGGATTTGTTATGCGCACACCGGCTGAGGAAAGGCGTCGCCAGTAGCGCCGGGATCCAGCCGCATTCGGGTGGATCAGGAGTGCAGGCTGGTGGGAACGTCCCGCACGGATATGGAGTGAACTATCCTCATTCAATCTACCTTTATTCCGCGATCTGCGCGACATCATTCGTCTTGACCTTCCTACGGGTGGCCTAACGCTCCGAACGCAGCGTTGATCCGAGGCTCGCCGGTCAGTGTCCCTCTTGCAGGATGTGTTCTCGCACCCATAAAGCTGGACGGGTAACCGGTCATCTATCGCTCAGCGGTATGCGTTGCCTGACACTTATTTGGTGGTTAGACCCGGACAGGCAAATGAGCGAAATTCGGTCGTGCAGAAAATCATCAGACGGTCTTTCGGCCCGCCCGTCGGCGGTGCGCCGGTCGAAGTGTTTACAATTGCAAACGATCGCGGCGTCGAAGTCGGAATAACCAACTACGGAGCCCGAATCACGACCATATACACGCCAGATCGCGCCGGCGAGCGTGAAGACATCGTCCTCGGCTTCGACAATCTCGAGCAATACATCGACGACACTTCGTACTTCGGTGCCGTCGTGGGCCGGTACGGCAACCGGATCGCCGGCGGACGCTTCAACCTCGACGGCAAATCGTACGAGCTAGCGGTCAACAACGGGCCGAACACCCTTCACGGAGGGCTGCGCGGCTTCGACAAAGCCGTGTGGACGCCGACGATTTTTGAGAACGAGGGAGCGAGCGCGCTGGCACTCGAGCACACCAGCGCTGACATGGACGAAGGCTACCCCGGGAACCTGCAGGCGCAGGTGACCTACACGTTGACTGTCGACGACAATCTGATCGTCGATTATTCGGCGACGACCGACAAGGCGACGCCCGTCAACCTCACCCAGCACACATACTGGAACCTGAGCGGAAACGCGAAGAGAGATATTCTCGAGCATGAGCTGACGATCAACGCGGACTCCATGACGCCCGTTGATTCCACGCTCATCCCGACGGGCGAGATCGTGCCGGTCGCCGGAAGCCCGTTCGACTTTCGCAAACCCGCGGCAATCGGCCGCCGCATCAATGAGAGTCCGAACGAACAGCTACTCAACGGTGGTGGCTATGACCACAACTTCGTGCTGAGCCGAGGTGATGCGCCGCCTGGCGCAATGTTTCACGCCGCACGCGTAAGAGACCCGTCAACAGGGCGGACGCTGGACATCATCACCACCGAGCCCGGATTGCAGTTCTACTCGGGAAATTTTCTCGATGGCTCCATTACGGGTAAAGCCGGCGCCGCCTATCGTCACCGCTATGGGATGGCTCTCGAGACACAGCACTTTCCGGATTCGCCGAATCAGCCGAATTTCCCGTCGACAATCTTGCGCCCAGGCGAGCGCTACAGCTCACGCACCGAGTTCCGGTTTGGCGTGACGAACGATTGATCCTCATTGTCACGCCCTGCCCAACCAGTTACGCTGCAAGAGCGATTAATGATCGCGCAGGACTCCCACCAGGCCGCATCCATGCACAAAAGTCTTCTCGAAAAGATCTTCGGTTCGCGTCACCCGCGCGACGCGGCGGAGCAGGCGCACAAGAAAGAGACAACGCTGGCGATGATCAACGAGATCGATCACAGCCCGACTCCAGCGCGCGCCCGCCGCACCGTTGGGCTCACGGAAGAGCGTTTACGGGCAGCGAACAGACAGTCGTGGTTATCGAGTGGCAAAGGATGGGGCCGCTTCTTCGGACGCTTCGGGCGTTAGTCCAACGTCCGCCGGTCAGACGTTCAATGCCAAATCAATTCTAGTCGGGCTCATGCTGGCGCTGGTTAGCGGACTCGCCAAGGATTTCGAGTCTCGGAAGTTTAGTTCTTCCGAATAGTCGGAAGAGAATCGGGAGCGTCGCTCTTAATCGAAATGCGGCCGCTGAACGTGCGCGCTATCACATTGGCGCGCCCGTCGCCGACTGTGAATTCAACCCGCCCTCCCTTGCGTCCATCCGCAGGCGCCGGCTCTATCGGAAAATCGCTCTGCACCGCTCCGCTCACGGTCTCGAGTCTGAACTGCGCGCCAGCCGTGCGCGGAACAGTGAGTCGAATCGCGCCTGAATGCGACTCGAAATCGTAGGTTGCTCCCGTCGCGATCTGGCCACTGTACACGATGTCCCCACTCGCCGTCTCGGCG
>DATLDF010000078.1:0-3129 GCA_035525975.1 Gemmatimonadaceae bacterium
GTAAATGAGCGCGAGCGGAGCGACGCTGACTTCCGATTCGACAGGAGCGACGAAAGCTCCAAATCGCAGCTCACCGGAAATCGAGTCGTAGTATGCGTTCCGCTCGTCGGAATAGTTGGCTCTGACCTTGAGCCGAGTCCGCTGCTCGGCCGTACTGCCGCGCATGAATCCCCAGGTGAGATCCCGCCCAAGTGCTTGGCGAAATGCAGCGTAAGTCGTCGAGCACACCGCGTATGTCATCTGTGCACGGAACCGCGGATCTGCCGGCGAAGGAGTTACGCCTTGCTCGAGCAGGAGGAACTTGTCGTCGAGATCCAGCGGCTCCGGTTTTGGTTCTCCGTTGCCCGCACCTTCGTCGATGATTTCGAGCAAGCTGCTGGTGGGACCGACGTCGAGAGGCTCGAAGGGAACGTTGACCGTCGTCACTGAACCATCGCGACGGGAGATAGTGGGATCGAGTGTGTAAATCCTCAGCGGCCGGTAGAGTGGCTCGCCGGGCTGGCGCTCGTGGCCGCCCGAGTAAGCGGCCCGAATTGCCCGGGGTGAGATCTCGAACGCAGCATCATCGCGAAGCGGTTCCGTAGCACGGGTCGCGACTTCACCATCTTGGGTCCGACTCTGCGCAGTTGCCGACGACGCAGGCGGAGTCGTCGGCGCGTGTGATTCGAAGGACGTCATCGTTCAAGTTCCCACGATGCCACCAAGAAACTCGGCGGCGTCGTCCTGACTACGCCGGTCAAAGAATGGCGTTTGCTCCCTGTCGGCACCGAAGCGCTTCATCACCATGTTGTGAAAGTCGATGTTGGTCGTGCCGCCCTTCAGTCGTGACAGCACGTCCAGCGCGTTAACCGAGAAGTCTCCCCGTCCTTCGTGCTCGAGTGCCGCCTCGCGCGGTTGACAGGCTGAGAACGTGACCCACCGCAGAACTTCAGGTCCAACATGCGGAGACAACGGCGAACTACGCTCTTTTTGTTGTGCTGAACGGAAACGTTCATGTGCTTCTTCGAGCTTGAGCCGCCTGCTCGTGGTTGTCTTGAGATAGCGGGAACGCTCTCCCCGGACTCTTTTGTCGATGACCACACGTCGTGTCGGATTCCAAAGGCGCGCAATCGTGCCGGAGCAGCAACAATCCATGAAGCACGAGACACTGACGCCGGCCTTTACGTGTGAAAGGATGTCCCGAATGTCATCGTCGAGAATGAACGCCCCAGATTCGAAATCGAAAGGCACAAACGCTTCGTCCTGCTGATCGTCCTCGTCCCCGTCGAGATCGCGTATCTGATAGCCATGCCCGGCGTATTGAAATGCGATGATGTCTCCCGCACGTGCTCCGCCAACGATTTTTTTCAGGTTTGAGGTGATTCCTTCGAATGTCGCATTCTTGTCAGTGACCAGTGTGACGTCGAAGTCGAGCCGCCGAAACGCATTTGCCCACGCTTGTGCATCGGCGACACAGCCTGCGAGAGGCTGACCATTGTAATCGTTGATGCCGACGCAAAGCGCGGCGCGTCGCCCCGAACGAAGTTGTGACGGTCGTGCACGAACCGTTTGGGGCGAAGGGATTATCGAAACCTCTTCGCGTACCGGCACTGCTTCTTCTGGAAGGTGGCCTGAATCTACCGGCAAACCCATGTCGCCTTTCCACTCCTGTGACATAGGCCAATCAGAACCAAAGGAACGCGATCCCGGGTACGGTACAGGCGCAGCCGCCTGATTGACTACGTGGGCAACGACGCTCGACATCGTCGCAGCATCATCGTCAAATCCCCCGTGACTGGTCGAGCGACTCGCGGCGTTCGCCGGTGCGGAGCTCGCGGTTACTGACCACACGGCGCTCGCGGGTCCACCACTCTGCGGCGTGAAGAATCGCCGCACATCCGGATTGTCTGCGACCGAGGTCTCCAATCCAAGGATTGGTGTTTCGCTCTTCGATTCAAGCGAGTGATAGATAAGGTAGAGCAGTGACTTCCGATAAATGGTTATGCAGTTGTCGTCCTTCTCATATCGATCCGTCATCGAGAACATGCGCGCAGAACGAACGTGTTCGGCTGGTCCGACGATCGGCATCAATCTTTTTATGAACGCGTCCATCCTGATCGCCGGTGCGAGAAACTGCATGGACGTAAATGCTGGAACGCCGAGGTCCTGGGTCAGGGGGAGGAAATAAGAGTGGAAAATCGAGCCGGCACTGTGTCCTACCGCGTGCAGCTCCAGCTCCATCCCGCTGTCACAAAGCTCCTTCAATCGTTCGGCGGTGTAACGGGCGCCGCCCGTGGGCTCGCTCGCAAGGCCAGCGTTCGTCTTCATCGCCTGCCACACTTTTGCTCCGCCTAAGGCGCGAACGCCTTTCTCGACAAGATGATCAGTGATGTCATCTGCGAATCCGCGAGCTCCGAGCCCGGGTATTTGCCTGGCGATGGATTCAAGGATGGACCGCAATGCGTCAAACAGGCCCGTTTCCCAGACGAAGTAAACGGGATACACGCCGTTCGCTTTCCACCACTCGACGTGCTTGAGCGCGACTCCGAGTCCTGACTGTTCGTCAACGAGCCCACCATGGGCGAAGAACACTACGCGAGCGCGCTTGCCCTGTCCGCCACCACTCGCGAACCACTCCGGAATGTGAGTTCTGAAAATGTCATCCACATCCGCAGGGCTGGTTGAATACTTACCGGACTTTCTGAACGTACCGTTGCTGAGATTGATGACGTGCGGCCGGAGCTGCTCGAGCTGCTCTATCGTAATTGGCGTTGAGCCGCGTGTTTGAACGAGCGCACGGGTCTGACCAGTCGAAGTGAGCCAGGAAAGAATCTGCTGCTGAGTACGCGGCTCCGAAAAGAACTCGGTGTGAATGACCCCGTCGTTTCCATTGGTAGAATCGCCGAACAGGAGACAGCGATCGTCTGGAATTGGAAAACCGGCCGCCGTAACGCCGGTGAAAACGCCATCTCTCGGCACGACAAGGTCATTCGGCGCCTGGCCGAAAAGCGCATCAAGGCCCGCGTCGCCGACTCGCGTAACACTGTACCATGGCGTTCCTTTCTTCGGCTCATAGTTGGAAGCGATAGCAAAGCCCTCCACCTCTTTACCGCCTGGCACGTTTAGCCGAGTCATGTATCTGCCGTCAGG
>DATLDF010000081.1:0-9137 GCA_035525975.1 Gemmatimonadaceae bacterium
CTCGCGGCCTTGTCTTCTGGTGATGACGTTAGAAACCTCAGACTTTTCAGGTCTCTATACCTTGAGGCCGAGTGCGTGAGACGAGTACCACAGCAGATACGCGATAAGGCCAGACATCGCCGCGTCCCCACCATTACCGACAGCCCTTCCATCCTGGTCGACAGTCTCGGCCGCAAATCCGTTGTCGAGCGGCGCGCGCCTCAACCACTCAAATGCCTGCGCACCGTTCGGCCCGACGAGCTGCGCGCACCTTACCACAAGCTCTGGCGTTTCAGCGGATTCGATTCGCTTCACCGTTCGGCGATACAGCGAATCGTCCCGATTCAGCAGCTCGTAAAACGGCAGCCAGTACATCGATGCCGACGGCTCGTCCTCGAGCGCCGTTGCGCCGGCGAGGTCGGACTGCGACGCCAGCATCGCCCTACTCGCATCGGATTGAATCGTGAACTGTCGCATCAGCGCCGCCCGTACGGCCGCGGAATCCTGCACTTTCTCCGCAGTCTTCTCGTCAAGCGTGTGACGAAGCACGTCGAGGGCAAGCGCAACGACCGCGTTCCCGTGCGCAGTGAACGGTCGCGCAGGAACAGACCCGTCAGGATTCACTTCGGTGGAATACAACGGAAGCGTGGCGTGCTTGCGAACTTCCATGTCGTCATGCGATCCGTAAAGCGAATCGGCAAGAACGGGTTCCTCGACAACCTTGTCGTCGGAAGTCTGCACGATGTATGCGTCAACAGCGATCGCGTACGACGCTGCGCCTTCAAGAGAAAAACCCGGCTCGAACAACGACCCGTCCACATAATGAACGCCGTTACCGGGAGCGTAGCCGTGAAGCTCACAGACTCGGAGCAGTAACTCCCGCGCAAGCGACTGATCCGCGAGCTGAACCGCAGGCAGCACCCACATTAGCGCGTGCCAGTCCCGAATGGTGATTCCCTGCCCGTTCCATGGAACTCTGCTTCGCGCCACATATACGTGCGCATCGTCGAGCGCACGGGCAATGCTGCAGAAGTAGGCGAAGAAAAGATGCCGCGCGATCAGCCGATCGACGCTCGCATTTCCGGTTCCCGGCTCCATCTCGCGCAGCGCACTTTTTGTCGACGATATCAGCGCCCGCGACCCGCGACGCCGCATCACACCGAGCACCGCGGCTGCACCATCACGCTCTGGTCCGGCAGCAATGTGAAAAGCGGCCTCGTGAGTCTCTCCCGCTCCGAGCGACAGTTTTCTGTCCAACGTCCAGCCCGGGCTTTGGCCATCGACGACTTCGCTGCTGAACTCGCCCTCTCCCCCGATTGCCAGTGCCAATGGGCTTTCCGCGCTCTTGCCCTCGAGCACTACCGAATGATCGCTGCCCTTGAACGCAGAGTGGCCATCCGCAAATGCGCGTGCAGTTCGAACTCGCATCTGTCGATGTCCGAGCGTACCCGTCAATCCGATTATCAGCTCGACACTCGACTCACCGCGATTCTCCACGCTCACCGAGATCACTATCCCGGCGACATCAGCATTCCGGCCATGCGGCGCGACAATGGTGCCGCGGATGAGGAGATCGCCAGCTTTCGCGCTGAACGTCGGCAGCCAGCCGGACTCTCGCTCCCAGTTGATGCCGCCGGCGCCAAGCTCAATCGGCGCGTCGTTGACGACGACAACGAGTCGCGCGAGAGCCGCTTCCCGCCCGTCCAGGAACTCCGGGCCGCCGGCAAACTCGATCGCCGCCCTCGACTGCGCGTGAAGCGCGCCGATCAGGTGAATCGAAGCGTCAGCAGGATGAATGCACGGCACGGTAAGCCAGTGATTGCCTGTAACCTGCCACGGAATCTTCGGAGGCGTGATTGTCACGAGGATGTCGCCGTCTCGAGCAGCTCCTTCGCATGCTCGCGGCTCACTTTGCTGTCGGGATCACCGCCAAGCATACGCGCGATCTCGACTATGCGCGTCGAGCCTTCGAGAACAGCGACATCTGCAGTCGTAACTCCGCCCTTCGCTGCCTTGGCAACGACAATGTGGTTGTGCGCGCGCGCCGCAATCTGCGGCAAATGCGAAATCGCGAATACCTGATGATGCTCGGCGACTCTCCGCAGCGTGTCGCCCACCTGAAGGCCCACCTTGCCGCCAATTCCCGCATCGACCTCGTCGAATACGAGAGTCGGCACCGAGTCGGCACGAGCGAGAATCGTCTTCAGCGCGAGCATCACTCTCGACAGCTCGCCGCCCGACGCAACTCTTGCCAGCGGACGTGCATCATGGCCGACGTTGAGTGCAATCTTGAACTCGACGTCCTCCGCTCCGTTCTCGTCAGGCGCATTTTTTGGCGCCAGCGTCGCCGTGAATCGGCCGCCGTTCATTCCGAGGTCTGGCAGAACGCCGTCAACCGCTTTCGCGAGTTTCTTCGAGGCCGCGGCCCGCAATGATGACAAACGCGATGCGGCAGCCTTGAGCTTTTCCTTGGCGGCGGCCTGTTGTGCGTCGAGCTGTGCCAGATCAAACGAGCCCGAGTCAACGAGGTCGAGCTCCGATCGTGATTTCCGGCCCGTCTCGATCACATCGTCGAGAGTCGGACCGTATTTCTTCACGAGCCCGAAGATCACTTCCCGTCGACGACGAACAATCTCCAGCCGATCGGGGTCCAGATCGACCTTCCTCGCATACTCGGCAACAGCCCGCGACAGCTCATCGAGCGCATAAAAACCGGTGTCGTACAATTCCTGGAGGTCGGACGCAGACGGATCAACCCGCAGGACGGTTCCGAGCGCACGATCGACGTGGCCGAGTCGCTCGAGGATGCTCTCGTCGTCATCTGCAAGCAGCCGACTGACGCTCGCAGCAAGAGTTCGAAGCTCGTCGGCATTCTCGAGGACTCTCGCTTCGTCCTCGAGCCGCGAGTCCTCACCGGAGACAAGCTTCGCGTCTTCAATCTCACGCGTCACGTGGCGTAAATAATCCGCCCGACGCTCGGCGTCCGATCGGCGCGAGCTGAGCTGCGCGATTTCACGCCGGATTCGCGAAAGCTCTGCGTGCGACTCGCGAACCGTCTCAGCCTGTGAAGTCGCGCCACCGAATGTGTCGAGGATGACGCGCTGCGAATCGGCATCGAGCAACGTTTGCGCTTCATGCTGTCCATGGAGATTGACGAGGGCCCGGCCGATCTCGCCAAGTACCGACGCGGTCACGGGAGATCCGTTCGCCCACGCGCGTCCACGACCGGCAGTCGATATCTCGCGCTTGAGAACTATCGTCCCGTCGTCGGTCTCGATTCCGCGCTCATCGATCATCGAGCTGATTCCCTTCGAGTCGCTGATGTCGAACACGCCTTCGACAGTCGCCTTGTCAGCGCCCGTTCGAATCAGGTCGGAGCTTCCACGCTCACCGAGGAGAAAGCCAAGCGCTCCGACGATTATCGATTTGCCGGCGCCAGTCTCACCAGACAGAACATTGAATCCGCCCGACAGCGGCAGAGTCAGCGATTCGATGATCGCGAAATTCCTGATGCGAAGCTCGGTCAGCATGAGGCGCTAATCCCTTTCCGGGAGGCCGCCCCATCCGAGCTTGCCGCGCATTCTTTCGAAGAAACTCGTCCCCGGAAGGCGTACGATTCGGACAGGATTGTCGGCCTTGCGAACAACGAGCTTTTCACCGGGCACTAGCTGCGTTCCCACCTGTCCGTCGATCGTCACCATCATCTCCTCAGAGCTTACCGACGTGTCGATTGCTACAACCGCGTCAGGCGGGAGGACAAGCGGACGGACACCAAGAGTGTGAGCTGAGATCGGCGTGAGGATCATCGATTCGACGGTTGGGACGACTACTGGCCCGCCGGCAGAAAGACTATAGGCTGTCGAGCCTGTCGGCGTCGAAACGATGAGCCCGTCGGCCGCATACGTCCCAATCGATTCACCGCCGACGGTTACCTTCAGCCGCACAACGCGCGCGAAGCCGCCCTTGTGAACGACGACATCATTCAGCGCGAGCCAGTCCTGTCGTTCTGCTCCGTCGCCGTCCATCGCGCTCGCACGAAGGCACATGCGCGCTTCCGCGACATACTCTCCAGACGCGAGCAATCGAATCGCTTCCTCTATCTCGTCGCTTCCGCAGGTCGTCAGAAACCCGAGACGGCCAAGGTTCACGCCAAGGATCGGGACAGGCGCGCCGGCGAGAAGTCGCGCGCCTCGCAGCAGCGTTCCGTCACCACCGAGCGTGATGAGCGCATCAATCGATCTTGGATCTTCGAGACGCTTTCCCAGGCCAGCCGCCTCGTGGAGCTCCGCTTCGAACTCCAGGTCGAGTCCGAGCGACGACGCTAATCGAGACAGTGAATCAAGAATCGCCGGCAGGTCACCGTAGCCGGTATGACCAATTACGCCGAGTCGCATCACCCGGCGCGCAGCCGCGCGCCCCGCGAGTCGCCCTTCCGCACGTCGCGAGCACGAGCCGCAATTCCGGCTGCATCAAGTCCAACACTCGCAAGCTGCGTTGCGCGTGAAGCCTGCTCAATGAATTCGTCGGGCACACCGTGCGAGACGACGTTCACAGTTGCATCGAGCTTTGCGACGACTGAGCTCATGTAAGCGCCGAACCCATTTACGACCGTTCCTTCCTCGACAACCAGCAGATGCTTGTTCTCACCGATAACCGACGCGAGCACTTCGGCATCGTGCGGCTTGATAAAGCGGCAGTTGACGACAGTCACGCTGATTCCTTCATCAGCCAGCATGTCGGCAGCCGCCATCGCTGGAAGCACCATCGTTCCAGTGGCGAGAATCGCAATTCCACCATTCGCGTCGCGCGATCCTGCGCCCTTGCGCAGGACTTCCCAAGTCCCGAAGGGAACCGGTTCGATTTCAGCCATTGGCGGTACGATGTCCGGCGCTGCATCACGCGGATATCGGATGCAGAAAGGTCCACCCTTGTGGGCCACGCCAGTCCTTAGGAGTCCGAGCATCTCTGCGCCGTTCTTCGGCGCCACGACGACCATGCCGGGAACGGCGAGCATGTAAGCGATGTCGTAAAGACCCATATGCGTCGGCCCATCTTCACCGACGAGTCCCGCGCGATCCATTGCAAACACGACGGACAGCTCCTGTATCGCGACGTCGTGAATCACGTTGTCGTAGGCGCGCTGCAGGAATGTCGAATAAATCACGCAGACAGGAATGATTCCGCGAGTTGCCATTCCAGCGGCAAACGTGACCGCGTGGCCTTCGGCAATTCCGACGTCGAAAAACCGATCGGGATGCGCCAACGCAAACGTGCCGGTTCCCGTCCCGCTCGGCATCGCTGCCGTTATTGCGACGATCTTCTGGTTCTCGTTCGCCAGCTCGGAGAGACCCTTTCCGAATACTGCGGTGTAATTCGCGTTCGCGGTCGAAACCTTGAGCTGCTTTCCAGTTGCCGGATCATGACCAGGCGGCAGTGCATGCCACTTCTCGGTGTTCTCGCCGGCGGGAAATCCTTTTCCCTTCTGCGTGATCACGTGAATCAGGCGCGGTCCGGTGAAATCGCGAACGGCCGTGAGCGTATCGACCATCGCATCGATATCGTGTCCGTCGATCGGGCCGAAGTACCTGAAGCCGAGCTCCTCAAAGAGAACACCGGGCGTCAGGAACGCCTTGACGCTCTCTTCCCATTTTCTGACGATCGTCGCGACGCCGCTTCGCTTTGCGGGCGCCGAATCCATCACCCCACCGATTGCCGCGCGAAGACGATTGTAAAGCGGATTGCGCTGAATCGAAGTGAGATACTTCGACATGGCGCCGACGTTCGGCGCGATCGACATCTCGTTGTCGTTCAGGATCACGATGAAGTCGCGACCGGAGGCACCGGCGTTGTTGAGTCCCTCGTACGCGAGGCCGCACGTGAGCGCGCCGTCGCCAAGTATGGAGACAACCTTGAACTGCTCGCCGTTGAGATCGCGTGCTGTCGCCATTCCAAGGCCGGCGGAGATCGCAGTCGCTGCGTGTCCTGCGCCGAATGTGTCGAACTCGCTTTCGTTTCTTTTCAGGAACCCGGACAGACCGTTTTGCTGACGGAGTGATTCCATCTTCGTGTTGCGGCCCGTCAGAAGCTTGTGCGGATATCCCTGATGCCCGACATCCCACACGACCTGATCACGAGGTGTATCGAACACGGTGTGAATGGCGACAGCCAGCTCGACGACGCCGAGTCCCGCGCCGATGTGGCCGCCGGTGGTCGAGCACACTTCGATAAGTCTCGCGCGGATTGACGCGGAGAGCTCTCGAAGCTCGTCGCGCGTCATTGTTTTCAGGGCAATTGGAAGCTGGACTTCGTCGAGTGTCGGCATGAATTCTTTGTTGTCGTCAGTTGCTGCGTGACACGATGAACCGCGCCAATCCCTCGAGCTCGGGGCTCAGGAGATTTTGCGAGCGCAAGTCGTCACACGCTTCGTCGATAAGCTGGTTTGCCCTCGCAACCGCTCCCGCTACGCCAAGAAGAGCAGGATACGTGCTCTTGTTCAGCGCTGCGTCACGACCGGCAATCTTTCCAAGCATGTCAGTGGACGCCGTCACGTCCAGCACGTCATCCATTATTTGAAAAGCAAGACCAATCCTTGTTCCGTAGCTGCCGAGTGCGTCAAAACCAGCTTTGGGGATCTGAGCTGCCACGCCTCCGATTTCGACAGATGAGGCGATCAATGCACCGGTCTTGGCGGCGTGAACGGCGTCCAGATCGCCCTGCGACAGATCCTTCCCTTCACCTTCGAGATCGAGCAGCTGACCTCCGATCATGCCTCCCGCTCCGGCACCCTGCATCAATACCTTAACTATCGTACAGCAGGCATCCCCGGGCAACCGAAGCGCTGACGCAGACCGGTATGCGGCCGAGGCGGCGAGCGGGATCATCACGGCGCCGGCCGCGGTGGCGACACGAACGCCGAAAGCCTTGTGAGTAGAGGCCCGCCCGCGCCTCATGTCGTCATCGTCCATGCACGGCAGATCATCGTGAACGAGCGAGTAGGCATGGAGGATCTCCACCGAGGCCGCCAGCCCTGACGCGTCTCCGTGGCCACCAGCCGCTCTATAGGCCGAGAGGAGGAGCATCCCGCGAAGCCGCTTGCCGCCGCCAGAGAGGGCGTAATTGACGGCCGATCGGACGGGTTCGGGTACGTCGCAGGTTGCTTCGCTGCAAATCCGGACGATTGCGTCTTCGACTTCGGCGCGACCGGCGACAGGAGTCGCTGCGACGGCTTCAGCTGAGATCTCGAAGCTCCAGGACGCCATCCGCCCGTTCCACCAGCTCTTTAACCTTGGATTCGGTCTCGTTGAGCTCGACGGATGCCTTTCTCAAGAGCTCGATTCCCTCCTCGAACAGCTTGAGTGAAGCATTCAGATCGAGTTTGTCGCTATCGAGCTGACTAACGATTTGTTCGAGACGGTTCAGGTTGGATTCGAAGGACATATCAGGTGGAAGAGATGCAGTCCGGAGCTGTCGATTTGGAGCTACAAGAGTGCGGAGTTGGCAGTCTGTTGGCAGTCTGTTGGCAGTCTGTTGGCAGTCTAAAGTTGCGAGTCTCGAGTCTTGAGTTACTCACAATCCGAAACTCGAGACTTCCGACTGCGAACTCCGCACTCCTGTAGCTCCAATATCCTTTCGACGGGGACCTTATACAAGCGCTCACTTGACTTGCACGACTCCATGAAATATCCTTATATCCGGATATACGGATGCACTTAGCTCAGCCCATTCCCCTGTTCGAGCGGATGACCGCGCTCGCCGATTCCACCCGGAGCAGAATGCTGCTCCTGCTGGAGAGGCATGAGCTAACCGTAAACGAGATCAGGTCGGTCCTGCAGCTTCCCCAAAGCACCGTCAGCCGGCACCTCAAGGCACTCTCCGATCAGGATTGGGTCACGTCCCGACCGGATGGAACGAGCCGCCGTTACCGTACTGCCGAGAAGCTCGAGCCGTCGAGCAAGAAGATGTGGGGCGTTGTGCGAGAGCAGGTCGCAGCGACGCCGGCTTCAGCGCAGGACGCGCGCCGGGTTCAGACGGTCCTCGCTCATCGCCGCAGCAAGTCGCAGAAATTCTTTTCTTCTGCGGCCGGTCAATGGGATCGTCTGCGCGTCGAGCTTTTCGGCAGCCGCGCCGACCTCATTGGGCTCCTTGGCCTGTTCGACGAAAACTGGACCGTCGGCGACCTCGGCTGCGGGACGGGACAGCTCGCCGAATCGATCGCGCCGTTTGTCGCCAACGTGATCGCGGTTGACGATTCTGCAGCAATGCTGTCGGCGGCACGCCGCCGGCTCGCGTCCATGACAAACGTCGACGTCCGCAGCGGACGACTGGAAGCGCTCCCGATAGAGAATGGCTCGCTCGATGCAGCACTTCTCTTCCTCGTGATGCACTACGTCCCGGAGCCTGCCGAGGCCATTGCCGAAGCGTTCAGGGCGCTCAAGCCGGGCGGACGGCTGCTCATCGTGGACATGATGCCGCACGACCGCGAAGACCTCCTCCACGAAATGGGACACGTCTGGAGAGGATTCTCTGAAGAACAGGTTTCATCGATGTTGAAGGACGCCGGTTTTTCCGGCGGTCGTTATCACCCGCTTCCAGCAGATGAAGCGGCGAAAGGGCCGACGTTGTTTGCAGCTGTCGGTCACAAGTCGAAAGCTCTACATACCAACCACCAGTAAATCGAGGGCAGGAATCGTGACCAGTGTAGCTGAACTACCAACCACCAGGACCGCGAAGTCGAGCGTCGCGCCGCAGTTTGCCGTAACCGGCGAGCGTGCACCGTTCAAGGTCGCCGATATCTCCCTCGCCGATTACGGGCGTAACGAGATCCGCCTTGCGGAGCACGAGATGCCGGGCCTGATGGCGCTTCGCAGCGAATACAAGGGAAAGAATCCCCTCGCCGGCGCAAAGATCATGGGCTCGCTGCACATGACCGTGCAGACCGCGGTTCTCATCGAGACGCTTGTCGAGCTCGGTGCCGACGTGCGCTGGGTGTCCTGCAACATCTTCTCGACGCAGGATCACGCCGCTGCGGCCGTCGTCGTCGGCAAGAACGGCACGATCGACAATCCGCAGGGCACGCCCGTCTACGCCTGGAAGGGCGAGACGCTCGAGGAGTACTGGTGGTGCACGGACCAGGCGCTTGTCTGGCCCGACGGCTCAGG
>DATLDF010000083.1:0-8394 GCA_035525975.1 Gemmatimonadaceae bacterium
GGAGATCTATGATGTTCCGGCCATCTCAACTCGCAGCGACTCAGTTTACACGCACTGCGTTCGCGCGCTAAGGCGCGCGTGCACTGCCGGCGCCCATGGACTTCCTTTGATCGGCGGCGGCGACTGGAACGACGGCATGAATCGCGTCGGAGTAGGAGGGAAAGGCGAGAGCGTGTGGCTCGCGTGGTTCCTGTGCACGACGCTTCGCGAATTCGCGCCGTATGCAGAAGCCCGCGGCGACAGCGAGACGGTGAATTGGCTTCGATCGACAGCCGACGCATACAACACGGCAGTCGAATCGACATCGTGGGACGGCGAGTGGTACCGCCGCGCCTACTACGATGACGGCGCCCCACTCGGCTCCCACGTCAACACCGAGTGCGCGATCGATGCGATCGCACAGAGCTGGAGCGTAATCTCGAAGGCCGGCGACCCCGATCGCGCGGTGCAGGCGATGCAGTCGTTCGAAAAGCATCTCGTTCGGGAAGATGCTCGCCTGCTCATGTTGCTCACGCCGTCCTTCAATGAAGGGTCGCACGATCCCGGTTACATCCGCGGGTATCTACCGGGCGTGCGGGAAAACGGTGCGCAGTACACGCATGCGGCTATCTGGTCGGTTCTGGCGACTGCTATGCTTGGGCACGGGGACCGTGCGCTCGAGCTTTTTCAGATGATCAACCCCGTCACCCACGCGCTCACGCCTGAAGCAGTCGCGACCTACAAAGTCGAGCCCTACGTCGTCGCCGCCGACGTGTACACAGCCGAAGGTCACCTCGGTCGCGGCGGTTGGACCTGGTACACCGGCTCCGCCAGCTGGCTCTACCGCGTCGGCCTGGAAGCCATACTCGGATTCAAGAAAATCGGCGACACGCTCGTTGTCGATCCGTGCATTCCCTCCGCGTGGCCGGAATTCACAATCGACTACACGCACGGGTCGACGGTCTATTCGATAAAAGTGAAAAACCCCGCGCATGTTCAGCGCGGAGTTATTTCAACAACCGTCGACGGCGTCGAAAGGCCCATTCACCTGGTCGACGACGGGCGCCGACGTGAAGTCGTCGTAACCCTCGGCGATTGAGGACAGCGGATTGCAAACTCTGCGGCCTCGGGACTAACTACAACCGATGATCGGCGATTAACTGGGAACTTACGGGCGGAACTGCGAACGACCTCACCGCGGAGGTCGCGGAGGCACTCGGAGATTCGCGGAGGACAACAATACCTTGGTTAAACAGCGGAAGGTCAACCGGCGTTCTGCACTTTACCCATTTTGTTTTTCTCCGCGAATCTCCGAGAATCTCCGCGCCCTCCGCGGTGAGGTCGTTCCTGCAGTTGTTCGCAGTCCTGCAAATCCGAAATCGCAAACTGAAGACTACTCTTCCGCCATGAATGGATATTTATAGTCGAGCGGCGGCGAGAATGTCTCCTTGATGTTCCGTGCTGAAACCCAGCGCGTGAGGTTGAGCTTCGATCCCGCTTTGTCATTGGTTCCCGATCCTCTAGCTCCGCCAAACGGCTGCTGACCGACGACTGCGCCAGTCGGCTTGTCATTGACGTAGAAGTTCCCGGCAGCATTTCGAAGAAGCTGCGATGCGGTGCGCACAGCTGAGCGATCACGCGCGAAGACGGCTCCCGTCAAAGCATACGGTGAAGTCTCGTCCACGATCTTGAGCGTCTCTTCGTACTTGGAATCGTCGTAGACGTGAGCAGTGACAACGGGCCCAAAGATTTCCTCGCACAAAAGTTTGTACGCAGGATCGTGGGTCTCCACGAGCGTCGGCTCGATGAAGTAGCCCTCGTCGCCCTTTACTCCGCCGCCGGAGATAATCTTCGCGTTGGCTTTACCATGCGAGACGTACTCGCTGATCTTATCGAACGCACGCTTGTCGATCACTGCGCCCATGAAATTCCGGAAATCAGTTGGGTCTCCCATCTTGATTTCCTTCATTATCGCCTCGGTACGATCTCTCACCTCTGCCCATATCGACTGAGGAACGTACACTCGGCTCGCTGCTGAACATTTCTGCCCTTGATACTCGAATCCGCCCCGGGCAATTGCGACCGAAAGAGCTATCGGATCAGCAGATGAATGAGCGACGATGAAATCCTTTCCACCTGTCTCGCCGACGATGCGCGGATACGAACGATAGTTCGACATGCTCGCACCGATGGTCTTCCACATGTTGTTGAAGACGCTCGTGCTTCCTGTGAAATGCACTCCGGCAAGATCGCGATGAGCGAGGAGTTTATTCGAGATCATTGCTGCATCGCCAGGAACGAAGTTGATTAGGCCCGGAGGAACGCCGGCTTCCTCGAGCAGCTTCATCAGGCAGTACGCTGAGAGCATCGCGCTTGAAGCCGGCTTCCAGATTACCGTGTTGCCCATCAATGCAGGCGCGGTGGGAAGATTTCCGGCGATCGATGTGAAGTTGAACGGGGTCACCGCGTAGACGAATCCTTCGAGCCCGCGGTAGTCGAGCTGGTTCCACATCGTGTGGTCGCTTAACGGCTGCTCGTCATAGAGCTGCTGCGCGTAATGCGGATTGAATCTCCAGAAGTCGATTAGCTCACATGCAGAATCGATCTCTGCCTGATATGCGGTCTTCGACTGACCGAGCATCGTGGCGGCATTGATCGTCGCTCTCCAGGTCGTCGTGAGAAGCTCGGCCGCCTTGAGGAATACCGCTGCCCTGTCTTCCCACGCCCAGCTCGCCCAGTCTTTCGCCGCATCGGCCGAAGCCGCTATTGCGGAATCGACGTCCGCCTCTGTCGCCTTGTGATAGTCAGCGAGAACGTGCTTGTGGTTGTGCGGCATCACAGACTGCGCGATGTCGCCGCTCCGGATCTCGCGTCCGCCGATAATTGCCGGGATGTCGATGCGCTCGTTCGACATCGACTTGAGTCGCTCCTTGAGTGAAGCGCGCTCGGGCGATCCCGGAGCGTAAGACTTTACCGGCTCATTCGCTGGAACCGGGACGCGGCGATTGCCGTTGAAGTTTGATCCCATGTGGGCTGAATTCCTCTGGTATTGTGACCCTCGATGTCAAAGATACGCGGCCCGTAACCGGCAGCGAACCCCCGCAGCCTTTGTCCAGGTGCAGTGGCTAGGTTTGAGTGATAATGCGCCGCTTCCCGGTCCTGCTCGGACTCCTGATTCTCATCTCATGCAATGCTGATCATGATCCGGTCAACTGGGCCGAGCCCGTTTTTGTCATGAAGGACGTGCCGCCGTCGCCGAGTGGGTCGATAGTTCTCGTGCCTGCAGTGGATGAGGCGATGTGCCAGGTAACGGTCAGGGTCGCATCGGCGGGAAGGTTTTCGTATGCAGCGTGGTGGCGCGTGAAGGCCGACAGCAGCTCGTCGTTGATGGTCTCTCGCGCGACTGCGGACGGAATGTGGGGCGAGCCGGTTGTCGCCGATTCATCCGACCACAGCGTGCGCGGATGCGGTAGGCCTGCGCCGGCAATCGTTGCCGACAGTGTGAGCGGATATGTGCACCTCGCCTACTTTCTGGAGCCTGCGGCGGGTCCCGGAGTTTTCTTCGCGCACTCGATGGACAGCGGAGCAACGTTCCACGCTCCTGTCCCCATCGTGTTCGGCAGAACTCCGTCCCGTGTGAGCGTTGCTGCTGACGGAGATAGAATAGCAGTGGCTTACGAGGACCCAAACGCGCAGCAGCCGCTGATCGGCGTAGCGCTTTCGACGACTATGGGGCACTTGTTCGAATCAGGCGCGCAGGCGACACCGGACAACGGCCGGGCCCGGCAGCCGATTGTCAAAGTCGACAAGGATTCGCTGCACCTGTGGTGGAGCGAGTATTCTCCCAATCCCGCTGTCAGCGCGACACGCCCTGCGTACAGAGGTGCCCTATGGCGTTGATTGCCCGCAAAAGTTGCGCTCCCGTATGCCCTGCATAGCTTCGCACCACGGCTGTCGCTGCAGATAAATCGAGCGTCCGCTCTATCCATCATCGGGGAAATAATGAAAAGATTTTCTCTCTCGTCAGTAGCCGCTGTTGTCGCCGCTTCGCTCGTTGCTGCGGCCGCCGCATCAGGTCAGTCGAACATCCCGCGCCCATTCGCCATCGGCGTGTACGGCGGCGGGTCGATGCCGATAGGCGATTTCAAGAACCGGGCAGACATCGGTTACCACGCGGGAGTCTTCGGCTCGACGGCGCTGTCTGGCCCCCTGAGCGTGCGACTCGATGGTGCTTACAGCAAGTTCAACAAAGAGATCGCATTCGGAGACACCGTTATCACGGCCCTCACCAAGGTCTTTCACACTACTCTCGACGTCGAATACAGTCTCGGCACGCAAACGGAGATGGCAGCCGGGGGTGGAGCGCTTCCCTACATCTCAGGCGGAGCAGGATTCTATCGCTTCAGATATGACGATTCGTGTGCCGGCCCCGGTTCCGCGTGTTCTGCCTTCGTGGTAAGCAGCGGGTCGGAGACCCGATGGGGTCTGAACGCCGGCGCAGGCGCGAGCTTCTTTCTGAGCGGATTCACACCTTTCGTAGATATTCGCTACCACACGACTTCTCCGAAGGCGGGCGGATTTCGCTTCAACATGGTTCTCGCATCATTCGGCCTCAAGTTCTAAGAGAATCAGTTACCCATGGCAAAATTCCTCGGCGCTCACACGATCAACAACGGCGGCATTCACATGGCCGTCAAAAGAGCCGGCAACGCGGGCATGACCGCAATGCAGCTGTTCACCGCCATCCCGAAATACTATGGCGACAAGGTTTCGATAAAGCCGGAGCGAGTCGAGCGATTCAAGGCCGCTTTGGGCGAGACGAAGATCAAGCCTGAGAATGTCCTCGTTCATGCCGCGTATGTGTTGAGTGTCGCGACTCCTGACGATGCCACCTGGATACGGGCTGCCGGCGGACTCGCGAAGGAGATGGAACGATCGAGTGCGATCGGTGCGGGGCAGGTGTGCTTTCATCCAGGGTCTGCGAAGGACAGCGAACGATCAGCATCGGCAAAACGCATTGCCACTGCAATGCTGCAGGCACTGAAAGCTGCAGATTCCGACACGAAACTGCTCATCGAAAACACTGCCGGCGCAGGGCGCACCATGGGGAAAACGGCCGATGAGATCGCCGACATTCTCTCGCATATTCCAAAGTCGCTGCGTGCCCGGACTGGCTACGGACTCGACACATGTCACCTCTTTGCGTCGGGTTACGACATCACGCATTCGAAGGAAATGTTCAAGGCGATCATAGACGATTTTGAGGAAAAGACGGGAGAGCCGCCTTCTTTTTTTCACCTCAATGACAGCGAAGGTGCTCTAGGATCCAATAAGGACAGGCATGTACTGATTGGTGACGGCGCCATAGGGGAAAGTCCGTTTCGCTGGCTGCTCGAAGATCCGCGGTCGAGTGGAGTTCCGCTGGTGCTCGAAACACCGCAGCTGAACTACGACATAGAGGACGACGACCCGACTCCCGATCCGTACGACGTGCAAATGATGGCGCTTCTTCTCTCGTAAAACCGGCTATTTTCCCCCTTGCAATTGTTCAATGCGGATATACTTTGCCTCGCGAGACGCGCACCGGCGTCGGCGAGATTAGTACCGCCCTGATTCACACACCAGGAGAAGCGATGGCAACTGCGAAGAAGAAGAGCGCGGCGAAGAAGTCGTCCTCGAAGTCAGCAAAGAAGTCGACAGCGAAGAAGAGCTCCGCCAAGAAGAAAGCTCCCGCGAAGAAGAAGTCGGCCACCAAGCGCACGCCGAGTGCGGCATTCATGAAGCCGATGACGCCGAGCCCACAGCTCGCCATGGTCGTGGGATCCGCTCCGCTTCCACGCACTGAAGTGACCAAGAAACTTTGGGCTTACATCAAGCGTAAGGGACTCCAGGATTCGAAGAACCGTCGCAATATCAATGCAGACGACAACCTCAAGCCCGTGTTCAACGGAGCCAAGACTGTTTCCATGTTCGAGATGACACGGCTCGTAAACAAGCACCTCAAGTAAAGCACATTGGCTGTCGCGTCGAGCAGGGGGCGCGCTCAACAAGCGCGCCCCTTTGCGCAGCGGTCCGCGCTGCGCCGTTTCTGGGAGAATTTCAAGGCACTCCTTAGCGCCCTTCTTTTCTTCATTTTTCTCCGCACCTTCATTATCGAAGCGTACAGGATCCCGTCCGGCAGCATGATCCCAACGCTGCTCGTGGGTGACTGGCTTTTCGTCAATAAGCTGGTCTACGGGCCCCACATTCCGTTCACGAACTCGCGGCTTCCGGGCTACAAGGATCCGCAGCGCAACGACATCGTCGTCTTCAAGTCCCCACCGCAGTCAGATCAACCCTGGGATCCCAATCCGACGCTCGTAAAGCGACTCGTTGGAATGCCAGGCGACACGATCTTCATGCGGAAAGCGCAGCTATACGTGAACGGAGTGCCGCAGCAGAAGAGCTTCGGTCCTGTATCGGGACAGGAGTTCGATTCGTCCGATCCGCTGATGGCGTGGCAGAATTCGTTCGCACTGAAAGCATCGCGTTTCGGCGCAGCGCCCGATCAGCCGAGTCATGACAACTGGGGCCCGTTCATAGTTCCGGCCGGGCATTATTTCATGATGGGTGACAGCCGGTACAACTCAAAGGACAGCCGCTACTGGGGTTTTGTCCCGAGGGAGAACATTCGAGGGCAGCCGATGTTCGTGTACTATGCCTACAATGCTGATGACAGCGATAAGCCTCTACCGTTCATAACGGACATCAGGTGGAGTCGGCTGGGGCACTGGATTAGATAGAACGCCAAACGCCACGCGCCACGCGCCAAACGCTACTACGGGTACGACTCTGCGATCAGAGCTAGCGCGTTTGTAAACGTCGAGTCGAAGGTCACCGCCCGGTGGTAGTTGTCTACCACGTAATCGGGGTCCATCACGATGTACCTATCGCCCACCCGCAGCACGTGGACCTTCCGGGCTGAGCTCGAGTCGTGAACGACCTGCGTATAAGCATTGGCGGCGCGCGTGCAGGTTCCCGGATCGCTGACGGGGCGGACATCCTTTGCCTTCACGCGTGCCACCTTGTAAGCCGAAAGCGTCTTTTCCGCTAGCACGTCCTTGCGGCGCATCAGCGAAAGAAACAGCCGCTGATTGTACCGGGATCCTGGCACCGGCCTGACGCAGCCCGGATCCTGAGACACGGGGAATGCGGCCGGGCTCAGGGCCAGGATCGGCGTCGTTGCGACGATTACGGCGAACCACAGTCTGTTGTGCATGGCTTGATATCGACGTTTTTGGGCCATGTGAGGTAACGGACAGTACATTCCATGGATGCGCGACTTCATCGCGAGGCAGAATAGCGAGCGCCTCCGTCAGCGATTGTCAGGCGGATGGAGGGTGCGCGAGCCGGCGGCCTTCACGCGGCTCGCCAAATCGCTCATCGACATGGCCCTCGTCACCGGAATCATCGCCAGGCTCTATCGGGCGCTGGTCCTCAGCCGGTCAGAAAATGCCAGCGGCTTGTACCTCGCCCTCACGTTCACGCTGGGTGCGCTGTTTCTCCTCGCCATGACGACGGTGCACGTCAGCCGATTTCCCCTCCGCGACTGGCTATGGAGGGCGCCCTCGTTCGCCGCGCTCGAAGGGCTTTTCGAGATGCTCGTGAGCCTCCTTCTGATCTGGCTGCACCGCGAGTCACTCGGCACCGGCGCCGCTCATTTTCACGACTGGCCCGGCATGGCCCTCAGCACGATCGCGTGGAGGGTCATCACCATCTCCCTGTTTGCACTGCTTCTCGCGGGAGTCGTGAAGTGGGTTCGCTACATGCTGCTGAGGAAAGAGCACATTGCGTGGAGCGACGGAACGGTAAAGGCCGGCATTCCGGGAGAAGAATTCATCGAACGCCGCCGAAAGCAGTAGGCGCCCCCGCAAGCAACCCTTTATTATTCGATGGAAGAACGACTCAACAACAAGCGGGGATGATATGTACGACGAGAGATTTGTTACGCCGATGCGCCAGGAGCTGACGCAGCTGGGCGTTGAAGAGATGCGGACGCCTCAAGAGGTTGACGCAAAGCTGAAGGATTCGAAGGGCACGACACTGGTCGTCGTGAACTCAGTGTGTGGCTGCGCCGCCCGCAACGCTCGTCCCGCTGTCGCCCGCGCGATTCAGCACTCAGTTAAACCTGATGCGCTGACGACAGTTTTCGCCGGGCAGGATGTTGATGCAGTCCAGCGCGCGCGCAGCTACTTCGTTGGCTATCCGCCCTCATCGCCGCAGATTGGCCTGCTGAAGGACGGCAAGGTCGTCTTCATGCTCGAGCGTCATCAGATCGAGGGTCGCACGGCTGGTGAAATCGCCGATGATCTCGTGGGAGCTTTCGACAAGTACTGCGAGGCCTCGATGTCTGCTCAGGCCGCCACCTAGTTCAGT
>DATLDF010000022.1:0-3325 GCA_035525975.1 Gemmatimonadaceae bacterium
ATACGCATCAACAGAGTACCAGTCCACTCTCAGTTCGCATTGCATCACGCCGAGCATGAGCCGGAAGGGAGATTGCTGGGACAACGCTGTGGCGGAGAGCTTCTTCGCCACACTCAAAGCAGAGCTGGTGGCCGATACAAGATGGGAATCCAGAAGTCGGGCGAGACGCGAAGTAACCGAATATCTAAACTGGTATAACTTCGATCGACGACACTCTAAGCTTGGCTACCTGGCACCCGCCGAGTATGAAATGAAAATGCTGCAGGAATCTTCTCCCGCAGCATAATCCGTGAGTCCACTAAATCGGGGTAAGTCCAACTGCAACGTCGTTCCCGCAGTTCCCCCATTTTTTGTTTTCCTCAGCGGTCTCCGCCGTTCTCAGAGCCTAAGCGGTTCCGCCGTAGTGCCGGTTGTTCTAGACCGCGTCAGAGAGCGAAGTGAAGTTGAAGTCCTTCACCTTGATCGGCGGAACGACAACTGCTCCGCCCGCTTCGGTTCCAGCGAGACGAACTGCCGGACCGACTGCTTCGAGGTTGTTCAACATGAACAACGGTGAATCGTTGAAGCGGAAATTCTTCACCGCCTTCGAGATCTTCCCGTTTTCGATCAGGAAGGTGCCGTCGCGAGTGAGTCCCGTGTAGAGAATCGTTCGCGGATCGACCTCACGCAGATACCACAGCCGCGTAACGAGGACGCCGCGCGTCGTCGTCCTGATCATCTCGTCGAGCGACGTTGTTCCACCGCTCATTATGAACGAGCTGGGCGCACCGGTGGGAGACTTGCCCATCTTTTTTGCCCAGAAGCGCGAGTAGTACAGCTCTTTCAGCGTTCCATGATCGACGAAGGTCTGCTTGCCCAGCGGCAGGCCGTCACCGTCCCACGGCTGTGCGAGGATCATAGGGTCGAACGGGTCCGCCGTAATTGAAACGCGCGGGTCCACGATCTTCTCGCCGATCTTGTTGCCGCCACCCTGCTTCGCGAACGGGCTGCGGCCTTCGTCTGATGCGCGCGCGTCAGCATAGAAGCCAATCAGCTGAACGAGATCGCCTACAGCCTGCGGCTCTAGAATGACCGTATAGCGACCAGGTTCGATAGCAACTGGATTGCGCGAAAGCTTGGCCTTCTCGATCGCCCGATCGCTCACGCCCTTGATGTCGAGCTGGCGCCAATCGGGATGCTCGGCACCCGCCCAACCAGAACCCGTGCCGTCTGTCGTCCGAACGGTGACAGTGTAATTCGCGTTCGTTGACTTGTGATACGCAAACAATTTGGCGCTATTGCCGAGAGCGTTGGTGTTTGTATTGACGACGAGGTAGCCGGCCGCAGTGAGGTCGCCGGCTTTGCGTGCTGGCTCGAGCGCGGTCAACGCGGCCTGGACAAGCGCGCCTGCCTCGATCGCTTCCGTCGACGCGAAATCCGCACTGACCGTCTTGATGTTCTGTGGCCCAAGATTCGGCATTGCTTCCGGATCATCGGGAGCAAGCCTGGCCAGCGCCTCGGACTGTTTGACCGCCTTGAGGAGCGCTTCGTCGGTAAGGTTGTTCGTTACGACTACAGCACTCTTCTTTCCGAATGAGCTGGTAACGGCAACGTTGGCGTCGGCGACGCTTCCTGCCGTCGACAGCTGGTTCGCTGCAAAGCGGATGTTGTTGGTGAGTCCGCTCGTGACATTGACAGTGATCGCGTCGGCAGAGGACATCTTGATCACCTTGTCGATGATCGCCTTAGACTGCTCCTGCGACAGGATGTCTCCCTCTTCAGTCCCAACCGGGATCAATCGCCTGGGAGCTCTCATGCTTTCCTTCCGGTGTTGATGACGTTGATGTTTTTGAATCGAGCTGGCGGTGATCCGTGGCTGACGGCGTTGATCTGCGGCGGCTGACCTTTTCCGTCAAAGAAGCTTCCGCCGAGCTCGTAGCTTTTCTTGCCGCCGATCATGTCCATCGAGTTCCAGAAGTCGGGTGTCCGCATCTGGTACGCGACGTCCTTCAGCATGCCGTTTAGCTTGCCGTTCTTGATCTCGTAAAACACCTGACCGCCGAACTGCGCGTTGTAACGCTGCTGGTCGATCGAGAACGAGCCGTCGCCGATTATCGCGATCCCCTTGTCGGTAGCCGCGATGAGGTCTTCGAAGCTTTGTTCCTTGTCTCCAGGAAGAAGCGAGACGTTGGGCATGCGCTGAAACTGGATGCTCGACCATGCATCGCCATAGGAGCAGCCGTGCGAACGTGTCGGCTCGCCCTTGGAGTCATACCACCACTTGAGCCAGTTAGCCTGCTCGCGCGTTGTCTGGTAGTCGTTAAAGATTCCGTTCTTGATGATGAGGAAGTCGTCCGGCTTGACTCCTTCATCGTCATAACCAACGGTCGCGAGACCCCCCGGCTGTGAACGGTCGCCCTGAACGTTCATGAATTCGGGGCCGTACTTCAGCTTGCCGAGAACCTTCTCAGGCGGGGCGACGAAAGATGTGCCGGCGTAGTTCGCTTCGTATCCGCTGGCGCGATCGAGCTCTGTCGGGTGTCCGATCGATTCATGAATCGTGAGCCAGAGGTGCGAGGGGTGAAGCACAAGATCGTAGCGACCCACATCGACGGGCTTCGCTGTCAGCTTCTGTGAAGCTTCTTCGCCCCATTTCACGGAGTTGCCCACGAGGTCCTGCGCGAGGATGTATTCGTAACCGCGACCCATCGGCGGAGAGACCGACCCGCGGTTCTGGAAGTCGGAATTGTCCGGGGCGACTGCGGTGAATTGCATCGGCGCCCAGCTCTGTACGATCGTCTGGTTGACGACCGATCCATTCGTGTCGGCGTAGTTACGCTCGGTCTTGCGAAAAAACATTCCGCTGAAGACGAACTTTACGTTCTTCGCCTTCATCGCGTTGGCGTTCGCCTTGAGGAGCAGGTCTACCTTCTGCTCGATGGCAATCGTCCACGGATCGACAGTGAAAGAATTCTTCCAACTGACATCCTTGTACGCTTGCGTCGGGGCGAGCTCGACAGACTTGTCGCGACCGATGCGTGTGGCCTTCGCAACAGCGACCGCGCGCTTCGCCGCGTCGGCGACGCCGTCCTTTGTCATCGTGCGAGTCGCTGCGAAGCCCCACGTTCCGTCAACAAGAGCGCGGACCCCTGCGCCCATCGAATCAGTGTCGACGACGTTGGTGATCTGCTGCTCGCGCGTCTGGACGAAGTTCTGGAGATAGCGTCCGATGCGAACATCGGCGTAGCTGGCGCCCGCGAGCTTTGCGGCATTGAGCGCGTCCATCATCAGGTCGCGCGTTGCCGCGTCCATTGCCGGAGTCTCCGGCTCTTTTGGCAGTGGCGTC
>DATLDF010000091.1:0-9609 GCA_035525975.1 Gemmatimonadaceae bacterium
CCAGACCCTCGAGAACTTTCGCGCTGCCGACGAGCCCACTTTTCGCGCGATAACCACCAATTTCGCCCATTGGGACGACATCGACGTCTTCGTCCACGGAAAGCGCATCACGTCGGGCGGACATGGCTTCAGCGGCATTGCCCGCAAGAAGCTTCTTCAAATCCTGCAGGGCCGCTGCGGGGAGCTTGGCGTAACGCTTCGGTTTTGCGAAGAAATCGTCGACGACGCGGAGCTCGCACAGCTCGGGCTCGGCGACGCAGACCTGATCGTCGCGGCGGACGGAATCAACAGCGGCGTCCGGCGTAAGTACGCCAAACACTTTCGGCCCGACCTCGACGCACGCACCGCGCGTTTTACCTGGCTCGGTACAACCCGGCCGTTCGACGCGTTCACTTTCTTCTTTGTCGAGAACGAGCACGGAGTCTTTCAGGCGCACTGCTACAAGTTTGACGACAGGACGTCGACGTTCATCGTCGAATGCGACGAGAAGTCATGGCGCGCTGCAGGTCTCGACAGGATGAACACCGACGAGACGATCGCTGCATGCGAAGCGATGTTTGCCGAATGGCTTGGTGGGCATCGCCTCATGTCCAACGCTGCGCATCGTGCATCCTCACCGTGGGTGAACTTCGTCCGCGTCAAGAATGCGAAGTGGTTCCATGAAAACATCGTCCTCGTGGGCGACGCTGCGCACTCTGCCCATTTCTCGATCGGCTCCGGAACCAAGCTCGCGATGGAAGACGCGATCTCCCTCGCACGACATCTCTCTCAGGCCCCGGACGTTCCGGCCGCATTGAAGGCGTATCAGGACGAACGCTCGGTCGACGCCTTGCGGCTCCAAAACGCTGCACGAAACTCGATGGAATGGTTCGAAAACGTCAAACGCTACATCCACCTCGAGCCAGAGCAGTTCGCATACAGTCTTCTCACCCGAAGCCAGCGGGTGAGTCACGAGAATCTCCGCCTTCGCGACGTGACATACCTGTCGGGCATGGAGCGGTGGTTCGCGAGTCAGGCTTCGCTCGACGACGAGATCACGCCGCCAAAGGCTCGCTCGCCAATGGTACGCGCCGGGAAAGACACTACGCCGCCGCCGATGTTTACACCGTTCCGTCTGCGCGGAATGACGCTCCACAACCGCGTCATCGTCTCACCGATGGACATGTACAGCGCAGAGGACGGCACGCCCAACGATTTCCATCTCGTCCACCTCGGCGCTCGCGCACTGGGCGGAGCTGCGCTCGTCATGACAGAGATGGTCTGCGTATCCCCGGAAGCCCGCATCACGCTCGGCTGCACGGGGATGTACAACGATGCGCATCTCAACGCCTGGCGAAAGATCGTCGCCTTCACACACGAATGGACCGACGCGCAGATCTGTCTTCAGCTTGGGCACTCGGGCAGAAAGGGATCGACACGTCTTCCATGGGAAGGCACGGACCTGCCTCTGGAAGAAGGGAATTGGGAAAGAGTTGCACCGTCTGAGATTACCTACGGCCCGACGCTGCCTTTGCCAAAGGCAATGACCTACGAGGACATGCGCTGCGTACTCGGCGACTTCGTCAGGTCGACACAAATGGCAAAGCAGGCCGGATTCGACATGATCGAGCTTCACTGCGCTCATGGGTATCTGCTGTCGAGCTTCCTGACGCCAATCAGCAACTCGCGTAAAGACGACTACGGTGGATCACTCGAGAACAGGCTGCGTTTCCCGTTGGCGGTTTTTCAGGCAATGCGGGCTGAGTGGCCCCAGAACAAACCGATGTCAGTGCGAGTGTCCGCAACCGACTGGGTTGAGGACGGGCTCACTCCCGATGAATCGGTGAATGCCGCAAAAGCATTCGTGGCTGCGGGCGCGGATATCATCCACGTCTCGACGGGTCAGACGGTCAGCGATGCGAAGCCGGTGTACGGACGCCTTTTTCAAACGCCGTACAGCGATCGCATCCGCAACGAGGCACGTGTCCCGACAATCGCAGTCGGCAACATCACTGATGCGGACCAGGTGAACTCAATCATCGCCGCAGGGCGTGCCGATCTGGTTTCCATCGGAAGGCCCCACTTGAGCGACCCGCACTGGACGCTGCATGCTGCGGCGCAGCAAGGATATGCCGGCGCGCGCTGGCCTGTTCAGTACTACCAGGGCCGGGTACAGCTGGAGCGAGAACTTGAAAGAGCTAAGGAATTGGCGACCACTACTATTAAGAAGGACTAAGCATGCCTGAATTGATCCGGTACCTCGAGGACCAGCACGCCGTCGTGACCGGCGGCAGTCGCGGAATTGGCGCGGCAATCGCAGCCGAGTTCGTGCGACGGGGCGCGAGGGTGACGATAATGGGCCGGTCGGCGGAAACTCTGGAGGAGCGGGCTCGCGAGATGCGGGGGGAGAAGGGCGCGACTGTCTCCACAGAAGAATGCGACGTTTCGAATGCCGATTCTGTCGCCAACGCTTTCTCGCGATCGGTGAGCACGCTCGGGCCGGTCCAGATTCTCGTCAACAATGCGGGCACAGCGAAGAGCAGGCTGTTCACTCAAACTAGTCTGGCCCTCTGGAACGAGCTGATCGGCGTGAATCTGACAGGCACTTTCCTGTGCACGTCTGAAGTCGTGCCGGCGATGATGGAGGCAAAAAGAGGTCGCATAGTAAACGTCGCCTCGACTGCCGGCCTGCGTGGATACAAGACGATGTCCGCGTACTGTGCATCCAAGCACGGCGTAATCGGGCTCACGCGAGTGCTCTCTCAGGAAACCGCCAAGCACGGCATCACGGTCAACGCAGTGTGTCCTGGATACACGGACACTGACCTTACCGACAGCGCTGTGAAGAACATTGTCGAAAACCTCGGCAAGACTGCCGAGGAGGCAATGCGAATGCTAACGAGCGTGATCACTCGCGGAACCCTGATAACTGTCGACGAAGTCGCAAGCGCGGTGAGCTGGCTCTGCTCGCCGGACGCCTCCGGCGTTACCGGCGTCGCGCTTCCAATTGCCGGCGGGGAAATCCAATGACAGTAGCTGCGTTGAACAGGGACTTGATGCGCTCCGATCCCGGCAGGGGGGAACAGGCTTCGCTCCGCACATGGCTGCGGCTTCTCACCTGCACGAACATCGTCGAGCGCGAAGTCCGCGGTCGCCTGCGCGACAAATTCGACACGACGCTTCCGCGTTTCGACGTGCTTGCACAGCTCGATGCCGTGTCCGGGGAGCCCGAGCCACACCTGACTATGAGTGAGCTGTCGCGCCGACTGATGGTGACCAACGGAAACCTCACGTCGCTGATTGAACGGCTGGTGCACGAGGGCCTCGTCAAGCGAGATCCAGCTCCCGGCGACAAGCGGACCCAGATCGTAAAGCTGACCGCTTCGGGAAAGCGCGCATTCGACGCAATGACTCCCGAGCATCAGCGGTGGATCGACGATCTCTTCGGAGGGCTGTCAGCATCGGAGCGCAGGCACCTTTACGAGCTGCTGGGAAAACTCCGTGGGTCAGTTCAGGAATCGCTAAAGGACGAGCGTTCACGATGAAGAAAACTCAATCAGGCTCGTCGCTCACACCCAAGCACTTCAAATGGTCGGTGGAAAATCTCGTCGCCACGATCACGCTCAATCGTCCCGAGCGAAAAAATCCACTCACGCTCGAGTCGTATCGTGAGCTGACGGACACATTCATCGCTCTCCAGAAGGTCAACGACGTCCGCGCAGTCGTGATCACCGGCGCCGAGGGCAATTTCTGCAGTGGTGGAGATGTGCACTACATCATCGGCCGGCTCATCGACATGAAACGGGCGGAGGAACGCGACAGGCTGCTAGAGTTCACGCAGATGACCGGCGACCTCGTGAAAGCGATGCGCGCGTGTCCTCAGCCAATTATCGCTGCGGTTGATGGTATCTGTGTCGGAGCGGGCGCCATTCTCGCCATGGCAAGTGACCTCCGGCTCGGTACCGAGCGGAGCAAGGTCGCATTTCTCTTTGTCCGCGTTGGCTTGTCAGGCGCTGACATGGGCGCGTGCGCGATTCTGCCGCGAATCATCGGCTTTGGTCGTGCCAGCGAGCTGCTCTACCTTGGACGAACCATGGCCGGTGTCGAGGCGGAGCGCTGGGGATTCTACAACCGCCTCTGCGCGCCCGAATCCTTGGTGACAGAAGCGACCGAGTTGGCGAGCGGGCTCGCGCATGGGCCGAGTGCGGCACATGCGATGACCAAACGCTGCCTGCATAACGAGTGGTCGATGCCGATAGACGAAGCAGTCGATTACGAAGCGAAGATGCAGGCCGAGTGCATGATGACGAACGATTTCGAGCGAGCGTATGTCGCTTTCGTGGAGAAGAAGACACCCGTGTTCGAGGGCAACTGAGTGAAATCCTCAACCTTCGACTGGCCGTTCTTCGACGACTCGCATCGCGAGCTCGCTTCGTCTCTCGAGTCGTGGGCGAAGTCACAGATCTCGCAGGACCACGCCGGCGACACAGACAAGGCCTGCCGAGCTCTCGTCAAGCAGCTCGGCGACGCAGGCTGGCTGCGTTATGGAATTCCCAAAGCATATGGAGGTAAACTCGATCAGCTCGACGTCCGGTCTCTTTGCATTGCGCGTGAAACCCTGGGCCGCGTGTCGGGTCTCGCCGACTTCTCCTTCGCGATGCAGGGACTTGGAGCCGGGCCGATCTCGTTGTTCGGGTCGGAAGAGCTGAAGAAGAAGTATCTGCCACGGGTTGCGACCGGCGAAGCGATTTCGGCGTTTGCGATATCGGAGGCGGAGGCGGGCTCAGACGTCGCGGCGATGACCACCACAGCCCGTCTCGACGCAAGCGACTACGTCATCGACGGATCGAAGACGTGGATCTCCAACGGCGGCATCGCTGACCAGTACGTTGTGTTCTGTAAGCTCCAGGGAACCGATCGCGAGTTCGTGGCGCTTGTGGTTGAGCCGTCTGACCCGGGATTCAGCGTCGGCGAGAGGATCGAGACAATCGCGCCGCATCCTCTGGCGACCATCAAGTTCGACAGTTGCCGGGTTCCGTCGAGCCGATTGGTCGGAGAGAAGGGCAAGGGATTGAGTGTCGCTCTTGGCACGCTCGACGTGTTTCGGTCGACTGTCGGCGCTGCTGCACTCGGCTTCGCGCGGCGCGCGATGGACGAGGCTCTCGCGTTCGTGTCTGCGCGGCCGATGTTCGGTGAGATGCTCAAGGATTTTCAGCTCACGCAGGCGCGACTGGCGACGATGGCAACTGATATCGACACGAGCGCGCTCCTGATCTATCGAGCCGCATGGACCAAGGACACGCAGGGACGACGGGTCACTAGAGAAGCTGCGATGGCGAAGATGTACGCGACTGAAGCCGCTCAACGCGTTATCGACTCCGCAGTGCAACTGCTTGGGGGAAGGGGAGTCGTTTCGGGAAATCCTGTCGAGAAGCTATATCGAGAAATCAGGGCACTTCGCATTTACGAAGGGACGAGTGAAGTGCAGCAATTGATCATCGGACGTCACGTGCTCGACGAATTCAATAAGCCGGTGAACGACGATGCCTGAGGCGAAGGGAGCGAAGGGGGTGGAGACGGCTCACGTGGACACGTTCTGCGCCGATCACATGCCGCCGCGCGAGTTTCTGCCTGTCACCGATTGGACGGGAATACCAGAGCTCAGCTATCCCCCTCGCCTCAACTGTGCGACCGAGTTGCTGCTCGGAATAATCGAGTCAGGGAAGGGCGACCGTGTCGCGCTTCGATTTCCTGGCGGTACCTGGACATACCAGCATCTGTACGAGACAGCAAATAGAATCGCGCACGTTCTCGTCGATGATTGTGGCGTGAAGCCCGGGAACAGGGTGCTGCTTCGTGGGCCGAACAATCCGATGATGGCCGCCTGCTGGTTTGCGATTGTGAAAGTCGGTGGAGTTGTTGTCTGTACGATGCCGCTGCTCAGGGAGCGCGAGCTACGCTATATAGTTGACAAGGCCGAGATAACGCTGGCCCTTAGCGATACGCGTTTCGCCGAAGAGTGCGAGGCGGCGTTCAAGACTGACAGCAACGGAAAAGACAGGCACGGTATGCTTGTTGTGCACTTCAATAGCGACGCGCACTACAGCATCGAGCCGAGGATGCGGACCAAGCCGCCGACGTTTACTGATTGCGATACAGCTGCAACAGATACTGCGATCATCGCGTTCACATCAGGAACGACGGGAGAGGGCAAGGGAACAATGCACTCGCATCGCGACATCCTCGCGATCACGGACTGTTTCCCGCGGTACGTCCTCAAGCCTGAGCCCAACGACATCTTTTGCGGATCACCGCCGCTGGCCTTCACGTACGCACTCGGCGGATTGCTCCTTTTTCCCATTCGATTCGGCGCATCATCGCTGCTTCTCGAGCAGGCCACTCCGCCTCATCTGCTGAAAGCAATCGCCGAGCATAAGCCAACAATCTGCTTCACCGCGCCGACAGCCTATCGGGCGATGACCGGAATGCTCGATGGCCAAGACGTTTCCAGCCTCAGGAAATGTGTGTCCGCCGGCGAGACGCTACCGTTGTCGGTCTTCGAACAGTGGCAAAAGGCGACCGGCCTCAAGATCATCGACGGAATAGGTGCTACAGAGATGCTGCACATTTTTATCAGCGCTGCGGGCGACGATATCCGACCCGGATCGACCGGCAAAGCAGTGCCTGGATATCAGGCCAAAGTGATCGATGAAGTCGGCAATGATGTACCTCCGGGGTCTGTCGGACGACTCGCCGTGCGCGGTCCCACAGGTTGTCGGTATCTCGACAACATTTCGCAGCAGAAGACGTACGTCGAATACGGCTGGAATCTCACGGGCGACTCATACAAGCTCGACGCAGACGGATATTTCTGGTATCAGGCCCGCACGGACGACATGATCATCTCCGGTGGCTACAACATTGCTGGACCGGAAGTAGAGAATGTCCTGCTCGAGCATCAGTCAGTGATGGAATGCGCCGTCGTTGGCGAGCCCGACGAAGAGCGGGGCCACATTGTGAAGGCCCATGTGGTGCTGCAGTCAGGGTATCAGCCGACGCCGGAGCTTGCGAAGGAGCTGCAGGAATTCGTAAAGGCGCGAATCGCTCCGTACAAATATCCGAGATCTGTGGAGTTCACTGACAAGCTGCCGCGCACGTCGACAGGAAAGCTTCAGAGATACCGTTTGAGGGAGATCTCATGAGCATCGAGCCAGTAATCGATCCGCTGGCCGCGGAGATAATCGTTGAGCGCACGCTCGAGGAACGCGAGCGCGGGCCTGAGATCGTGCAGCCGGAGGGATGGCCCCGTCCCAAGGGCTATTCGAACGGGGCCGTCGCGTCGGGAAGATTCGTCGTTCTTGCCGGGCAGATCGGATGGAATCCAGTTACCGGTCAGTTCGACGCGCCCGACTTTGTCGGTCAAACGCGCCAGGCGCTAAGCAACATCGTCGCTCTGCTGCTTGCCGGCGGCGCGCGTCCACGCGATCTCGTGCGGCTCACCTGGTACATTCTCGATCGGGAGGAGTACATGTCGGCCGGTCGGGAGATCGGGGCAGTGTATCGCGAGCTCCTCGGCGATCATTATCCGCCGATGTCTGTAGTTGTCGTCAGCGGTCTCGTCGAAAAACAGGCGCGGGTAGAGATCGAAGCCACCGCCGTCATTCCGGGATAGCGATTGAGTCTTGCGCCACTGCCGGTCTTTACGGCAACCAGATACGTGCAGCCCCTTCGCGAGGGCGGGTCACTGCCGGCCGTCATCGACACGCATGGTGGTGGATTGTTTGTCGCGAAGTTCCGCGGCGCAGGGCAGGGGGTAAAGGCACTGATTGCCGAGTTGATTGTCGGGATGCTGGCACGACACGCGGGCTTGCCGACGCCCGAGCCAGCGTTGATCGAGATTCCCGACTCGTTTGGGAGAACTGAGCCTGATCCCGAAATCCAGGATCTTCTTCGCGCGAGTCACGGCGTGAATGTAGGCGCGAGATATCTCGACGGAGCCTTCAACTTCGACGGAAACGCTGCGGCTGACTACATCACGCCGGATCTTGCCGCGCGGATTGTGTGGTTCGATGCATTTGTGTCGAATCCTGATCGCACGCATCGCAATCCCAACTTGATGATATGGGAGCGGAACCCGTACCTCATCGACCACGGTGCAGCGCTGTACGCTCAGCATGATTGGCCGTCAGTCGATGATGCGCGGACGCGCTCGCCCTTTCAGCTGGTGCGGGATCACGTCCTTCTCGCGCAAAGCGGTGACATCGCTGCGGCTGACGCGGAGCTGGCGCCGCTGATGAGTGCGGTCACGATTAAAGAAGCGGTCGGATCCATTCCAGACGAGCTGCTCACTGATGGGTCGATCAAGTCAGATTTCGCTACGCCGGAGGAGGCACGAGACAGGTATGCTCGCTATCTGACTATACGTGCCGAGTCGCCGCGTGCGTTTGTTGACGAGGCTGTAGCTGCGCAGAAGCGTGCGGCAAAGATCCCGGCACTTCGGGTGTCGTCGCGCCGATGACAAATAACAGGGCGGCGCCTCCGTCTGAGGATCCGGAGTTGTCGGGGTGGATCTCGTATAACTTCGCGGTGCTGCGTGTGGTGCCACACGTGCATCTGGGGACATTCATTCCGGTCGGGATCGTTCTTCATGCGCGAACGACGGAGTTCATCGCCGCGCGTGTACTAAGCGATCTGTCACATCTTCACGGCCTGCTCCATGGAACGGACGTCGAGCTGTTGTCGCGATATCTCAAGTCGTGCGAAGCGATCTGTGCTGGTCACAACGCCGCTGGTCCGATTGCTCTTGCTCCGCCGTCCGAGCGTTTTCACTGGCTGACGGCGCCAAGGTCTGATGTGATTCAGAGCGGGCCGGTGCACGAGGGGCTCTGTGAGGATCCGAAGGAGACCCTCGATGAGTTGTACCAGGCGCTCATATTATCAGCAACTCGATGAAGTGGGTGTGACCTCCAATGGTTTCCAATGTTCGAGCATGTGCCTCGGGGTGTGCACAAGCTGCGGGCGCAGCCCTTCCCTCTCTTTGTGCCACAAAGTACTTTGAATACGCCCATGTCTCATCACTCCGACGAATTCCTAGAGCTCCAGGCAGCACTCGCCGGAGAATATTCCCTTCAGCGCGAGATCGGCCGCGGCGGAATGGGAGTCGTGTACCTCGCGCGCGACGTTCAGCTCGACCGTGACGTCGCCATCAAGGTGCTCCCGACACACCTCGCACAGCTCACTTCTGCGCGCGAAAGATTCGTGCAGGAGGCGCGCACCGCTGCCGGGCTCTCGCACCCACATATCGTCCCGATCCACCGCGTAGGCGAAGCCGACGGCTTCGTCTTCTTTGTAATGAGCTACGTCGAAGGTGAGACGCTGGGAGAGCGGCTCCGGGCAGGCGGTCCCTTGCCACCAACCGACGCTGCACGCGTGATGCGCGAAGTGGCATGGGCACTCGCCTACGCGCACGGACGCGGCATCGTCCATCGAGACATCAAGCCGGACAACATCCTCCTCGAAGCGGGCACGGGCCGCGCGATGGTCACCGACTTCGGGATTGCCCATGGCGGTGGGCAATCCGCATCGACTGACATCGGCAAGGTCATGGGCACCGCGCACTTCATGAGCCCG
>DATLDF010000053.1:0-23103 GCA_035525975.1 Gemmatimonadaceae bacterium
GCGATCCAGTCCCGGCGACGTTCGGTGTAGAGAAAGTGCATCGTCTGCACTGTGAGCAGCACCGCGAAGTCGATCCGAAGCTGCCGATCGCCGCCAACCGCACGCAATCGAAGCTCGCGAGAGCGACGGAGCATCTGTCCCAGCACGACGTCGAGCGTGAACTCGTATTCACCTGTCCACTTGGCGACCATTCGTCGGATCTCCGTGCGATTGCGCCGCAAAAACGCTGATGCGAGCGGCTGGTTTCGGTGTGCGGCAGAGTCGGAGAAAATGCGCCGCAGGTCGCGATCGTAAATATCCGGAAGCGCCTCGGTGTACTTCGCCTTCCGCTCGGCATAATGCTGCCCGAGCGTCTTGGTCAGCATGCTGACCGGTTCCATGCGTTGCCGGGTCTTGATCAGCGGCGGTGTGTCGGCGATCTCGCTCATCAGCTCATCGACATACTCGAGCTTTTTCAGCGCATGCCATCCGGCGTAGCGTTTGCGCCATTCGCCGCGCGGCCGCAGCCATACCGCGAAGGTCTCGGCGAAGTCTTCATCTGGATGGCTCTGCGCGTACCAGAGACGCAGGTGCTGCACGTACCGCTTGCTCGCGGGATTGGGCCGGTAGTACTCGGGATACTGTTTTGACGACTTGCCGAAAAGCCGCTGCCATTCACGGCGACGCTGGAGCTGGTAGCCGTGTTGAATCGCGTGACCTGTCTCGTGGCGCATGATGCGCGTGAATTCGTCGCGCGTGCCTCCTTCTACATCGAGCATCTGGCTGCGTTCGAGCCGAATCAGGCGTGGATGAGCGAGATAGAAGGGAATTGCGAACCCGGGCACTCCCTGCGGCGAGAACCACTCCTCGGACAGCCAGATGTGCGGGCGGAGCCGGAAGCCGCGTCGCTCGAGTGTCTCGTGGAGCGCATCGATGCGCGGCTCGAGCCATGTCCCTTCTATAGTAAGGCCCAAATCCTTGATGCGGGTCTGAAGCAATCGCTCGGAAGACCAGCTGGCCCAGGGGAATCGTCGTTTCGTTGGAGTCACTCCAGCTACACTTTTACGGAGCATCGAAAGCCGCGGCCAGCATAGTAAGATTCGGCGCCGTTGTGATACACGAAGACCGTGTTGTAGCGACGGTCGCAAAACAATGCACCACCAAGCTTGCGAATCTCGCCGGGTGTTTGCACCCAGCTGGAGGTTTTGGTGTCGAACTCGCCAAGCTCCTGAAGTCGACGGTATTCGTCAACCGTGAGAAGTTCTGCACCCATCGCGGCAGCTCTATCCAGCGCGCTGCTTTTTGGCTTGTGCTCCTTTCGCGCGTTCAGGGCCTCGAGATCGTAACACACGCTTCGTCGCCCGTCGGGACTCTGTGCTGAGCAGTCCACGAAAATGATCTCGCCTTTTGCTGCTCCGAGACTGACGACATCCGGCTCTCCTCCAGACTCTTCCATTGCATTGAGCGTCTTGAGTTTGGACCGATTCGCGTCGAGTCGCGCCTGCACCGTTGACCACTCGATATCAGCATGGCGGTGCATGTTCGCCTCGAAGCGGGTTTTCAACGTGCTCAACAAGTCGTCGCCGGGTTCCCGATTAGAACCTTTTGCTTTTGGCATCTCGGTACACCCTCTACGTGTCTGCGTTGTCGATAAACATACCGACTTTAATCTGACGATCCTGTGTCGAGTTGCCATGAACTGATCGTGAACCTGCTGAATTTCGTTAGCCCACAGATGTCTTTGGTGACACATTGTTCGCCATGAATGATTACCTGGAACGACTGACCGCTTCACTCTCAGACCGATATCGAATTGAACGGGAGCTCGGCTCGGGGGGGATGGCGACTGTATACCTCGCTCAGGACGTCAAGCACGATCGCCGCGTCGCCGTGAAAGTTCTCCGGCCCGAGCTCGCCGCCGTCATTGGCGCGGATCGTTTCCTCACCGAGATCAAAACCACGGCGAACCTGCAGCACTCGCACATCCTGCCGCTGCACGATTCAGGATCGGTCGATGGATTTCTGTTCTATGTCATGCCGTACATCGACGGTGAATCACTCCGGGACCGGCTGAACAGAGATCGTCAGCTGCCGGTGACCGACAGCGTGCGCCTGGCCACCGAAGTTGCCAGTGCGCTCGACTACGCGCACCGCCACGGCGTGGTTCACCGGGACATCAAACCTGAAAATATTCTGCTGCACGATGGCAGCGCACTCGTCGCCGATTTTGGAATTGCTCTCGCCGTGAGCACTGCCGGATCCCGCATGACCGAGACGGGCATGTCACTCGGCACGCCGCACTATATGAGTCCAGAGCAGGCAATGGGCGAGCGGGAGATCACGCCGAGAAGCGATGTGTACGCGCTCGGATGCGTGACGTACGAAATGCTCGTCGGAGAGCCTCCTTTTACCGGCCCGACGGCCCAGGTGATTGTCGCGCGCGTGATGACCGAAGAACCGCGCGGTCTCACCGCTCAACGAAAGTCGATCCCACCTCATGTCGAAGGGGCAGTTCATACTGCCCTGTCGAAGCTGCCGGCAGACAGATTCGCCAGCGCTGCAGAGTTTGCGAGCGCGCTTAACGATCCGACGCGTGTTACGGCGATGGCGATGCATTCGGCATCGCCATTCAAGAAGAATGCGGGGAGAACGACCGCGCTCGTTGGTGCAGGTGCCCTGATAGCAGGCGCTTTGCTCGGCATGTTGCTCAGGCGACCGCCGGCAGCTGCGAGTATGAATGTTGTTCGCGTCCTGATGACGCTTCCCGACAGCGGCGGAGTGAAGCCGCTCGACAATTCGACCATCGCGATCTCTCCCGACGGCCGTCGCATCGCGTACATCGGACCCTCAAAGACAGGGCGAATGCTTTGGGTCCGTGATATGAACGAGTATGAGGGCAAGCCATTGGCGGGGACCGAGGGCGCACAGGCCCCGTTTTTTTCCCCGAATGGCGAGTTGATCGGATTCTTCGCCGACGGCAGCACCGAATCGAAGCTTCTGGTGACGCCGGCGACCGGTGGAATGGTCCGAACGGTAGTCTCCGACTCGGTCACTTCTTTTGGCGGGTCCTGGGGACGTGACGGAAATATTTATTTCACGTTCGGCGCCGGCGGAATCCGGCGTGTTCCTCAGGAAGGCGGGTCAGCTGTCAGCCTCAGCCGGCCCGACACAGCCAAAGGCGAGCTGGAGCATGACTTCGTTCAGGTACTGCCCGCCGCCAAGGGGGCAATCATGCAGGTTTGGCGTGGATCGGCGGAAGAAAACGATATTGCCGCTCTCTCTTTTGCGACAGGAAAGAGCAACGTAGTTGCCAAAGGCACGTTCGCGCGTTTTCTGGCACCTGACAAACTGCTCTACGGTACCGCCGACGGACGCGTATTCGCAGTCAGCTTCGATGAAAAAACGCTGACCACGCGGGGGGAGCCGGTTCAGGTGCTCGACCAGGTGCGCACCGAGGGCATCGATGGAACGCTACAGTTCGACGTCTCCGACACGGGCACGCTCGTCTATGTCCCGGGTGGGTTGGGTGCGCGTGATGTTGCGTGGATCTCCCGGAACGGTACAGAGACGCCGATCGACTCCTCGTGGACAGGCCAGTTTCGCGACATAGCCCTTTCTCCGGACGGGAGTCGCATCGCGATGACAATTGGCGGCGCCGTCTGGGTGAAGAAACTTCCGAATGGCGCCCTGACCCGGCTGACGCTGACGGGTGCGAGCGATCGACCAACGTGGCTTCCGGACGGGAGAGCTGTCGCCTACCTGGGAACCAGATCCAACAAGCGGACCAGCTGGTGGCGACGCGCGGACGGAAGCAACGACGAGCAGCCGGTGAATCGCAAAGCGCCTCCGCTGGACGAAGTCAGCTTTTCACCCGATGGAAAGCTGACGGTCTTTCGCACGCTCGGTACTTCTGCAAACACCCGGAAGCTTCTTATTGCAGCGAGCCCCGATAGCGTGCCACGACCCCTTGTTCGCACCGACTACGACAATTACGCGGCCGTGATTTCCCCGAATGGAAAGTGGATCGCTTACGGATCCAACGAATCGCATCAGAACGAGGTGTACGTTCGTCCTTTCCCATCGGTCGATTCAGCACGCTGGACGATCTCGGTGGGGGGCGGCGCAGAGCCGATGTGGTCTCATAGTGGGAAGGAATTGTTCTTCCGAACTCCGACTGGAGACATGATGACAGTTCCAGTCACCGCTGGAGAAACGTTTCAGGCGGGAACTCCTGTGAAGCTCTTCACCGCGACCCATCTGCTTACCGACGATCGCCATCACGCTTACGATGTCGGGCTCGACGATCAGAAATTCATAGTGATCCGGAGCTCCCGGAAGAATGCGCAGACGCTCGGCGTCGTGGTCAACTGGGGTGCGGAGATCAAGCGACTCTCAACGAAGTAGCGGCCTGACGCGCGGGGTGGTGTGCGTGAAGTTACTTCGTCTCGTCAGGCAGTCTCACGGCATCTGCAACGCGTTCCACATGAGCGGATAGGTCGACATCGTCTGGGCGCGATATTGCGGCCTGAAGCCGAACAGCACGACGTGTCCTTTCCCGCGTTTCACATCTACCATAGCCGCTTTGCCCGCCAGCTTCGGTGCGCCGAGCAGCCATCCTGAGATGAGGGGATTGTCCGTCGCCTCGGGATAGCGTGCAATTACAGTCGCTCGCGACGGATCGGTCACGCTGAACGCCGGCGATCCCTCGAACCACACAGCCTGCTCGGGCGCAGTATATCCAGCCGTCAGAGGATTTGACCGGTCCAGCACGACGCGCAGGATCGAGCCCGGCGCGTAGAAGTCGCTTGGACCGACGCCGTCGAGATCATTTTTCACCGGAAGTGAAAGCGCTTCGATCGCGTATTCGCTGGCATCATTGAACGCCAGCAACGTGCCGCCGGCGTCAACAAATGCACCGAGTGCTGCTGCACCAGGGGCTCCGACTCCGCCCTTGAGCGAATCGGGGTACTGGCCGGCAGGTCCGTTCGCGATAGAGCGCGATTGCTGGTCGGGAATGATGATCGCATCGAAGCGCGAGTTGAGGTTGCCCGCGCGAATGTCTTTCGCGCCGATAGTAGTGAACGGAATCTTGTACTGGTCGAACACCCATCGAGTCCAGCCTTCGTCCATCGAGGGTGACGCATTTGCGAAGATCGCGATACGCCGGGCCTTGCTGCCGGTCAATCCACTCGCGATCCACGGTGTCGCAGTAACCGGTGCGACGGGAGTCGACGCGACTGCGACTGAATCGGCCACGAATGCAACGTTAAAACCGAAGAGCAGCGGAAGCGTGTGTGCAACGACGTCGTACGGACGCTTGGGCGGGCCACCGGGATATTCGTGAAGATCGGGGTAGTGCTGGTTCTCGAGAAGAGTCTTCGCAAAACCACCGTACGGTTGAGCCGTGGAGATCAAGTAGCTTCCGGCAGGGAAGGTCCGTCCGCCCGAAGTGAACGAGGCAGACGCGCGACGAACCTCAACCTGCCCGCGCTGAAGAATGCGCAGTGCAAAGTTTACAGCGGTATCTCGTGCAGGCTGCGCGGGAATCACGATCGTTGACGGCCAGTCAGCCCGCCCCATCGCGTTCTTTCCTTCCACCGAATGCTTTTCGACCGCGCTATAGCTCGAAAGCCACAGGCTGCGATCGTCAGCCGCCTGCGCGAGCAGCGCCCATGATGCCGCATGCTGATACTTCACGATGTCGCCGATTGTCCACTTGCCACCGGGCCATTTGGTGAGAAAGTCCACGCCCGTCACTTTTGGGTCGACGTTGTAACCGGGACGCAGCGACTCGAACGGCACATTAATCGGTGAAGCGAGTGACGCGCTCGCAGTCTCCGTAAGAATGCGAATCGCGCCGTGATAGTGCTGGTACGCGCGAGCAGGTGTCCATGCATCGTATGAAGTGTTGTTCGCCACACCCGGGAGACCTTCCATCGTGAGACGCCACGTCATCGACTTGCCCATTTGCGCGACGCCGGCCGCGAGGATCGGGTCGATGTTCGGCTCGATCGGATCCATGTACGGCGGAATGAAGATTCGCGTCCCGTTTGCGCCCTGCTGATGGATGTCGTTTACGATCTGTGGGTGCCACTGGCTGTACAGGGAGTCGATAACCATCTGCGTCTCCACCTGCGTGAACGCATACCAGTCGCGGTTGTTGTCGTGTCCCGTGTAATAGTGATACAGAACTGGGGGCTGGCTTCCTTCCCACGATGTGCCCAGTGAGCTCTTGTACCAGTTGCCGACGATATCGACGCCGTCGGGATTGAGCGATGGCACCAGGATGACGACGGTGTTCCTGCGGATTGCCTTCGCTTCCGCGTCTTCTGCAGTTGCCAGGCGATAAGCGAGCGCCAGTGGCGTAAGGATTCCGCCGACTTCAGTCGAGTGAATGCTCGACGTAACGAGAACCACGACTTTGCCGTCGCGCTCGAGTGCCGCGCGCTGTTGTGGTGTAGTCAGTCGTGGGTCCGAAAGCTTGCGTTGCGCCTCGTGAATCTGCGGAAGGTTCGCGAGGTTGTCAGCATCGGATATGAATGCCGCGATGAAAGGCCGTCCGAGGGTTGTTTTGCCGAGTACGCGGAGCTGGACGCGCGGAGAGGCGGCGTCGAGTGCCTTGAAGTAGGCGACCACCTGCTGCCATTCGGGCAGTTTCTTGTCTGCTCCCGGCTCGAAGCCGATGACCGATGCTGGCGTAGGGACAGTGCGCGCCTGGGCATTGCCAAACGCAGGCAACAGAAGAATGGCAGAGAAGGCGACAGCCACAGATTGAGGGCGCATATTATGGACTCTTGATGTTTTGAACTCACCGCCGAGCATCAATTGTAATGAAAAAACCCGACGGTCGTGTTCCACATACAGGAGCGAGCGTGATCACGAGAGTCGGCCGCGCGAGTTTCAACCGCAGGCAGACGGCAATCGGGATGGCATTGCTTATCTCTGCGTGCACTCTGCGCCGAGTGCCAGTCGAGCTGTCCGGGTTCACTCCGAGCGGAAACTTTGGTGAGCGCGTGCGAGTCCTCGACATTTACCCGGGTGTCACCGCCACAATCGTAGCTCCGGCGCACATCGACGACAGTAAGCCTGTCGACCTGATCATCTACGCTCTCCCCAACGGGAACACGACGGCGCAGACAATCGGCCGCAAAATGGCTGAGGGTCTGGATTGGCACTTCGACATCCAGCACATCGGCGCACAGACGCGGGCCTTGCGTACGCGCGGCGTTCCCAACGCGATTGTCGCGTATCTCGAGGCAGACACCAGGAGCTGGCCCTCTTGGAGAAGCTCTCGCAGTTATCCAGAGGCAAATGCCCGAATCGTCGCGATTGTTGATCAGCTTCGCGCTGCAGCAGGTAACCCGGCAAACATGAGGGTGACGCTCACTGGTCACAGTGGTGGCGGCTCATTCATGTTTGGATTCATCGAAGGTCAGGATTCACTTCCCTCGTGGGTAGAGCGCATCGCATTTCTCGATGCGAACTACAACTTCGACTACCCGCATGGGGAGAAGCTGGTGAAATGGCTTCGGCAAAGTCCGGCGCACACGCTGGTCGTTGTTGCGTACGATGATCGCAACATCATGCTGGACGGCAAGAAAGTCGTTTCGGATTCTGGCGGCACGTGGCGCGCCTCGGCGCGTATGATGAATTACCTCCGTGAGCCGTTCGAGCTCAAAGCTGACACACTAGGCGCCTTCCATAGGTATCGCGCGCCACAGGTGGACTTTCTGCTTCATCCAAACCCGGCAAACCGGATTCTTCACACCGAGATGATCGGTGAGATGAACGCGTACATGCATGCGATGCTGGTGCGCCGGCCCAAGTACGACGCAGGTCGGACACTTCTGAAGGCGGCGCGCGCCTATTCGCAGTGGGTCGAGTCGGATTTGACCCTGCCGCCGGCAACTCCGTCCGACATCCCGCCGCGGGCGGCGAACGCCATGGGTGGTTCTGCTTTCATCGCGTCGCTCGCCCGCCTGTCGCGCGAAGAGCGCGAGCACGCAATTCGACGCGAGCTGCTCGCCGGCAACATGCCGTCATTCCTGAGAAAGCTCCGCGCTGTCGAAGCAACCACCACAGGGAGCGACGGCCTGAAGCACACCATTTCCTATGAAGTGATGCCGGATTATCTCGCGATCGGTTCAGACGATGACTTCGTGCGGATGCCGATGACTCCTTATACGGCGCAGGACTTCTGTGACGCGTTTGGATTCGTCCTTCCAACCCGGAAGATGGTTAACGACATATGGGCCGCCTCGAAAACTCATCTCGATCCGCGTCCGCTGACTGTCGAGCGTGAATCTCCACTCACGTTTTTCCGGCATCACGAGATCATCGAGGAGCAGTTGAACGGCCTCGAGCGCGGCACGTTCGTGGCCGGAATCAAGAAAGACGTCGTCGTCACGAACCGACTGGCCGAGGCTCCGAAGCGGGTAGCGATTTACGGGTGGCATTACCCGACAGGAGTGCCCATCCAGCAGGTGTACATCGGGCATGTTGACTGGTACGTGGACTACAGTCATGGAATTCGGCCGGTTCGCCGGTCGATGCATGTCGATGGAGTCGTTCAGCCGTTCGAAAAGATTGTGAAGGATACGGTGCTCGCGGGCCTGTTGAGCGATGAAGGAGTGCTCGAGGTGACCCGGTACGGCTTCATGTACAAGCTATGATCTCCGGCGCGGAGGCCTCCAACAAGCTTCCCCGATAGATTATCGGCCACATGAGGCCCCTCACCCGCGTTACCCTCCGTTGGTTGCTGCTGTGCCTCGTGCCGATCCTCAGCTGCGCGCGGGCGGCCCTGCCTGCGCACGACTCCACACTCCGCTGGGGCGGCGACGCCGAGGGCGGGGCACCGTTTGTGGAGGCGGATCCGGCTAATCCGTCGGTAGTTCGCGGATTTGATGTCGAGATCGCCTCGATGATCGCGAAAGGCCTCGGGCGCAAACCGGTTTTCGTCCAGACCTCATGGGCTTCACTCGAACAGTCCGTCGAGCGCGGCGATTTCACAGTCGCTCTCTCTGGACTCGAAGACCGTCCTCAGTTACGCGAGCGGCATTCGGTCTCACTGCCATACTTCGAATTCCGCGAAGTACTCGCGGTTCGCCCGTCCGACTCGGCTCGTTACAAAAAGCTGTCGGATCTCTCTGGAAAAAAAGTCGCAACACTCGGCGCGACGATGGCGTACCAGCTTCTTCTGGATGCGCAGAAATCTGACGACGTGATTCCCGTCTCCTACGATGACGACATCCACCCCTACTCTGACCTCGTCGCCGGTCGTGTGGACGCAGTGCTTCTCGATAACATCATCGCAGATCGATCGCTGCAACGAACGCCTGGTTTTGTCATCCAGCCGATTGCCGTCGCGACCGGGCATTATGTCGCTGCATTCGCGCACGCCGACTCTGCGTTACGGGATTCCGCCGATGTGATCCTGCGTGACCGCATGCGCGACGGCTCCCTCGAAAAGACTTTCCGGGATTGGGGCGTGTGGGATCCTTCACAGGCAGAGCATTTCAAGAGAATGCTTGCCGAGGTGCCGACCGCGGATGCGGCGCCAGGTCCGGTCGCGACGCAATCGATCGTGGCGTATCTCCCGTCGTTTTTCCATGCGGCAGCGATAACGCTGGCCCTGTCATGCCTTTCGATGGCGCTCGCTGTCGGGCTGGGAATTCTTGTGGCTGCGGGAAGAGTCTACGGTCCGGCGATAGTTCGCATTCCGCTCACAGTGTACGTCGAGGTGATGCGCGGCACGCCGCTGCTGCTTCAACTTTTCGTCATCTATTACGGTTTGTCGTCCGTGGTCAAACTTCCGGCGTTTCTCGCAGCAGTGATCGGGCTCGGACTCAACTACGCGGCTTACGAATCGGAGATCTATCGCGCGGCACTGATGGCGATTCCGCGAGTTCAGCTCGAAGCGGCTCGCACACTCGGATTCTCGGAACTTCAGATTCTGCGGCTCGTGCGCGGCCCGCAGGCGTTGAGACTCGCGCTTGCGCCAATGACAAACGATTTTGTCGCTCTCCTGAAAGATTCGTCGCTAGTCTCGGTGATCACTGTAGTCGAGCTGACCAAGCAAGCCGCGATTTATGCGACGAACGTCGGAAGCTGGGTACTTCCGGGAATTCTTTGTTCGCTGATTTACCTGGTGTTCTCGCTGCCGCTGTCGCGCTACGCGCGGAGTCTCGAGCGGAGATGGAGCGTGTCGACGTGAGCGACGCACTCGTGATCGAGCGGCTCGAGGTGATGCGTGGAACGCAGCACGTGTTGCGTGGCGTTGACATCACCGTGAAGGCGGGTGAGATCGTCGCACTCATGGGACTCTCCGGCGCCGGCAAAACCACAGTCCTTCGCGCCGTTGCATCACTGCAGTCAATCACCGCCGGATCGATCAAACTTGGCGAGGTTGCTCTGAAGCCTGGGCCACTGCTGCCTCAATCCCAGCTCGGTGGTTTGCGCGAAAAGGTGGGGATGGTGTTTCAGGAGCACGCATTGTTTGAGCATCTCACGGTGCTCGACAACGTTACCCTGGCGCCGATACACGCGCGTGGCTGGGCGCGAGACCGCGCGATCCAGGCCGCGAATCAGCTGCTTGAATCTCTGGGAGTGGCAGAACGTGCCCAGGCATTCCCCCGCCAGCTTTCGGGCGGACAGGCGCAGCGCGTGGCGATAGCTCGCGCGCTCGTTCTCGATCCACAACTTCTATTGATGGATGAGCCCACGTCCGCCCTGGATCCCGCGCGACGGGTCGCACTTGGTGACGCCTTGAAGAAGATCGCCGGAGGAGGCCGCGCACTCCTGATCAGCACTCATGATTCTGACTTTGCCGAGACCTGTGCCGACCGGATTATCGGGCTGGAGAATGGCGTCATAGCCAGAGGATAAGCCGGCACGGCCAAACCCCTATCGGTTGGACGCTGGCAGCGTACTTTATCGTCGGCCGCAAACCCGCGGATTGTCATAGCCTGGAGGGCTCCCACATGAACGAAATGATCACCTCACCCACTGCCCGTAGAGGGTTCCTGGGGCGTGTCGCTGCTTTCGCAGCGGGACTGACGGTAGCAGCACCGGCAGGCCTGTCCGCCGAAACACCTTCGGCCAATTCTCTTGCGGATCCGAAGCTCGACGCCTGGTTCGGAAGGATCAAGGGAAAGCACAGAGTCGTGTTCGACGTGACCGAACCGAACAGTGGCTTTGGAGTTATCTGGCCGAGGATATATCTGAACACAATGGCCGCGACATACCCCGGTCAAGCGACTGCAGTCGTCATCCTGAGACATGCCGGCATTCCGCTGGGAATGAACGATGCCCTTTGGGCCAAGTACAAACTCGGCGAGCAGTTTGGCATCAAGGCGGGCGATAGTCCCGCCACAAAAAATATCTATGCCTCGATCACCGGACTCCCGATCCCCGGGCTCGGCACGGCTGAGATCATGAAATCAGGCGTGCTCGTAGGCCTTTGCGATGTCGCTCTCACGGTATACAGCAGTGGAGCGGCGACGAAGATGAACATGGATCCGGCGGCGGTTAAGGCGGAATGGATCGCCGGCCTGCTTCCGGGTGTGCAGATCGTCCCGTCGGGCGTGCTCGGCGTTGCGCATTCACAGGAACTGGGCTGCAACTACATTTTCGCAGGCTGATTCTTTCAAACATCAGGAAGCCTGACTGGTGAGACCGCTTGTCTCGCTAGTCAGGTTTTTTTGCGTTCGGCCAGCTTGTTCGGCGATAGGTTCCGAGCATGCCTGAGCCGATCGTACTGAGCTGGAGTGGAGGAAAGGACTCGAGCCTGGCCCTCGCCGCGTTGCTGGCTGACCCGTCGGTGGAAGTCGTCGGCCTCATGACAAGCGTCACGCGTGGATACGAGCGCATCAGCATTCATGGCGTTCGCAGGTCGCTGCTCGACTCGCAGGCGCGCTCATTAGGCTTACCTCTTTTCGAAATTGAGCTTGAGCCTGCCTGCTCAAACGACGAGTATGAAAAAGCGGTTCTAGTCGTACTCGACAGATTGCGTGTCGCTCACCCAGCGCTGACGCGCATCGCTTTCGGCGACCTCTTCCTCGCCGACGTTCGCGCCTATCGCGAGACGCTGCTGGCGAGGACTGGCATGGCCGCCCATTTCCCGTTGTGGATGACCGATACCACGGAGCTCGCAAATCAGTTCGTGGCAGACGGTTATCAGGCAAGGGTGGTCTGCGTTGACACCACTCAGCTTGCACCGGAGTTCGCGGGACGCGCCTTCGATCGGCAATTTCTGGAGGATCTGCCGGATTCCGTCGATCTGTGCGGAGAGCGCGGCGAGTTTCATACCTTTGTCTACGACGGTCCCGTTTTTTCGGCCACTATCAGCTGTCGCGTTGGCGAAAAAGTTTTGCGCGACGAGCGATTCATGTATTGCGATATCCTCGAAGCCCCGGAAGATCGCGAGGAGTAGTAGAACCCTATTGGAGAACACGATCATGGACGAGAAAGCGCTGTTCACTGATTTCTGGACGAAGGAAGCCAAAACCACTCGAACCGTACTCTCGAGAATTCCTGAAGGATCAGACTACCGCCCCGACCCGAAGTCCCGCACGGCAAAGGAAATCGCGTGGCAGGTGTACTGGGAGGAAAAAATGATCATCGACGCGCTGGAGAACGGCAAAGCGGAATGGGCTCCTCCGCCAGTCCCGGAAACGATGAAGGAAGTCCTCGATGCGTACGACAGGCAGAACGAAACGATGGGCGCGCGCTGGGCCACACTCCCGGCCGAGCGTTGGGATGGAACGATCGATTTCTTCGGGCACGATCGTCCGTCATCGGCGATGGCGTGGAGCTTTCTCTTCGATCTCGTGCATCATCGCGGACAGATATCGACATACCTGAGACCCATGGGATCGAAGGTTCCTCAGATTTACGGACCGAGCGGGGATGAGCCGTAACATGATGCACTTCCCACGTTTCGCCGCTGCACCGATTATCGCCGTGTGTATAGCATGTGCTCCTTCCGTCAGCCCGAGCACACCTGCGAGCGCGCCCCAGCCACCTGGGCCGCTTTCGACAACGGCTCCGCTTACTGCAGCGCAGAAACAGTGGGTGGACAAGACGCTTGCGGCACTCTCACTCCACGACCGTGTCGCCCAGATGGTGGTCGTCTGGATGCTCGGCGACTACACGAGCTCCCAGGACACCGTCTACAGGCAGCTGCTATCGTGGGTTGAGAAAGACAAGGTCGGTGGCGCAACGGTTTCGCTGGGAACGCCGATGGAGGTCGCGACGAAGCTGAATGAGATCCAGCGTCGCGCTTCGATACCGCTCCTCATTTCGTCTGACCTGGAGCCGGGCCTGGGGCGTCTCGAGACCGGAATCTTCACTCACTATCTGCTCGAGACAGGCGGGGCGACTGCGTTTCCCACCGCTATGGGAATAGCGGCGACGCAGCGTGACTCGGATGCGTACGACGTCGGCCGGATCATGGCGATCGAAGGCCGCGCCGTGGGCATTCACGTGAACTTCGCACCGGTTGTGGACGTCAACAACAATCCGTCGAACCCTGTTATCAACGTCCGTTCGTTCGGGGAGGAACCGAATCGAGTCGCGAAGCTCTCCGCGCTGTTCGTGAAGGGTGCGCTGCAGGGCGGGGAGTATCCCACTGCGAAGCATTTCCCGGGGCACGGTGACACCGATGTCGATTCTCATGTGGGACTGCCTGTCGTGACGGCGGATGTCCCGCACCTGATGAACGTCGAGCTGATTCCGTTCAAGGCAGTAATCGATGCTGGCGTAGCGCTTGTCATGACGGCGCACATTGCGCTTCCCGCCATCGATGGGGACAACATGCCGGCGACTCTCGCTCCGAAGATCATTACTGGCCTTCTGCGTGATTCGCTCGGATTTCACGGCGTTGCAATTACCGACGCGATGACCATGGAAGGAATTGGCAAGGGTTACACGACGGAGCAGAGCAGTGTCCTTGCAGTGAAGGCAGGTGCCGACATTCTGCTGAAGACGTCGGATCCAACTCGGGCGATCAGCGCGCTTGTCGCGGCGGTGGAGTCGGGTGAGATCAGCCGGGGGCGGATTGATTCCGCCGCTCGGAGGATGCTCGAGCTGAAGGCTCGGGCTGGACTCAACAATGGCGGAGAGACGTCGTTGAGTTACCTGCGCAGTGTCGTCGGATCTCCTGAGCATCGCGCGGTCGCTGCGGATATCGCACGTCGAGCGGTAACGCTTGTTCGTAACAAGGATCAGCTTGTCCCGCTGTCAACGGCTGGTCGGGCGCTCGTAGTACAATACATGCCCGAGACGGAGCTTCGTGCAGGGCGAATTCTTGCCGCGGCGCTTAGAAACGGACGTGGGCGCGTGAACGGCAATGAGACAGTTGTGGCGAAGATAGGCCCCGGGGCAACGAGTGATATACTCGACGGGCTTGGTCGACAGGCCGACAGTTCGGACATTGTCGTGATCGCGACGTATGTGAGACGTGTGGAGGGTGAGGGTCGCTTCGCGGTGCCTCAACAGGTTGCGGCCTGGATTGATGCGGTTGCTCGTCGCCGAAAAACTGTTGTTGTCGCGTTCGGGAATCCGTACGTCATTCGGCAGTTTCCGTCAGTCAACAGCTATCTCGTCACGTATGGCGTCGGGGATGATCTCGAGCGAGGCGCCGCGGGCGCGCTGCTCGGCAATCAGAAAATCACGGGACGTCTTCCGGTCTCACTTCCAGGATTCTTCAAAGCGGGTGACGGTATTCAGCGGTAGTTCGTTCTTGTAGCAACAACCTCAAGCGGTAGAATTCTTGTGATGCGCAAAATGCTGATCGTGCTGCTCCTGGGCATGCAGGCCGCCTGCTGGAGTGACAAGGTGACTGGAAGCTCGACGGTCTTTGGGACGTACACCCTTCGGACGGTGAACGGCTCCTTCCTTCCGTTCACTGTATCGGGCAGCGGCACCACGAAATCGGAGATCGTTGCCGACACAATCTTTCTGTACGAAGGATTTACCTTCGCGGAGTCGGCGCATTATCGCAACACCGTCAATGGCACTGTAACGCTTCAGAGGGTTGCCGATAACGGCTCATTTGGCCTGCTCGGCAACTCTATATCGTTTTTCAGTGCCGACGGGAGCCCCGTCAAGACATACGTCATCGATGCCGATGTGATGCACGTAGTGAAGCCGGGCCTCGCGCTCGACTTCAGGAAGTAGCGCGGGGATACCGATGGAGTTCGACATCAATCGCGGAATCGGAGTCCCCGAAGGCGAACATACCGCGAGGCCTTCGGTCCATGGCGGGAATACCTGCCCATCATGGACCGCTGACCGGCTTATTTGACTTTCAGGCAGGCGTCGACAATCTGGTTCTTCGCGCGCTTCGGATTGTTGATCGTCTCGTAGAACTCGTCGAAATACTTCAGCGTTTCATCGACGGTACCCTTCGGAAGCCGGCTCCCAATCGGATCCTTGTACAGCGCGTATATCTCCGGCTTCTTTTCGTTGAACAGCGTGAAGACTTTCGCGAAATCCTCTGGCGAATGGCAATACCCGCGGAAGAGCCGCTGACGAACACGCTGGATTGACAGCTTCGGATCGACCGTAGCGTACGGCGCGTTGATGACACCCGAAAAATCGAAGTCGTACGGAATGGGCGAGTGATCGCCGTCAGGCTTGCGCACAAGCTCCATGTTGTGAAGTGCGTACGTCGACCAGTCCGTATTTCCGATCAGGTACTGAAAGACCGCGGCGAGCGCGTCATCATTGGGAGCCAGATCTGACGGGCCGGCGCCGGCGATCTCGACAAGCTCGCCTCCAACGCGCGCCGCGAGCACTTCCGGCTCCTCGAGCAGAATTGCCATGCGCGTCGCCTGCACCTTTCCGCTCGCGCTGTCGGCGTACGTCATTTTCAGCAGCCGGGCACGATGACTTGCCGGCGTAAGCAGCCCGTAGATGCGATACAGCTGCATCTCCTGCATCAGGTATTGCTCGTAGGCATCTCTGTCCTGACAGAAGCTGACGAGCTTGGGCCTGTCGATGCCATGGAGCACCGTGCCCTTGGTCAGTTCGCTCTTGAAGTTCAGGCGAAGGGGAGGGAACTCGCAGTTCTTGAGTCGCCAGATTCCACGCGTTCTCACTAATGTAGGAATCGAGACGATCTTGCCGGCAGTGTCCGTGTAGCTGACTGTCGCGGGCCGCCACGGTGCCTTGTCGCCTTTGTCGGAGCGGATCCGCTTGATGTTCGTCGTCAGCTTTATCTCGAGCGGGTCGGCGACTGAATAGAACGGCTCGGACTCCTTTGCCCGATTGACTGCCTTCCTCTGTGCGCTTGCAAACTTCAGGGCCGCGGAGTCGACCTGTGCGAGAGCCTGGGCGTTCACAGGCGCGGCCCTGAACGTGACGCTGCAAACTGCGGTGAGACATAAAAAGGAAAGCCGGACCTGCCATACGGCCGTGCGCATGTGACGCCTCCTGAACCACTTGTGGGGAACCGCACTAAAATCGGCATGATCCCGCAGATGCGCCATAGGAATTGCCGCCGGGCCGTCTCCCGGGCACATTGCCCTGATGAGGAAATCGATTACCTGGGTTTTGGCACTATCAGCAGCCCGAATTTTGCAGGCGCAGCAGCCCACCGCCGGGCCAGCCGGCCAGTCTCCCTCCCTCGTCGTCATGATCACGATAGACGGCTTCCGTGGGAGCAATCTCGACAGGTTCGGCCCACAGCTCACCGGTGGGCTCGCCAGGCTCACGAAGGGTGGAGCGTGGTTCACGAACGCCCATCAGGATCACGCGATTACCGAAACCGCTCCGGGACACGCCAGCCTGTTGTCGGGGCGATTTCCCCGGTCGACCGGCATTGCAGCAAACAGAGTTGGCGTCGGCGATCCGGAATCTCCCCTCCTCGGAACGTCCGGAATACCCGGCGCATCGCCCAAACGCTTTCAGGGGACAGAGCTCTTCGACTGGATCCTCCAGAAAGACAGTCGGTCTCGCGCGCTTTCAGTCTCCAGCAAGGACCGCGGCGCGATCCTCCCGATCGGAAAGGCAAAGGAGCAGGTGTACTGGTATCCCGGTGATGGCGCCTTCACGACGAGCCGGTACTATCGCGATTCGCTGCCGCAGTGGGTGACGAAATTCAACGACCGTCACCTCCCGCAATCGTACGCGGGTAAGGACTGGGTCCTACTCCGCCCGGATTCGGCCTATCACGAGCCCGACAGCGTGTCGATCGAAGGCGCGGGAAATGATTTTGTATTTCCCCACCCCACCCCTGCGGAGCCGGATCGAGCCGCGAATTGGATTCGCGCTACGCCGTTCATCGACGAAGTGACTGTCGCCTTCGCGCTGGAGGGTGTAAACGCCATGAAGCTCGGCGCCGGGCCGGCGACCGATCTCCTCGCTATTTCGCTGTCGGCCACGGACGCGATCAATCACAGGCTTGGACCCGACTCGCGCGAAGCTCACGACCAGGTTCTACGAACCGATAAAGTGATCGGTGTCCTGCTCGATTCGCTTTATCGCCTGCGCGATTCATCGCGCATTGTCGTCGTCCTCGCGGCGGATCATGGATTCACGATGATCCCCGAGCTGGTTCCTGACAGCAGGCCACCGCGTCCGGTCCGGACAAATCTCCACGCGGCGCTGCAGGCTGCACGCGCTCAGCTGAGATCGCTCAAGATCGACACTCTCGCTCTCGATGTTGATGAGCAGATCGTCCTCGTCGACCGTCGCGCATTCGACAAGGTGAAGGGAAGTTTCCAGGTCGTTGTCGATCAATTCATCAAGAACGCAAAGCAGACTCCGGGCATCAGGCGAATCGACAGGCTCGAAGCCCTTCGAGGCAAGGACACTTTGTCAGATCCGATTGCGCGCCGGTGGGTTCATCAACTGGGGCCCGGAACCAATGTCGAGCTGGTTGCGACCCTCAATCCGGGAAGCTTGTGGACTTCGCTCCTCGTCGCGACACACGGATCCCCCTACGACATCGACAGCCACATCCCCATCATCTTCTACGGGCCGGGCTTTACGACGGGGCGCTTCAACGAATTCGTGCGGAGCGTCGATATCGCACCGACACTCGCTCGTCGTCTCGGCATCAAGCCCTCCGAGCCACTCGATGGAGTGCCGCTCGGTCGGGCTCTCAGGTAAAAGGGCAACATCGAAAGACACATCTTAGATCTGTGTCTTTCGATGTTGCAGTCAGCTAGACCGTCGCGGCGATAGCAGCTTCTTCTTCGTTCATCTCCGCGAGGATGTCGCCAAACAGCGGGGTGCTGAGGTAACGCTCGCCAGTGTCCGGCAGCATGCACAGGATTACCGACCCTTCAGGGGCATCCTTCGCGACTTGGAGCGCGGCGGCAAACGTCGCACCGGCCGACGTACCGACGAAGATTCCTTCTTTTTGCGCGAGCTCTCTGCTCATTTTCATGGCTTCCGGGCCCGCGATCGGAATGACTTGATCCACCTGCTTTGCCGCCACAGCGTCGCCTGCAAGCTTGGCGATGAAGTCGGGACTCCACCCCTGGATCGGGTGCGGCTTCCAGGCAGGATGCCTTGAAGTCGGCGAGCCGTCGGCATTTCGCTCCTGCTCGGTGTGACTTCCAAGCATCTGGGCGTCGGCCGGCTCCGAGACAATGACTTTCACTTCCGGACGCTCGGCCGCGAGAACGCGGGCAACACCCTTGAGCGTTCCCCCGGTCCCGAAACCGGTCACCCAGTAGTCAAGGCGCTCGCCGGCAAAGTCGGCGAGAATCTCTTTTGCCGTCGTGTTCGAATGGAAGTCGGCGTTCGCTTCATTCTCGAACTGGCGAGTATAGAACCAGCCATTCTTCTCGGCCAGCGCGACCGTCTTCCGCACCATTCCGGTAGCGCCTTCGGCGGGAGGCGTGAGAATCACCTTCGCGCCCAGGAAACGCATGAGCCTGCGGCGCTCGACGCTGAAAGACTCGGCCATGGTGACAACGAGCGGATAGCCTTTCTGTGCGCAAACCATTGCGAGGCCGATGCCGGTGTTGCCGCTGGTCGCTTCGACCACAGTTTGTCCGGGCTTCAGCGCGCCGGATCTTTCAGCATCTTCGATTATGCCAAGGGCAAGGCGGTCCTTCACCGAGCCGAGCGGATTGAACGCCTCGATTTTGACGTAGAGGTCGACGTTCGGTGGCGCGAGCTTGTTGATCCTCACCACAGGCGTGTTGCCGACGGTGCCGAGGATGTTGGCGAATTTTGTCATTGCGGTATCTCGGGTTGGTTGCTGGACGGACGAACGGATCGGGTGTTGCCCGAAATTATATCGTCCGGTCGGGGGCCGACGAAACTGCAAACAACGGAACTGCTATCGTGGTTAAATGACAGTTCCGTTGTTTAAATGCACCTAGTGGCGATGCTCCCCGATCGCCACAGTGTACGTCGCCTTCGGCGTGCACTTCACCGCCAGGTTCGTCGATGTGAACATGCCACGCGGGTTGTTTTTCCAGAGCCAGACGTGAAGGTCATAGTGCTTGAGCGCGGCCGGCATGATTGGCTCGTGGCCATCCATTGGTCCCTGCAGCTTTTGTCCAAAGATGGACGGTGCCGTCCCCTTCGCCAATTCTACGGGCATGAACCACTCGGCTGCCGTGAGCTTCATCTTGTCGCCGACCTGCTCGTAGATGAGAACCTGTGGCTTCGTCGGGTCCAGCGTCGGTCCGATGTTGGCGGTATTCAGCAGGTGAATGCCCATCGCACCCGGCGGATACACAACTGGTCCGTCCTTGGCACCCTTAGGAAAATCGATGCAGGCGACGGTGGAATAGAAGCCGTCCCTCACTGCAATGAGCGGATCGCTGTACTTGGCCAGTGCCGCTTTGGCCGCCTGAAGTTCGGCTGACAGTGGCATCGCGGCTGACTTGTTCTGACCCTGTAACTCAGCTGGCCGCGTGACGATCGCCGTTGCCAGTACCATGAGCAGAGCGGCATGCAGCCGTCTGCCCGTTGTGGGGGAACGCATTGTGTCTCCAAATGGGTTGTGAGGATTGTAGAATGGAGAGAGGTACAGGGGGCGTCAATGCGATTATCCTGTGCCTTGCACAGTACCTGGCATCATACCTCGAGGGGTCGAGGGCACATCGAACTCATTTAACCGGACTTGAAATGATCAACTCGCGCGCCGTTTTCATAGCCAGCATCCTCGGCACTTTGCTTCAGGTTGCAATGGTCGTCGCAGGTCACTCCAATGCGTCGGTGGCGGCCATGTTCGCTATTGGAGGAATGACTATTTCGCTCATCGCTGGACTGGTCTACGGTTATCTGACGAAAGGTCCAAGAAATCTTGGCGGACTGATTGCCGGTGGAGCGATTGCGGGCGGCATTTGTGCATTCATCGGAATTCTCGTATCGCATCTAATGGGCGACGTTCCGGCTTCACTCTTGGCTCTGGGCACCGTCAGCTCAGTCGTCACGGGAGCGATCGGCGGAGCAATCGGGAAAGTCCTTGGTGGCTCGGGCGTGCGACCCGCCTGAATGCTTCAACGAGGCAGGACAGCGTCTACCGAGCGCGACTACGTTGAAGTGCTGCAGGCGCAATCGGGCATCAAATCTAAAAAACGACGAGCCGGAGCCGCAAAATGAAGGGAGGAAAGGCAGGAAGGAAACGTAAGGGGAGGGCGATTCCGACCGGAAAGTCACCCGTTCCTCGTCCCGCAAAAGCCGAGAACAAAACGACACACCGTTCGGGCAAGCTCGCGCCGAAGAAAGGGAGTCGGAAAAACACCGAATTTGGGTGGAGCTCCACAAAGGATGAGGACTAAACTACCAAATCGAAAATCACAGATCCCGGATCTGTGGTTTTCGATGTTAGCGATTCCGGTTTCGTATATTCCTCAGACGAAAAAGGAGCTCGCTTGCCACATCAATTCATAGCTACGGACATGGTCGGCGGAGTGATGAAAATCACGCTCAACCGCCCCGACGTCCTCAATAGCTTTACGCTCGCGATGTCAAAAGAGGTTCGCGAGGCACTCGAGGCAGCGCGCCGCGACAAGTCCGTCCGGGCGGTTCTCCTCACTGGCGCGGGCCGAGGCTTTTGCGCCGGACAGGATCTCTCCGACGTGCCCCAGCCCGTCGATGGCAAACTTGACCTCGGCGCGACTGTCCGCCAGACGTACAACCCGCTCATCGCCCTGATCAGAAAAATCGAGAAGCCCATCGTGTGCGCTGTTAACGGCGTCGCCGCCGGCGCGGGAGCGAACCTCGCGATCGCGTGCGACATCGTCATCGCATCGGAATCGGCGAGCTTCATTCAGTCGTTCTCAAAAATCGGTCTGGTTCCCGACAGCGGCGGAACGTATTTCCTCCCGCGCACGATTGGCATGCCCATGGCGACAGCTCTTATGATGACCGGCGAGAAGATCAGCGCGACAAGAGCAGCCGAAATCGGAATGATCTACAAAGTCGTCCCAGCGGATGCTCTCGAGGCGGAAGCGATGGCTCTCGCTAGTCAGCTGGCGGCTATGCCGACCAAGGGGCTCGGCTACACCAAGCGCCTGCTGAACGCGTCGGTGGGAAACAATCTCGTGCAGCAGCTCGAGCTCGAAGAAGAGATGCAGGGAGAGGCAGGCCGCACGTCGGACTTCGACGAGGGCGTCGCTGCATTCCGTGAAAAACGAAAACCGGAATTCCGGGGAGAATAGTGTCAGACGCTCTGGGTCGTGAAATGAAGGTTGGTGTCGTCGGCGCAGGGGCGATGGGCAGCGGCATCGCTCAGGTCGCAGCGACCTTCGGTCATTCTGTCGTCCTGTTCGATGCTGATCGCAATGCGATCCAGAAGGGACTTGCCGGAATCGACAAGAATCTGGTTCGAAGCGTGGAGAAGAAGCGCATCAGTGTCGGCGATCAAAACTCGATCGTCTCGCGCATCTCCACCGTGACTGGATCTGCCGATGATTTCGCCGCGTTTGCCGAATGCGGTCTGATCATCGAAGCGGTGGTGGAAGACATCGGCGTCAAGAAAGAGATCTTCTCTCGTCTCGAACGAAGCGTTTCGAACGATGCGATCCTGGCAACGAACACATCATCGCTTTCAGTGACTGCAGTCGCCGCTGCGTGCAGGAAACCACAGCGCGTGCTGGGGATTCACTTCTTCAATCCACCGACGGTTCTTCCGCTCGTCGAGATCGTCCCCGGACTGGCGACAGATTCCGGCGTCACGGCGCGGGCAAAGGCGCTTGTGCAAGCGTGGGGCAAGTCGACAGTCGTCGCGTCAGATACTCCCGGATTCATCGTCAACCGAATTGCGAGGCCGTACTACGGCGAGGCGCTTCGGATCTACGAAGAAGGCATCGCGGACATGGCGACAATCGACTGGGCGATGCGTCAGCTTGGCGGGTTCAAGATGGGCCCGTTCGAGCTGATGGACTTCATCGGCAACGACGTTAATCTCGCGGCAACGAAAAGCGTCTACGAATCGATGTTTCATGATTCACGCTTCAAGCCGACGCTAACCCAACAGCGTTTGTTCGACGCAGGATTTCTCGGCCGGAAAACCGGACGCGGCTACTACGACTACAGCGAAGGGGCCGAAGCTCCCAAGCCGACAGAGGATCTCGACCTCGGCGATCTCATCTTCAAGCGGATCCTCTGCATGCTGATCAACCAGGCCGCGGATGCGTTGTACTACCGCGTCGCGAGCGCAAACGACATCGACAGGGCGATGACGCTTGGAGTGAACTACCCGAAGGGCCTGCTCGCCTGGGCCGACGAGATGGGGATCCCCGAGACCGTGAAATGGCTGAGCGCGCTTCACGAGTTTTACGGGGAGGAGCGGTATCGGCCGAGTCCTCTTCTGAAAACGATGGAGGCGGACGGGTACACGTTCTTCAGCTGAGCCCGTTTCCGAACCGCTTGACAGACCGTTCATGAACGGATAACGTCCGATTACAACTGAAGCGCCCTGTGGTAATTTGCCGCGTATTGCAGCCACGTTAAATAAATGCTAAAAAGCGAGAATGCCCGCGGCCCTATAGCCGTGGGCTTTTTTGTTTCACACATGCAGGGATGAGATATGCGAACGATCACACTTGGTCTTGCAGGATGCGGAGTCGTAGGCGGCGGTTTGGTTCACCTGCTCAGCTCATCCGCTGAATCACTGCGCTCGCGTCACGGTGTGAGAGTCGAGCTCGTCGG
>DATLDF010000071.1:0-26736 GCA_035525975.1 Gemmatimonadaceae bacterium
CACGTCGCACTCGATGATTCTCTACGGCGAAGACAGATTCACGCCGGCCAAAAAAGTCGCGCTCGCACTTACGCATCTGATCCGCACTCAATTCCCAGGCGACACCCTTCGAGTGGTCCTGTTCCACGATTCGGCCGAAGAGATTCCGCTGGCGACGCTGCCGAGCGCGCAGGTCGGTCCGTACCACACCAACACTGCTGAAGGCCTGAAGCTCTCTCGGCGCATTCTGATGTCGCAAAAGAAAGACATGCGGCAAATCGTCATGATCACCGACGGCAAGCCGAGCGCTCTCACGATGCCCAACGGGTTGATCTACAAGAACTCGATGGGGCTCGATCTCGCGGTCGTGAGCGAAACGCTGAAGGAAGTCGCGAACTGCCGCCGAGCCGGCATCATGATCAACACGTTCATGCTGGCGCGTGACCGCGCACTCGTCGAATTCGTGAAGAAGGTTTCCGAAATCAGTCGCGGAAAGGCATACTTTACCAATACGATGACTCTCGGACAGTTCATCCTGATGGACTTTCTCCGAAAAAAGACACGCAAAGTCTCGTAGAAAAACCCCACAACCGGATTTCCATGACGCGACTCCGCTGGAGCTGTCTCCTCGCTGTTACCCTCGCAGCGTGTACGCCTTCCGTTCAGACCTCACCGACTCCGGACGGCTATGACGTTCTCATCAGGAATGCGCGCGTCGTTGACGGCACTGGTAATCCCTGGTACCGCGGCAGTGTTGCGATACGTGGCGACCGAATCGCCTACGTCGGTCCATCGCTCGAGGGCCAGACTGCGAAGCGCGTCATCGACGCCAGCGGACTCGTCGTCTCGCCCGGTTTCATCGACATGCTCGGCCACTCGGAATTCTCACTTCTGAGAAGGCCGCAGGCGATTTCGAAAATCACTCAGGGCATCACGAGCGAAGTCACGGGCGAGGTCAGCTCCGCATGGCCGCAGACAGCCCTGAACGCAACGCCAAATCCGCGATACCCGTGGACGTCACTCGACGGATACTTCAGGGAGCTCGAGCGCCGCGGCACTGCGATCAACCTCGCCACGTATGTCGGGACGAACTCGGTTCGCGAAGCGGTGATGGGCGATGCCACCCGTCATCCGACGGCCGCAGAAATGTCTCAAATGGGCGCGCTCATAGACTCGGCCATGCGAGACGGCGCGGTCGGCCTGGGAACGGGCCTCATCTATCTGCCGAGCACTTTCTTCAGCACTGACGAGTTGATCGCGTTGACGAAGTATGTGACTCCCTATCGCGGTGGGTATGCAGCGCATATGCGGAGCGAGGGTGCAGGCCTAGTCGACGCGGTTCGCGAAACCGTCCGCATCGCGGCTGGCGCGAACACCTGGGCTGAGATTCGCCACATCAAGTCCAGAACGCCCGAGTTGATGGCACAGGCAATTCTTGTCATCGATTCGGCGCGGGCTGCGGGAATCGACGTGACGGCAGATCAGTACCCGTATACAGCCAGCGGCACGGGACTCTCGGCCATGTTGAACACGTGGGTTCAGGAAGGCGGCGATGACTCGATGGTCGTGCGCCTCAAGGATCCTGCAGTTCGCGCCCGCTTGAAGAAGGAGCTTGCGGAAGATTCGGCGGCAGGCATTCGCACTGCAAACAGAACGATGATCAACTCGGTTGGAGTCGATTCGTTGAAGAAATATCAGGGTAAGCGGCTCACCGAAGTCGGTGCGATGCGCAACCAGGATCCATACGATGCCGCATTCGACATTCTCATTGCCGACCACGGCAACACCTCGGCGCTCTACTTCTCCTTCAACGAGGACGCGCTCCGACTCGCGATGAAGAAGCCGTGGGTGTCGGTTGGACAGGATGCAGGCGCGGTGAGTCCCGATTCGACTGGAAAGTTTGGAAGCACAGGACATCCTCGCGGGTTCGGGACCTTTCCAAGGATTCTCGGACGTTATGTCAGGCAGGATTCAGTCATCACGCTTGAGTTCGCGATTCGGAAGATGACGTCGCTGGCAGCTCAGAGAGTTGGCATCGTTGACCGGGGGCTGCTGCGGCCGGGGATGTACGCGGACATCACGGTTTTTGACCCTAATACCGTGATCGACAACTCGAGCTATGAGAATCCTCAGCAGCTGGCCACAGGCATCAATTACGTTTTCGTGAATGGCGTTGCTGTCCTGGATGGCGGGAAGCCTACCCTGGCCCTTCCTGGGAGAGCGATCAGGGGCCCAGGTTACAGGAAGAGGTAAGGCATTTTCTGGCTGGCTTGGCGCCTGTGGTTGCCGTAGCTTAGCCATCCCCATAAACAGCACGTCGAGGCACGAGAGCAGATGCAGGAGCAGTTGGCAAAAGCGCTTGAAGACCGTTACCGAATCGAGCGCGAGCTTGGCCGTGGCGGCATGGCAACAGTTTACCTGGCGGAGGATTTTCGGCACGGTCGCGATGTGGCGGTCAAGGTGCTGCACCCGGACCTCGCCTCGGCGATGGGAAATGACCGGTTTCTGCGTGAGATACGCCTCGCCGCACGGTTGAATCACCCAAACATTCTTCCTCTTTTTGATTCCGGCGAAGCCGGTGGTTTTCTCTACTACGTGATGCCGTTTATCGAGGGGGAATCGCTGCGCGACAGACTCAACCGGGATAAGCAGATCCCTCTTGAAGAAAGCCTCGGAATCGCGCGCTCGATCGCGGGTGCTCTGGACTACGCCCACCGCAACAAGATCGTCCATCGGGACATCAAGCCCGAGAACATCATGATGCATGAGGGCCAGCCGATGGTCATGGACTTTGGTATCGGCAAGGCTCTGACTGCTGCCGGCGCCGACACCCTGACCCAGGTTGGAATGGTTGTCGGAACGCCAGCTTACGTCAGCCCGGAACAGGCGGCAGGCGAAATAGACATTGACGGCCGCAGCGATCAATACAGCCTCGGCTGCGTGATCTACGAGATGCTTGCCGGGGAACGGCCATTCATCGGGCCCACTGCGCAGTCGGTTTTGCAGAAGCGTTTCACCGAGCCGGTGCCTGTTCTGAGCAAGGTGATGCGGGATCTGCCACAGGAAATCGATACCGCGCTCAGCAAGTCCCTCGCAAAGGATCCCGCGGGTCGATTTACGACATCGGGTGAATTCGGCAGGGCACTTGTTGTAACAACGATTACCACGCCCGTCACGGTGACGGTGCCGGAGGGGGTTCAGGCGGTGAAGTCGATCGCCGTGCTTCCGTTCACGAACATGAGCGCGGATGCGGAGAATGAGTACTTCACCGACGGGATGGCTGAAGAGATCATCAACGCTCTATCAAAAATCCACTCGCTCGGTGTTGCATCGCGCACGTCGACGTTCGCCTACAAGGGAAAGACCGAAGACATCCGCGAGATCGGGAAGAAGCTAGAGGTATCGGCGGTTCTCGAGGGAAGCGTCCGGCGCTCGGGCAACAAGATTCGCGTGAGCGCGCAGCTGATTCACGTCCATAACGGATATCAACTCTGGGCGGACAAATACGATCGAGAGATGGAGGATGTCTTCGCGATTCAGGACGAGATCGCGCAGAACATCGTCAAGGCTTTGCGCGTCGTACTGAGTGACGACGAAAAGAAAGCGATCGAGAAGGTAAAGACCGGCAACGTCGAAGCTTATGACTATTATCTTCGCGGCCGAAAGTCCTTCCACCAGTATCGGCGAACGAGCCTCGAAACCGCCCGGCAGATGTTCTCGCGCGCAATCGAGGTCGACCCGAACTACGCGCTTGCATACGCCGGAATCGCCGACTGCTGCTCCATCCTCTACACGTACTTCGACGCGCGAGAATCGAATCTCAAGCAGGCTGACAGCGCGAGCAAGAAGGCGCTCCAGCTCGATCCGGATCTTGCCGAGGCGCACTCGGCGCGTGGATTGGCGTTTTCGCTAAGCAAGCAGTTTGAACATGCGCGCCAGGAGTTCGAGCTCGCGATGAAGCTCGACCCGAAACTTTACGAGGCACCATACTTCTACGGGCGGGCGATGCTCGCGCAGGGGAAGTCATTCGAGGCGGCGCCGCTGTTTGAACGGGCCGCGACCTTAAGGCCCGATGATTTTCAGGCGCTCAGCTTCCTTGCATCCGCATTTGCCAGCCAGGGCCGCATTCACGAGTCGATGAAGGCGTCGAACCGCGCGGTGAAGGCAATCGAAAAGTGGCTCGAGATAAATCCCGACGATGCTCGCGCCCTGAACCTTGGCGCAACTATCTGGTCGAACCTGGGTGAGACCGAAAAGGCGCTGGCGTGGGCGAGAAATTCACTTGAGATCGATCCTGACGATCCGCAGCTCCTGTATAACGTCGCGTGTGTTTACGCGATCGAGGGAATGAAGGAAGACGCGATTCTCTGCCTCGAGCGCGCGCTTGATAAGGGAATGGGTCATCGCGAGTGGATCGAGAACGATCCCGATTTGAATTCACTGCGCAGTGATCGGCGTTTTCAGGCGTTGCTCGAAAGGCTGTAGCCCATGGGAATCACCTACACGATCACCGATACGAAACTTGGGCGGCTGCTGGTGGCATCGAGCGAGAAGGGATTGTGCATGGTGTCGATCGGCAAATCGGATAAGGAGCTGGAGCGGAAAATTCACGATCAGTTTCGCTCCGAGTCCGTGACGCGTGACGATCGTGCGATGCGAGCCACCGCTTCTGACGTGAAAGGGAGAGTCGAGGGGAAGAATCTCGACGCCAAGGTGCCACTCGATTTGCGAGGCACTGACTTTCAGTTGAGTGTGTGGAAGGAGATGCTCCGCATTCCTGCCGGATCGACTCGTTCGTACGCTGACGTCGCAAAGAAAATTGGACGACCAAAGGCATTCCGCGCTGTGGCCAATGCATGCGGTGCAAATCCGGTTGCCGTTGTCGTGCCTTGTCATCGCGTAGTGGCGAGCGCGGGGCAGCTTGGCGGATACGGACTCGGGTTGGATCGAAAGATTGCGATCCTCGCTGCAGAGGGAGTGTCTAACCCGAAATGGAGTGCCAACGGCTGACTGCTGACTGCTGACTGCCCTGCAGCTTAAGACAGCCGCCGAACTCTCGTGAGTCGGCGGCGTTCTGGTTTTTCTGAAGGGCAGTCAGCAGTCAGCCGTCAGCAGTCAGCGCTTTACGCTCTTAGCGCATCCTTCTTGGACTTCGCCGGAACTGCGTGTCTATGTTCAATGGAAGGCGAGTACGGCCGCTCTGCAGGACCCGTGTAAATCTGCCGCGGACGCGCGATCTTCTGCTCCTTGTCGAGCAGCATCTCCTCCCACTGCGCCAGCCAGCCGGCGGTCCGAGCGATCGCGAACAGGACAGTAAAGAAGTCCGTCGGGAACGCCATCGAGCGATAGATCAGCCCCGTGTAGAAATCGACGTTCGGGTAAAGCTTGCGTGACTTGAAGTAGTCGTCCTCGAGAGCAATGCGCTCGAGCTCGAGTGCAATCTCCAGATCCTTGTCGACACCGACAACCTTGAAGACATCGTCGGCGAGCGCCTTCACGATCTTGGCGCGCGGGTCGTAGCTCTTGTACACGCGGTGTCCGAAGCCCATGAGCTTGCCTTTCCCGCCCTTCACCTCCTCGATGAACTTCGGGACGTTCTTCACGTCTCCGATTTCCTCGACCATGCGGAGCACCTGTTCGTTGGCGCCGCCGTGCAGCGGGCCGAACAGCGCGGCAATTCCTGCGGACATGGCCGAGAACGGGTCGACGTGTGATGAGCCGACTGCGCGGACAGCGCTCGTCGAGCAGTTCTGCTCGTGATCGGCGTGAAGGATGAAGAGAACTTCGAGCGCCTTCGAGAAGATCGGGTTCGCTTCGTACTTGGGCTCCGTCATTCTCGCGACCATCGACAGGAAATTGTCTACGTAAGACAGGTCGTTGTCGGGGTAGACGAACGGCAGGCCCTTCAGGTGTCGGTAGCAATACGCGGCAATGGTCGGAACTTTCGCGAGCAGGCGGATAATCGAGATGTTACGCTCGACAGGATCCATGATGTTGCGCGCCGTCGGGTAGAACGACGCGAGGCCGGCCACTGCGCTGTTGAGCATCGCCATCGGATGCGCATCGTAGCGGAATCCTTCAAGGAACTTCCGCATGTTTTCGTGCACATACGTGTGGTACGTGATGTCGTGCACGAAAGAATCGTACTCGCCCTGATTCGGAAGCTCTCCGTGACGCAGCAACCACGCGACTTCGAGAAAGGTCGACTTCTCTGCGAGCTGTTCGATCGGGTATCCGCGATAGCGGAGGATTCCCTTGTCGCCGTCGATGAACGTGATCGCGCTGCGACATGATGCAGTATTCAGGAAAGCGGGATCGTAGCTCAGCAGGCCCGGATCGTCAGCATCGGGCGTCTTGATCTGCTTGAGATCATTGGCGCGTATCGCGCCATCGTTGATTGGAAGAGTGTACGACTTTCCGGTACGGGAATCTTTGATTTCGAGCGTGCCGTCAGGGGCCGCTTCAGTGCCTGGGGTGGCCATTCTTTTCTCCTGGTGTTGCTCTAATTTAGCCGATTCGAGCGTGGCCAGAAGTAAGGACTGCGAACGACAAACTCTGTGGTTCTTGTGTCTATTTCTTCGCCTCCGCAACGATCGCCTTCCACTCCGAGGCACTGACCGGCTGAACCGACAACCGGCTCCCTTTCCTGAGCAGTACCATCCCTTCCAGCCCCTTCATCCCCCGCATCCGCTCGAGGGTCACGATCTCAGGGAGTTTCTCGATCGCCTTGATGTCCACCACATACCAGCTGGGCGACTCCTTCTTGCTCTTCGGGTCATAATGGCTGTCCTTCGAGTCGAATTGAGTGGGATCCGGATAGCCAGACCTCGCCACCTCGGCGATACCAACAATCCCCGTCGGATCCGTGCTCGAATGGTAGATGAAAACGAGGTCGCCCTCCTTCATCCCGTCCCTCAACATGTTGCGCGCCTGGAAATTCCTGACACCATCCCACGAAGTCGTGCGCTTTGGGGCGTTCCAGAGGTCGGCAAAGGAGAAGGTCGTCGGCTCGGTCTTGAGGAGCCAGTAGTTGCGGTCAGCGGTTGTCGGCATTCCAGTGTATTGAAGTTTCCGGATTCTACCGTATGAGGGGCCGGCTCGTTAGCGGTGTTCCCAAGGGGACAAGCCGGCCGCCTCAAGGCTGCCCGGTGGAACGATCAGCGGTCCTTCTCGTAGATTCACGTACTATCGACAACGGAAAAACTCACCCGATGCGCTCGCTCCTTACAGCTTCACTGCTGCCGCTCGCGCTTGCCGCGGCGGTCGGCGCACAGACGCCCGCCAATCCTGCCTACCCGGTAACCGCCAAAGGCACGCAGGTCGACGTCTATCACGGCACCTCCATCGCCGACCCGTACCGCTGGCTCGAGAATACCGATTCACCGGAGACTAAGGCTTGGGTCGAGGCCCAGAATCGAGTCACATTCTCCTATCTGGCGGCGATTCCCGAGCGGGCCGCAATTCGCGACAGGCTGACGAAGCTGTGGGACTATCCCAAGTACTACGCGCCAGAGAAAGTCGGGGACCGGCTCTTCTACTTCGAGAATTCAGGTCTCCAGAACCAGAACATTCTCTTCGTTCGAGATGGGAACGGGCCGCCACGCGTCCTGATTGATCCGAACACGCTCTCGAGCGACGGAACCGTTGCGCTCTCTGGAACCGAGCCATCCATAGATGGGAAAATGCTCGCGTACTCGGTATCGACAAGCGGATCTGACTGGCGGGAAATCCGCGTTCGAAACATCGAGACCGGACGCGACACGAAGGACACGCTCAAATGGGTGAAGTTCTCCGGAATGGCCTGGACCAAAGACAACAAGGGCTTCTTCTACTCAGCCTACGACGCGCAAACCTCGGGAAATACGCTCACCAACGTCAACCGCGGCCAGCGTCTGTATTACCACAGGCTGAACGCGCCGCAGAGCTCCGACATAGTCGTCTTCGAGGACAAGGCGCATCCCGATTGGCTCTACAACGCGCAGCTAACCAACAACGGGACCTTCCTGATCATCACGATCCATCAAGGCACCGATCGGCGAACCCGAATTTACTTCGTCTACCTGGAGCACCCGAAGAAGCCCAGAATCGACAATCCTCTCGTGCGATTGATCGACAGGTTCGACGCAGAGAATGAGTTTGTGTTTGACGTTGGCGACAACTTCCTTGTGCGCACGGATCTCGGGGCGCCTAAGGGCCGGCTTGTTTCAATCGACATCAACAACGAGCAGCCCGGTCGCTGGCTCACCGTGATTCCCGAAAACCGCGATGCTCTGCAGAGCGTGCTCGTCGCCGGCAACAAGCTGGTGGCTTCGTATCTCCAGGACGCGTATTCGACAATTCGGATTTACGGGATGCCGAATCCAAACGACATGCTCCGCGGACGCGGGCAGATTGGCGGCGGGCCCGCTGGGAGTGGACGGCAGACGGGCAACGCCCGCAATCCCCGCGGCGACCAGGCCGATCCGGTTAGCGCGCCCGGCTATCCGTTTCTTGGCGAGGTGCCGCTGCCCGCAATCGGAACGGTCAATGCCATCAACGGCAAGCCAAACGACGATCACCTCTACTACTCGTTCGCGTCGTATCTCTACCCGCGTACTGTTTTTCACTACGACCTGAAAAGGCGAGTGAACGAGCTCTTCAAGGCTCCCAAACTCGCCTTCGACGCAACGCAGTACGAGACTCACCAGGTTTTCTATAACAGCAAGGACGGAACGCGCATCCCGATGTTCGTAACAATGAAGAGGGGAACCGTCCTCGATGGACACAACCCGACCATTCTCTATGGTTACGGCGGCTTCAACATCGCGGAGACCCCGTCGTTTTCACCTGCCAATCTCGTGTGGCTCGAGATGGGTGGTCTCTACGCTGTCGCCAACATTCGCGGCGGCGGGGAGTACGGAAAGGAATGGCACGAAGCCGGAATGCTCGACCGCAAGCAGAACGTGTTCGATGATTTCATCGCCGCGGCCCAATACCTGATCGCGCAGAAGTACACATCGACGCCGAAGCTTGCGATTTCGGGCGGGTCCAACGGTGGACTATTGGTGGGCGCAGTGATGAACCAGCGCCCGGACCTGTTCGGGGCTGCGTTGCCGGCGGTCGGAGTCATGGACATGCTTCGCTTCCAGAAATTCACGATCGGATGGGCGTGGGCGTCGGACTACGGTTCGTCGGACGATGCAAAGCAGTTCGAATATCTGAGAAAGTATTCTCCACTTCACAACATCAAGTCCGGCACGAAGTATCCGGCAACCCTCATAACCACTGCGGATCATGATGATCGCGTCGTACCGGGACACTCATTCAAGTACGCCGCGGCACTTCAGGCGGCACAGTCCGGCCCGGCACCGATTCTCATCCGAATCGAGACGAAAGCCGGCCATGGAGCCGGCAAACCGACTTCGAAGCAGATCGAAGAAGCGGCTGACAAGTTCGCCTTTCTCGTGAAGAATCTCGGGATGAAGCTAAGTTTGCCTCAATGATTCAATTCGTGGCGTTGTTCGATCGGCTGCTTGTTGCAGTGCGATTCATTCTCGTTGTGTCGGCCGGCGTCTTCGCGGCCTTCTGCATTCTCGACTGGCTGGTCAGAACGCGGCGCGTAAATCTCTTTGGACCGCTGGCGAGGTTCTCGAGGTCCCGGATCGATCCTGTTCTGGAGCCGATCGAGCGCCGCGTTCTGTCGGCGGGGGGAAATCCCGCGAGCGCGCCACTTTGGGCACTCGTCGCCGTCGTTGTGGGTGGAATTCTTCTCGTCAGCGTCCTCGATTTTATTCGCTCGGAGATTCTTGGGCTGGCGTTCGCGATGCAGAGCGGCCCGGCCGGAATACTCAAGCTCCTGGTCTCGTGGACTTTTGATTTTGTCAGAATCGCGATTCTGGTTCGCGTAGTTAGCTCCTGGCTTCCAATCTCGCCGTATTCGCCATGGATTCGCTGGGCTTACGCGGTGAGCGAGCCGCTGCTCAAGCCGCTCCGGCAGCTGATTCCAGCGATCGGCGGCGCTATAGACATCACTCCCATAATTGCGTATTTCCTGCTCGGCTTCATTCAAGGCGCAGTCCTGCGAATGATGTGATCGAGGGGCTGGGCGTGAATAGCCGCGGGGTTAGAATTATTGGAGGACGGTCTTCGCGTACGAAGATTGTCGGGTCTCAGTCGAGAGCGTTGGTACTCTCGAGAGAGGGGTCAAAAAAGAAATAGTGGCGTTGATTCTAGTCATCGGATCGGACCCGGCATTGCTCGAGGGCGTCTCTCAGGCGCTCGGTGGCGCGGGTCACCAGGTAACCGTCGCTCACGACGTTCCCGAAGCAATGGAGAACCTCCACGGTCGCCGTCCCCTCGTTGCCATCGTCAACAGAGACCATCTCGTCAACGGACTGCCAAGTTCTGCTGTTCCGCTCGCGAAGGGCGGCGCGCTGGTCACGTATCGCACGTCTGACGACGAACCGCGCAGCGCAGCGTTTCCCGTGCGCCGTGCACCGCTCGCAGAGCTTCAGCTGCCGCTCGAGCGCCAGCGTCTCCTCGCGCTCGTGAAAGTCGTCGAGGACCGCGCAAGAACCTGCGGGCACACGCCTGAAGAGATGGACGCCATCGAAGACGCTTCGCGAGGCTGATTCGTTTCTACTGACCGCGGAGCAACCGGGACGGCATTTACGATTCGCGAGCATCGGCCTGGCGACATGGGCTGGATTATCGAGAGGCACGCGCAGATCTATGCCGACGAGTACGGATGGAATTCAAACTTCGAGACGCTCGTGTCTGAGATCGGCGCGAAGTTCCTGCGGGATATCAAGCCCGGGCGCGAGCGCTGCTGGATCGCCGAGCGAAACGGCGTGAACGTCGGGTGCGTGCTGATGGTCGAGCTGACAAAGTCGGTCGCACAGCTCCGCCTCCTTCTCGTCGAGCCATCCGCACGCGGGCTGGGCATCGGCACCAGCCTCGTGAATGAATGCATCGCATTCGCGCGATCGGCCGGATACAAGAGCATGAGGCTCTGGACTAATGACGTACTTTTGTCCGCGCGAAGGATCTATCAGGCCGCAGGGTTCGAGCTCATTGAAGAGGAAGTGCACAGCCAGTTCGGCCCATCGCTCACTTCGCAGACGTGGGAATTGAAGCTCTGATGTCTTGAGAAGAGGCTGTGACTAGATGATTGCCTCGGCCGCCGCCCGACCGGCTGCTCGGCCCGAAAAGATGCATCCTCCGAGGAACGTGCCTTCGAGCGCGCGGTATCCGTGCATTCCACCTCCGCCAAATCCCGCAACTTCGCCGGCCGCATAAAGCCCAGGCACGGGTTGCCCATCGGCACCGAGCACGCGCGCCGAAAGATCGTTCTCCAGCCCGCCGAGCGTTTTCCTCGTGAGAATGTTGAGCCTCACCGCGATGAGCGGGCCGGCACTCTCGTCGAGCAACTTATGTGGCTTCGCGACCCGAATCAGCTTGTCGCCGAGGTAGCTTCGTGCACCGCGAAGCGCGGTGATCTGAAGATCCTTCGTGAAAGCATTGTCCATCTCACGATCGCGGGCGACGACCTCCCGCTCGACGCGATCGGCGTCGAGGAGTGGCTCGCCGGTAAGAGCATTCATTTTTCGGATCAGCTCGCGAAGGTCCCTTTCGACGACGAAATCGGCGCCGTGCGACTTGAACGCCTCCACCGGCCCCGGTGCTCCTCCGCGCGCGCGACCTAATACGCCCTTCACACTCTTGCCGGTGAGATCGGGATTCTGTTCCGATCCCGAGAGTGCGAACTCCTTTTCGATAATGCGCTGAGTGAGGACGAACCACGTGTGCTCGTGCCCCGTCTTCATGATGTGCGCGAGAGTCCCGAGTGTATCGAAACCGGGAAACAACGGCACCGGCAGTCGATTGCCCAAGGCATCGAGCCAGAGGGACGAGGGGCCGGGCAGAATTCGAATTCCGTGATTCGGCCAGATCGGGTTCCAATTTTGTATGCCTTCTACGTAGTGCCACATGCGGTCGCGATTGACGATCCTGCCGCCTGCCGCCTCCGCGATGCCGAGCATGCGCCCGTCGACGTGCGCCGGCACACCTGATAACATTTTTTTCGGCGGAATTCCCAGGCGAGCCGGCCAGTTCTGCCGTACCAGATCCGGATTCCCACCGATTCCGCCTGACGTGACGATGATTGCCTGCGCGCGAATCTCGAACTCACTCGTCGCAACGCGCGAGCTGCTGACTCCCCGCTCGACGCTGCTTTGCTCGAGCACTTCACCGCGAACCCCGTCGATTGTTCCGGAGGTCGAAGTCAGCCCGCTGACTCTATGACGGAACCTGAAAGTGACGAGCCCTTTTTCCTCAGCCGCCTTCAACCGGTTGATGAACGGCTCGATCAGTCCGGGGCCAGTGCCCCAGGTAACGTGAAATCTGGGAACGGAATTTCCCGGGCCTGTCGCGCCGTAGCCTCCCCGCTCAGCCCAGCCCACGACCGGAAAAAAGCGGACGCCTCTCTTGTGCAGCCACGATCGTTTTTCACCCGCCGCGAATGCGACGTATGCCTCCGCCCATCTGCGCGGCCAGTGATCCTCATCTCGATCGAAACCCGCGGTTCCCAGCCAGTCCTGCCACGCGAGATCGTGGGAATCGCGAATGCGCATGCGCCGCTGTTCAGGTGAATCGACAAAAAAGAGCCCGCCAAAGGACCAGAAAGCCTGTCCACCGAGACTCTGTGCGGGCTCCTGATCCAGGATAATGACACGTTTTCCAGCATCAGCGAGCTCGCACGCCGCAACGAGTCCGGCGAGGCCGGCGCCGATTACAATCGCGTCAGTGTGGTACGAACCGGCGGGTCGGGTCATGGGCGGAAAATGCCAGTCGCTGGCGTCGAGCGCCATTCTCGTTGAATTTCGTTGGGTATCGTCACCCCACACACAATCATGCCCACAAGTTCAAGATTATTCGCAGCGGCTGTTGTCTTCGTCGCCTCCTCGACCGCAGCATGCGCGCAAGTCACCACGGGAGCCACTTCGACATCTCCAACGACGGTTGCTCCGCTGGACGCGACAGAGCGAGCGATTGTCAGAGCGGTGGATCCACATAACGCCGAAGGACTCGCGCTCCTAGAGCGACTCGTGAACATCAACAGCGGCACGATGAACTTCGCGGGCGTTCGCGAAGTCGGCGCAATTCTTCGTGCTGAGCTCGACAAGCTCGGCTTCGAGACCCGCTGGGTTGATGGCGCCGCGTTTGGGCGCGCCGGGCACCTGATCGCGGAGCGAACGGGAACAGGCCCAAGGCTTCTATTGATCGGGCACCTCGACACCGTGTTCGAGCCGTCGAATCATTTTCAAAAATGGGAAAGGCTGAGCGACACCACCGTTCGTGGCCCGGGCATAATCGACATGAAGGGTGGTGACGTCATCATGCTTCAGGCTTTCAAGGCGCTCGCAGCGGCCGGAGCGTTGAAGAACATGAGCATCACCGCAGTCTTTTCAGGAGACGAAGAATCGGCGGGCAATCCGCAGAATCTTGCTCGCGCTGATCTCGTTGCGGCAGCGAAGAAGTCGCAGTACGCCATCGGTTTCGAGGACGGCTCTGGGGATCCGCACACAGCCGTTGTTTCCAGGCGCGGCGCGGGTTCGTGGACGGTCACGTCAACCGGTACTCCTGCGCACTCGTCTCAGATTTTCCGCGCCGACATCGGCGACGGCGCGATTTTCGAGGCGGCTCGCGTGCTTCAGGAATTTCGGACCGAGCTGAGCACGCAGCAGTATCTGACCTTCAATCCGGGATTCGCAATCGGCGGAACCGATGTCAGGAATGACAGCGCCCAGAGCGGAGGGACGGCACTCGGCAAAACGAACGTCGTGGCGAAGGAAATGATAGTAAAGGGTGACATGCGTACGCTGTCACCCGAGCAGCTGGCCAGCACGAAGGCGACGATGCAGGCAATAGTCGCGCGATCGCTGCCGCACACGAGCTCATCGATCGCATTCGAGGATGGATATCCTCCGCTCGCACCGACAGATGGCAATCGAAAGCTCCTCCGGATGTACGACGCGGTGAGCAGGGTGCTTGGATTGGGAGCTGTCGTTGCCGTCGATCCGATGCGCGCCGGTGCTGCCGATGTGTCGTTCGCGGCGCCCTTCATCCCGTCTGCGCTCGATGCGGTGGGTCTTGCCGGCTGGGACGATCACACGGACAAGGAAACGGCCGATATCAGAATGTTCGGCCCGCAGACCAGGCGCGTTGCGGTTTTTCTATATCGATTGAGCAAGCTGCCAAAATAGCTTCGGAGGAACTCTCTTTGAAATACCTCGTTGCCGTGTTCGTCGCATGCATTTCAGCGTGTGACTCATCCTACGCACGCGATGTCGCGACCGCGGATAACATCACTCCCGGGATTACGACTCTTCTTGCCGACTCCGCTCACTTGATTGCGGGAAAGCGCGTCGGACTGATCACGAACCACACGGGTCGCGACGCAACGGGACGCAGCAGCATCGACCTGCTCTTCAAGGCACCGGGAGTCAGGCTGACTGCTCTTTTCGCACCCGAGCACGGCATTCGCGGCGCCGCAGAAGGTGGAGCGAAGATCGCGTCGGGCGTCGACGCGGCCACGGGCGTCCCGATCTATTCCCTCTACGGCGCCACGAAGGTGCCGACAGCCAAGATGCTCGACAATCTTGATGTCCTCGTATACGACATTCAGGACGTGGGCGCCCGAATGTACACTTACGTGTGGACGATGACCCTCGCGGCCGAGGCGGCGAAAAAGGCGGGAAAGACTTTCATCATCGCCGACAGGCCCAATCCAATTCGCGATGACATCGCCGAGGGCGGGATGATCGAGGCGAAGTTTCGATCATTCACGGGCCTGCACGACGTTCCGTTGCGGTACGGTCTCACCGTCGGCGAGCTTGGCCGCTACCTGTCGGGGACAAGACAGATCGACGCCGCAGTTATCGTCGCCCCAATGAAAGGCTATCGCAAATCAATGTGGTACGATGAAACGGGCCTCGAATGGACGGCCCCATCTCCCAATATCAGAGACTTCGAAGCGGCGCTGATGTATCCGGGCATTTCGTTCTTCGAGGCTACGAATGTGAGCGAAGGCCGCGGAACACCGACACCGTTCAGGTTGATTGGCGCAAGCTGGCTGACTGACGCGGCAGTCATCGCACGGACAATGAACTCTAAGAGGCTCGACGGCGTGAAGTTCGCCGCAACGAGACAGGCGATCCGACGCGGTGAGAAGTTTGGCGGGATGTCGATCCCCATGGTGTCCATCGTCGTCACGGACAGAAACGCCGTTCGATCTTCGATTATCGCGGTGCATCTGTTGCGCGAGATTTATTCACGACACCCAAAACAGTTTAAATGGCAGGCAGGAAACGGCATCGAAGAACTGTCGGGCTCGAGAAGACTGCGCGCTGCTGTCGAAAATGGTCGGATTGACGATCTGTTGGACAGTTGGAAATACGAGTCTTCGTCGTTTCTCAAGCGCACGTCCATGTTCAAGCTTTACAAATAGAATGGAGATCACGATGACCTTTCCGGTGTCACTCGATGACGCACTGATGGCCCGCGACCGCATCGCTCCGTATTTGATGCCGACTGCGCTGCGGAACTATCGAGAGCTCGATGATGCTGTTGGCAACGGAATCCACGTGCTCGTGAAGCACGAAAATCATCAGCCAATCAATTCGTTCAAGATCAGAAATGCATTGTCCGCGATGTCCGCACTGCCTGCCGAGCACCGAGCGCGCGGAATTGTTGGAGCTACGCGAGGCAATCACGGGCTTGGTCTGGCGCACGCCGGTGCCGTGCTCGGAATACCTGTCACTGTAGTCGTTCCGTTTGGCAACAACCCGGACAAGAATTCGGGAATGCACGCTCTCGGCGCCCGGTTGATTGAGTCCGGAAATGATTATGACACCGCCGTACTCGAAGCTGACAGGTTATGTCGTGATGAGGGTCTCACCCTGATCCACTCTACGAACAACCGGGATGTTCTGGCCGGCGCCGCGACGATGACGCTCGAGATTCTCGATCAGGCTGGCGAGCTCGATTCGATGGTGTTCGCAGTCGGAGGCGGATCGCAGGCCACTGGAGCGATCTCAATGCTCTCCGTGCTACGCCCTGACGTCAGAGTCTACGGAGTGCAAGCCGAGGGAGCATCCGCGTGCTACGAGTCGTGGAAAGCGGGGAGTCCGGTTTCACGAAGGGCGCCGAACACAATCGCCGACGGAATTGCAACCGGAGACACATACGAGATGACGTTTCCCACGCTTCGCGACGGTCTCGAGGGATTCGTGCTCGTCAGTGATAATGACGTCATGGATGCCATGCGTATACTCATGAAGCACACGCACAATCTCGTCGAGCCGGCAGGTGGGGCGGGATTGGCCGGCTTGCTCAAGCTTCGAGAGGAGTTGACCGGTCAGACTGTCTGCATCGTGATCTCGGGCAGCAACATCGACACGCCGACCCTGAAGCGAGTGCTCAGCTAGATCAACGCAGCGATCCTGGCTGTGGAGGTCCGGCCGTCAACGCGTTGATTGCCCGCTCTATCTGCCTCGGGCTCTCGGAAAGAAGCACCGCCGCAATGTTTGCCGATCGGATCATCGTCGGCGGGGTTGCGCCCCATTGACTCGGTTTCCCAATGGGACCCGCGGTAAGCGTGTCGAGCTTTGCGGCATCGCGCGCGGCGGTAGCCGAGTCTTCATAGAAGAAAACCTCGAGCCTCGATTTTCCGAGCATGAAGACAGCGGGTTTTACTGCGAACCCGGCCCGGTGCGTCGTATCCTCGACTCTCTTGACGACAAAACCCGACTGCTTCAGTCGCCTCTCGATACTGCAGAGCGCCCACTTTCCGTCATGCGGACAGTCGGATGCTACAACCGGCGCGTTCTGGGAAGCGCTCGACTGGGAAGAGGCCGCAATGGAGCTCGAGGTATCAGCTACCGGTTCCTTCGACGAATTACAGCCAGAACCGAGCGCCACCAGCGCGATAAACGCGAAATTGATTTTCATTTTGCGAACCTATTGGCTGGCTTTGATTGCCATCGGCACGACCGTCCTGCCCCAGTGCAGCGCGAGCTGTGCCGAATCAGCATCGACCATCGGGAAATAGAACCCCAGAGTCTCCATGTGATCGCCGTTTCGGGGCCTCGCTTTTAGGTTTCGTGTCATTTGAAGATCTTTATCTTGTGCTCGGGATGCCGTAGTCGCCATATGAGATAGGTTACCGCTGCAAGATTGATGAGGGCGAACGGCATGCCAACAGCAGGCGCGCACGCGCTTATTTTTGTAAGTTGTCCGTTTCCGGCTCCGACTTTTTCAGTTGAGACAAATCGATGGGCTCGTCAGCTAAAGGCACGCCCGTCTCGCTGCGGGCAATGCTTGCAAACCGCATTCGTTCCAGCCGTGAGGACATCGTTCATCGATGGCTCGAGCGCATCAATGCGCGCGTGTCGATCGACAAGAACGATGTTTTCCCCACCCACGAGCTGATCAATCACGTCCCGCTTCTGCTTGACGGCGTTGCTGATTATCTGGAGGCACCGGAGCAGGAGCTCAACGCAAGCAGTCCGGTTACCGCCAAGGCCATGGAGCTGGGCGCGCTCCGGCATGCGCAGGGATTCGACGCCTACGAGATCCTCAAGGAACACGAGATCCTCTGCGGGATCATTTTCACGACCCTTCGGCCGGCGATCGAGGAGCTTGGAGACCAGGTCGCGCCTGCCGATGTCCTCGAGTGCTGGGAGCAGATCGGACAGGCAGTAGAGCTGATCAGGCAGGCCACCGTTTCACATTTCCTGCGACTCGCGGGGGAAAGCGTCAACGAGCGCGAAGGTCGCCTGCGCCGGTTTAACCGCATGGTGGCGCACGAGCTCAAGAATCGTGTCGGCGCGGTTCGCGGCGCGGCGCACATGCTCCAGGAACCATGGCTCGCTGACGAAGAGCGAGCCCGCTTCCAGCGGATGATTCTCGAGAACGCCGAGGGCCTGCAGGCCGTACTCGGGAATCTTGAATCGCTCTCCCGGCTCGAATCCGATGCTCGCCAGCGGAAGAACATCCTTCTCCCGCAGGCTGCAGCCGAGGTTGTCAGGCAGCTGCGTGACGCCGCCCAGGCGCGGCAAATCGACGTGCAGATCGCCGACGATCTCCCACCGGTCGAAGTCGATGCGGCAGCCGCGGAGCTGTGTCTCACGAACCTGGTGTCCAATGGGATCAAGTACGCAGACACCTCGCAGCCAAATCCGTGGGTAAGGATTTCCGGGGAGCTGGTCTATCCGAATCAGCTTTATGGCGAGCTGATAGTTCGCGTGAAGGACAACGGGGTCGGGGTACCTGTGAAGGCGCGGGAGCGGCTGTTCGAGCAGTTCTTTCGCGCACATTCCGAGACCGTGACGATCGCCGAAGGAACGGGGCTGGGACTCAGCATTGTCCGCGAGACGGCAGAGTCGCTTGGTGGACGCGCATGGGCCGAGTTTCCGGAGGAAGGGGGAACAGTGTTCGCGTTCTGCTTTCCGTCGCGCCGAGAGGATGACGCCGCAGCCGCCGGGACGCGGCGCGGCGAGTCCGCAGTCTAGGGCAGCTCCGGAGCCGGCCGCCGAGAATTTTTTTACTGGACGCCAGCGTTCTTCATTCCCTCGAGCTTCTTGAGGTCGACTTTGGTGACTGCGTCCTTGATTGCGTTCATGTCGACACCGTTGCCGCGCGCCTCGATCATGCTCCCGATGTCCGTGATAGTAACGTTCATGGACTGAGAGCCGTCGTCGCTGGGTTTCAAGCGACTAGCCGCAACGCCGCCTGTCCGCTAACGTTTCGCCGCCGCCCACACGAGAAATTCATGACGATTCGAAAGATTCTTCTTACGATCGGAGTAATCGGCGCCTGCGCGACCAGCCTCTCTGCCCAAAATGCCGGCGAGCGACTCTTCTACTACGTCGATCGCGAGGACAGCTACAAAAGCCTCGTTAAGCACATCGACCAGATATCTGTCGTGGCGCCGCAGGTGTACGTCATCGACAGCCTGGGCATCATGTGGGGCGGCCTCGACAAGCGAGTGGCAGTCCTCGCGAAAGCGCACAACGTGAAGGTGATGCCGCTCTTTACCAACGAAGGATTTCAGCAACCGGGACTTCATCGGCTGCTCGGCGACACGACGGCGAGATCGCGCGCAATTCAGAGCATGACCGCGATGTGCAAGGACAACGGCTACTGGGGAGTTCAATTCGACGTCGAGAACATCAACATCGTCGATCGCGACAAGTTTACGGCCTGGTATGCCGACGCTGCGAAGTCATTGCACGCGGTTGGATGCAAGATCAGCGTTGCTGTTGTTCACAAGACCGAGGATGGCGCGGGGCCGACGGCGTACGGACGCTTCATGCAGGACAGCTGGCGTGGCGGCTACGACCTCGCGGCCTTGGGACGGGTCGGCGACTTTGTATCGCTGATGACTTACAGCGAGCACACTCGCCGCACAACTCCGGGGCCCGTCGCCGGAATGCCATGGATGCGCGAAGCTGTGGATTACTTCCTGAAATTCATCCCGCCAGAAAAACTCTCGCTCGGAATTCCTACTTACGGCGGACATTGGTTCACTCAATACGATGCCAACTCGACGAACCGTGCCGCATCTACAAGCGAAACGGTGAACTGGACCTGGGGCTCAGGCCTGGCGGAGAGAAACGGCGCGACAATTCAGTGGGATCCCGTTCAGCAGGTTCCCTTTGCTTCGTACAGCGTCGGCGGAATCTACGAGTGGGTTTTTCTCGAGGACGCCCGTGCTTTCACAGCGAAATGGGATCTCGCAAAGGAGAAGAAGCTGCGGGGCTTCTCTGTATGGGTGCTGGGAACTGAAGACGAGAAGATCTGGAACCTACTCGACAAGCGCTAACCGCCACACGCCAAACGCCACGCGCTAACTGAAACCGCGTCAGTTTTTTCTGTGCCGTAAGCGTGTGGCGAGTGGCGATTAGCGTGTGGCGCCTATGACGCACCGCCTAGCCTGACGGTGTTCGCAACGAGCGCCTCAAAGTCCTCACGCCTGCTGCGATGATTCACATTTGCGACGCGAAGCGCAAACTTTCCGCGAATCCGCACGCCTGACGGAACAGCGAGTCCGTCCTCCTGCAGCCGAATGAGTATTCGCTCGTTCAGCTCGTCGAGCGCCTCGGCTGTAAGGCCCTTCTTCACGTAGCGAAAGCACACGACGTTCAGCGGAACGGGCGCGACCAGCTCCAGCTCGTCATGAGCTTCGACGAGCCCGGCCAGATACTTCGCCTGAGCAACGTTCTGTTCGACAAGACGCGCGTACTTGTCGAAGCCGTACGTCTTGAAGCTCATCCAGGCCTTGAGCGAGCGAAATCCGCGCGAGAGATCAACTCCCATTTCGCCGTGCCGGTAAATGCCGGTCGCAATGCCTCCCTTGAGCGTGGACAAGTAGCTCGCGGGAATCGAGAACGACTTCAGCTGCGCGCCGGGCCGCCGGACAAGAACGCAGCCCGCGTCAAAATTCACGTAGAGCCACTTATGAAGATCGAACGCGAGAGAATCGGCGCGCTCCATGCCCTTGAGGCTTGGGCGAAGCTTGTCCGACAGCGCCGCAATCGCCCCAAACGCGCCATCGACGTGATACCACATTCCGTACTCTTCGGCCACATCAGCCAACGCTGACAGGTCATCGATGGCGCCTGTTGCAACGGTTCCCGCAGTGCCAACTATGCAGATTGGTTTCGCGCCGTCACGCTTGTCCTTCTCAATTGCTTCGCGAAGCGCGCTGACATCGATCGTAAAGTCGTCGTTCGTCCTGATTCGCCTGAGCGACGAGCGTCCGAGGCCGATGACTCCGATCGCCTTGTCCACCGAGTTATGAACTTCGTTCGACGCATACATGCACGGCCGCGCGCCAAGGCTCGAGAGGCCGTCATCAACCACCGTGGGCAGCATTGCGTCGCGCGCCACAGTCAGGCTCGTGAGATTTCCGGCAGAGCCGCTGCTCACCAGCATTCCTGTCGCTTCTTGGGGAAATCCAAATAGCTCCTTGAACCAGCTTATGAGCTGCCCCTCTACATACGCGGATGATTGCTCAAATCCGGAAGCGTTCGTATTCATCGCCGAAGCGAGAAGATCTCCCAGCACTCCGGTGGGAGTTCCGCTGCCGATCACCCAACCCCAGAAACTCGGGTGCCTGTTTCCCAGGGCGTACGGCTCGACGTTTTTCCTGAATTCTTCGTAAACGGACTCGAGCGATTGTCCGTCTCGCGGCAATGGCGCATTCAGTGACTTGAGCGCGTCGGCGGGAATTCTCTTCCACACGGGTCGTGAACGAATCGTCGCCAGATCGTTCATGACGTCGTCCATCATCCGGTGGCCGATCGCGGTTACTTCGTTCCAGTCTTCGGGGTCGAGCGTTTCTTCTTTCGCCAGCTGGTCAGTCATCGGGCCGGGATGCGTAGTGGGAGGAACAGCACATCTCCGGCAAAAACGTAGCGTCCTTCGCCCCGGTTCGTTACCGATAACTGGACAATGAATCCCTCACGGGGATCGTGTCGCGTTTGGGCGGAGGCGGAACGGGATCGCTGCGCGGCCGCGGAATCGTGTCAGGCTCGCTGACCTCAACCGTGTCTTCGTCGGTCCTCGGCTCTGCCTCAGCCGGGTCAACAACGATCTCAGTTTGTCGATTCCCCATTGCATCCATGGACATTGCCATCGCTTCCTGCTCGCTGATCATTGCGGGCTCGTCGAAACCGGCCATCATCTCGCCTATGTATCCACCGCCGCAGATCTCGCGCGGTTCAGTTCCCGCCAGATACGCTTCTGTAATCTCGGGCCCGCATCCAGGCTGCCAGACCTGTCCGGACATCGCGTCGACCTGTGCTATTGTCACACCCTGTGGTGGCGCCAGCTCGCCCGATGAGTGTCTCGTCCTGGACATGTAGCTTGCCCACATTGGCACGACTGCTTCGCCTGAAGACATCCGCAGCGGCGTACCGTCATCAAATCCGACCCAGGCGGCAGTCAATAGATCAGGCACATAGCCGACAAACCACGCATCGCGGTAATTGCTTGTCGTTCCAGTCTTTCCAGCAACATTTCCCAGGCCCGACTCATTGAGCGCGGCCGCGGTTCCGCGCATGACAACGCCACGCATCATTGAGTTGATCACGTACGCCACGGCGGCGTCCATCACCTCGGTCCTCTGCGGCTCTGCCGTGTACACTTCGCTCCCGTTCTGCTCGATTTTTTCAATCAGATACGGGTCGACGCGAGATCCGAGGTTCGCGAACGTGCTGTAGGCGGAGACGAGCTCGCGCATCGACACTTCATCGACACCGAGCGCGATTGCAGGGGTCTCCGACAATTCGCCGGTGAAGCCTGACTTCTGAAGAACCTCCTGCACGCTGCTCACACCGGTTTGCTGCGCGACGCGGACAGCGGGGACGTTCAACGATTTTTCGAAGGCCTCACGAACCGTCACTGGACCGCGGAACTGCTGATCGTAGTCCTTCGGCTCCCACGTCTTGTTGCCTGCGAGCCGAATCGTTATCGGCTCGTCCTGTACAATCGAAGACGGGGTGATGGACCGGGATGCGATTGCCGCTGCATACGTGAACGGCTTCGCTGCCGATCCCGGCTGCCTGCGCATCAATCTCGTACGATCGAACTGAGATCTTCTGAAATCCGATCCGCCCACGAGCGCGCGAATTCCGCCAGTCGACGGATCGATGCTCAGAAGTGCGCCCTGAAGCGGCTTCTTCCGGCGAAGCCATGGGTGCGTCGCACGAAGCCTCTGCGTTCCGGTTCGAACTGCGACTTCAGCGGCTCGCTGCATCGATCCGTCAATCGCAGTGTAGATCTTGAAGTTTCCATCTGCCAGCCGCCGCTCGCCGAGCTTGTCGATGAACTCCTGCCTGAGCGCCGCGAGCAAATAGGGATACGGCCTCGCCCTCGGCGGACCCGGATGAAAATCCGCGTCAGCTGCAACGGCCTGGTCGAGCGCGGGTTTATCTATCCACTTTTTCACGAGCATGACGCCGAGCACTGCATCACGTCGGTCTTTTGCGATCGACGATCGCTCGTCGGGGTTATCTCTATTGGGCGCGCGAATCATTCCCGCAAGCAGTGCGGCCTCGGCAACTGTGAGTTTCTTCGGAGATTTGTTGAAGTAGATCCGTGCCGCTTCGCCGAGTCCGCGGATTTCGCGGCCGTCGCGATGGCCGAGGTAAACTTCGTTGAGGTAGGCTTCGAGGATCTCGTCCTTGGAAAGCCGGGCTTCGATCATGAGAGCGATGCCGGCTTCGGCGATCTTGCGCGTGATGGTGCGCTTTGCCGACAGGAATCGGTTTTTCGCCAGTTGTTGAGTGATCGTACTGCCGCCCTCGGCTACTCCGCGTGCTTTTGCATTTGACACGATCGCTCGGCCGATTCCGACCGGGTCGATTCCGATGTGGCTTCTGAATCGGGCGTCTTCGGCGGCGAGGAAAGCGTTCGGGACGTACGTGGGCAAGTCAGAAAGGATCACCGGCTCTGCCAGTTTCCAGTCGCTGCCGTATAGAGCGACAAGGGTGTGCCCTTCCCGGTCGATGATCGCTGTTGGCGTGCGCCATGAGCCAGGGCGGAGCTCAGTAGTTACCCTGTATCCGTACCAGGTGAAGGCACCGATGCCGATGCCGATGACCAGAAGAATGACCCCGAGTACGGCGAGGAACGCAGGGTGGTTTCGGTTGAACCAGGGCTTTTTTACAGGTAGTTCAGCGTGCTCGGCCATACCGGTTGAGATTGGCAAGATCGGAGCCCTAAAAGGACGCTGACGGCTGACTGCTGACTGCTGACTGCCAAAGGCCACAAGCCAGGGGTCAAAGGCTGAACCCGCGTCTACGTAACGCGACGTATACTGCCTGCCCGTCGGTTAGCGCATCGTGTCCGGTACACCAACCCGACAAAAAATGCGCTTTCCTTTCAAGAGTGTTTTTCTCGCACTAGTCAGCCTTGCCGAAGCCCTCGCCTCGACCGGCTGCGGGATTATCGAACCCGGCACTACTTATTCGATTCCGAGAGCAGTTCCCACTCCGGTCGTGTCTGCCAAGGGAATGCAATTTTCTGCCGTTACCAGCGGATTCTTTCATACCTGCGCGCTCGACTCCGCTGGGCAGGCATGGTGCTGGGGCGATAACGAGTATCGCCAGACCGGCCAAAGCGCTTCCGGCTCGCCATGCGATCAGACCAGCGTTTGTACCATGAAACCCGCGGCAGTCGAGACAAGCCTGCGATTCTCCGCGATCTCGGCCGGCCAAAATCACACGTGCGCGCTGGCTGCCGATGGGTCGGCCTGGTGCTGGGGTGGCGGATACTATCAGGGTCGCGGAATGCTTGGCGATGGTACCATGACTCAAAGCGCGGCACCGGTCGCCGTTGCTGGAGGTCTTCGGTTCAAGACCATTTCGGCTGGGGGAGCACTGACGTGCGCTCTTTCGACTGATGATAGAGCGTATTGCTGGGGAAGAGGCGGCGTAGTCGGTGACGGTGGTACCGCGGATGCGCTCTCGCCGCACGAAGTAGCGGGTGGCTACCGATTTATTTCTGTGGCGGCAGGCGGGTCGCACGCGTGTGCTGTCGCGAGCGATCATGCGGTGTACTGCTGGGGCAGCAATACTTCCGGCAACCTGGGCGACGGAACGCTGGGGGACATGCTTTCGCCGAGCCGCGGCATCTCCACAGTACCAACGCGGGCGAAGAGCACTCTGACTTTTCAGTCAGTGGTTGGAGGCGGTCACTCTTGCGGCATTACGGTTGCCGGCCTGGTTGCATGCTGGGGAGACAATCACGTTGGCGAGGTTGGCACCGGTGAGCCCGGGCCGCCGGTACTAATACCCAACATCGTATCGTCGTCAATTTCTTTCGCCGCTATCTCGGCCGGAACCGCGCATACGTGCGGAATAGATCGGGACGGAATAGTCCAGTGCTGGGGCGGCAACTGGTTCGGCGGGCTCGGCGACGGGACCAGCACTGCTGCGAACACGGGAAGTGAGCGAGGAATTCCGAAGCCGATCAGCTCATCGCAGCGGTTCACGCAGATTGCGACGGGAGGCAGTCACACGTGTGCGCTCGCGACGGATGGACGGATCTGGTGCTGGGGGGATAAGGCGAGAGGGCAGATGGGGAACGGATAAGCGACAGCCAAACGCCAAACGCCAAACGCTGACTGCTAAACGACGAATTCGATCTTTAGTTCTGAAGCGATTGATGCAAGGCGGTTGTCTTTCGTCCACAGACGTGCGCCTGGCATGAGCAGCGTAGACGCGAGAAGGTGAACGTCGATGTAGCCGATTCCCTTCGAAGTCAGCTTATGCCGATCGATAAGCTCGAGTGCCTCCACGTCCGACGCTATCGGAGGTTTTGGAAGTCTTCCGATCAGGTCAAGAACCTCAGCGCGATTTCGGATACTTCCGCACGCAAGCTCGCCGATCACTAACGGGTGAGTGAGGACAGTTTCGTCGCCAAGGAGCGCGACAAGCTTCGCCTCACCCACCCGCAGGTGATCAATCCACACAGACGTGTCTACAAGAATCACGACTCTGCTGATCTACGTCTTGGAATTGCCTTTAGCTTCGGCTCGGTTCCGCCGAGCCTGGCGAGCCTTTTCGCGCTCTCACGTGAAATGAGAGCACGCAGACCTTCGTGGATTACTTCGGTCCTCTCTTTCATTCCAGTCAACCTCCTGGCCTCATCGACGAGCGTTTCATCGATATTGAGTGTCGTTCTCATGGGAACCCCAAATGATGATATGCTTCTAATATGCATCATGTGATGTCTTAATGGTACTCCCAACCGAAATCCCATTTTGGAATTCCCTGGAACTTGTCCTTGCCGCCTAGTTCGGACTTGCCAGCCACGACTCCAGATCTTCGCGCGTCGAGATCACATTCTCCCGGGTCGTGAGCTTCGGGTGTAGCAGCTCCGGCTCGTAGCCTGTCGGCATTCCGCTCTGCCGGCTTACGACCCACGAGTCGCGCGGACAGCGTGAGCGGGTGTCCATCAGGTTCCGTGGCGACCTGTTCACGATCGATGCAACGGCGCCATATGTCGCTCGTTGGTGGAAGCGGTCGAGTTGGTCAACGATGCTGTCGATCGTATGTGAAGCGGTGGCCTGGTCACTCATTTTTTTCTCTCCTGGATTGAGTGGTTCAATCAACGAACCGAAGATCTCGGAAACCTTCAGTGATCGAGAAACCGAAGCACTACGAGTAACAGCAGAAACACGCGCGCCGCATTCTGTATACGCTAAAGCTCAGCACTGCTACGTCATGCGACGTATGCTGGCCATCGACTGTTCGCGGTAGCCTCCCCCGCATTCGCACGGCGCAGGAAATCGCCCAACAGCGCGCTGCATTCCTCAACTTCAACATCACAGTCAATGCCGACTGCGACACCAGCCCCAATTTCATATTCGTCAGGGGCAAGGTCCTCACTGCTGTGGCAACCGGTGCGTACTACGGCACGGCCGACTACGTTCTTACGCCAGCGGACATCACGACTCTGAATGATATGACCGAACAGTTCAGCGACGAGATCGAGCGCCAGGCCAAAGCGCACGGCTATGCGACGGTTTCGCTTGGCGAGCTGTACGACAAGTCCAAGCGCGACCTCCCCTTTGACCTGATGAGCTTCATGACGTCCGGCCTGCCTTACGGGCCGACGATCAGCCTCGACGGAGTGCACCCGACAGCTGCGGGTCATGCAATCCTCGCCGATGCCGCCTCCAAGGCAATCAAGAAGACATACGGAAAG
>DATLDF010000075.1:0-7075 GCA_035525975.1 Gemmatimonadaceae bacterium
TTTACTGCCGGCGATCCTTTGCCGTTTACAACGAGCAAGCGCTTCTGACAGAGCGGGAGACGGGACTCGAACCCGCGACATCAAGCTTGGAAGGCTAGCGCTCTACCAACTGAGCTACTCCCGCGTAACCACAAAAAAATCCAACCCCTCTGCTAATGGTGGGGGAAGGATTCGAACCTTCGAAGGCGTTAGCCGGCAGATTTACAGTCTGCTCCCGTTGGCCACTTAGGTACCCCACCGAATTTTCGCTTAGCCTGAACCGCTTGTCGGCAGAGCTGACGGGGAGAATCGAACTCCCAACCTGCTGATTACAAATCAGCTGCTCTGCCAATTGAGCTACGTCAGCAACAAACAGCGATTTTTCATCGCAAGCCTAGTAGAATAGCGAACTTAGAGAAACGAGTCAACCCGAACGGGGCTCTCTTATCCAGAGACGTCGACGGTCATGCAACACGAGGACTATCTCCGCGGAATTGAAGCCCTCGTCATCTCCACTGTCACCTTTGGCATTGTGAATCCGGCGGGCATCGCGCGGCCACCGACGAGGGTCTCTTCGCCCTGAATTCGCCCATCCGCCACGATGCGGGCCGAGGTCACTGCTCGCCCGCCGCCGTTGTTTTCACGTTCCCAGAAGAGTGAATCTCCTTCCACTCGAACCGGCGCGTCTGGTTCGACGAGATCTCCGCCGTCGATTGCAACGCCGCGCGCGACAAATTTTACCAGGAGCGAGTCTGCGCTTACGCGAAATGATGCCCTTCCCTTCATCGGCGTTCCCGGCTCAACCCGCACGAGCACGTCCCAATCGCCAAGCACGGGTACCGCCGCATCCCGAGTGATCGGTTTGAATTTGACCACTGATTCCTGTTCGCCGAGATGTGCGGCTTTTGCCTCACGCTCGGCGTCGTCGATCGCGGCGCGGAACGACTGCGTGTCGGAAGAGCCGGGATAGAGAGAATCGCCGTAGGCCAGCGCGGATCGCGCCCGTGTAAACCGCCGCTGCCCTGATTCTCTGTTGGCGACGGTCAGTATCGCGCTCAAAGGAGGCTTAACGGTATAACCGAAGTCACGCGAGATAACGGAGTACTGGCGCTGCAGCGCGGCTAGCGTTCCCTGCGCCAGGTCGTGACGCATTGCCGGCATGTAATCGAAGAAGAGACTTGCCAGACCCTCGTAGATGCCACGATAGGGCAGGTTCTCGTGACTTTCGTCGTCAATGTGGACGAACGACAGACGAAAGCGAGACGGCGCTGCCTGCTGGAGCGCAGCCCAGTCCGGTTTCCATCCTTCGTCGCTTGTTGCTTCGACGGCGACGAGGCGACCCACAGCAGCTGGTCGTGCGCGGAGTGAGTCGAGAACAGACAGAACTTGTTGACGCGCATCCCACCACAACGATGGCTCCAGGGTGAGATACGCGCGGAATAATGTGGGAGCCGTAGCGAGTGCGCGCATCGCAAGCAGACCACCGAGCGAATGACCGATCACGGCACGCATAGGCTGGGTGCGATAGCGCGCATCGATTGCTGGAACGAGCTCGGTACCGATGAACCGCAGGAACGCATCGGCTCCGCCAACCGCGGAAACCCCCGGCGGCATCTCGCTTGTCCGCACGAGCGCGGGGGTGAAATCACGATCCCGCTGTGTGTTGAGTATTGCGACGACGATGACGTCAGGTATTCGTCCCGCACTCGCGAGAGCGCGCGCGGCGCTGACCGTCGTCAGCAGATTCTGGCCGCCGTCGAGCACGTACACGACCGGGAATCTCGAATTCGCCTGCGAATAACTCGGCGGCGTCGCGACGATCACCTCGCGAATCTCACCGAGACTTTTCGACTGAAGTCGAATCTTCGTTCCAAGCGGAACGATCGATGTGGCGAGGTCCGACGTTACGCCCGTTCTCGAGCGGACCTGCGCCGATGCGGCACGAGGCGCAACGACCGAGGCAGACACGCACACAATCGCAATCGCGTAGAGACAGAGCGATTCGGACGAACGGTAGAACGGGGTCATGCTGCCTCTGTGGATGACGGGGTGCGCCGGTACTCGAGCTATTGGTCCCGCGAAGACACTGAAGGGTGGCCTGCGGACCGGTTAACCGCCCGCTGACGGAGGGCCTGAATACAGATGGTGATCATCAGGATCACGAGCGGCACCAGCAGAAAACCCATGGAGAAACCGGCGAGGATGGCCGCGACTGAAACGGCGATTGTTGCAACGCCTTCGCCAACTCCTCTCCACCGGGTTCGCCAGAGGAACCCGGGCGTCGCCAGCAGGAAAATCATCGCCGTGAAGAGAACAGCGAGTGGTGGCAGCTCAGCCCCTCTACGGACGGTTGCCTCACCGAAGCCGAATAAACCCAGTGCAGCGACCGCCACGCATAGACCGACGCCGACACGCTCCAGAGATGTGGCTGCCAGGAGGTCAGCGCGATGTAAGCCCGGGCGAACCACGACCGTAATGAGCCCGATGACTATTCCTCCCAATGAGACGGGGAGATCGAGCATCGTGAGCAACTGGGCCAAGGCTATCGCACCTTCCTCCACCTGGTTCCCTGCGGTCCGTCTTCGATCGCGATTCCGCGCGCTTCGATCTCCTTTCTGATTGCGTCCGCTTTCGCAAAGTCGCGGGAGCCCCGTGCGTCCTTGCGCGCTGCGAGGCGCTCCTCTACCCAGCGCCCGAGCTCGGGATCGGGACCACTCGCTTCGGGAATGACGTCGAGCACCGAATTGATACGGGCGAATACTTCCCGGGCCTGTTCCAGGGCGCGCTTGTCGACGCCGTTCCGATCGAGCTCGGCGTTGGCCTTCCGGATGAAGGTGAACAGCGCGCCGAGGGCGATGGGTGCGTTCAGATCGTCAAAGAGCGCGTCGGTTACTTCGGCTTCGGCATCGATCGCGATCTGCTCGAGCTCCGGCGTCGCCGCCTTTGCGGCGCTCAAACGCTCGGCGAAGTCGCCGATTCTGCGGACGCCTTCCATTGATCCTTCGATGGCTTCGCCCGACATGTTGAGCTGTTTGCGGTAATGCGTGGAGAACACGAAGTGCCGGAAGGCTGCCGCGGGGACTCCCTGATCACGAAGATCCTGGACCGTCGCGACGTTGCCTAGTCGCTTGGCCATTTTGCTGCCGTCGGTGAGAAGGAATTCGCCGTGGCACCAGAGGCGCGAGAAAGGCTTGCCCGTCGCGCCTTCCGATTGGGCAATCTCATCCTCGTGGTGGGGAAAGATCAGATCGATGCCTCCGCAATGGATGTCGAGAGTTTCTCCGAGATACTTCATCGCCATTGCCGAGCATTCGAGATGCCAGCCAGGACGGCCTCTGCCCCAGGGAGAATCCCACGCTGCGCCGGTAGCTTCGTCTTCTGGTTTGGCTGCTTTCCAAAGCGCGAAATCCTGAGCGTTCTCTTTTGAGTAATCGTCCTGCATCACTCGCGCGCCGGCTCTGACCTCGCGGGTGTCGAGGCGCGAGAGTTTACCATAGTCCTTGAACTTGTCGATGGCGAAGTACACGGTTCCGTCTTCCGCGAGATAGGCGAGACGATTCGCGACCAGCTTCTCGACTATCGCAATCATTTCAGGGATGTGTTCCGTCGCCTTCGGATAAAGCTCGGCGTCCTGGATGCGGAGGAAAGCGCGATCCTTGTTGAAGGTCTCGACGACGGGTGCCGTCACGTCGGTGATCGAGATTCCCTGCTCACTCGCGCTCTTGATGATTTTGTCGTCGACGTCGGTGAGGTTCATCACCTGGACAAGCTTCCAGCCTTTGAGCGCGAGGGCCCGGCGTAGGAGATCCTCGAATAAAAAAGTGCGGAAGTTTCCGAGGTGCGCGGGTTTGTAGACTGTCGGTCCGCACGTGTAGATGCGTACCGTTTTCCCGTCGGCGGGAGTAAAGGGTTCGATTTTTCGGGTGAGCGTGTTGTAGAGGCGGAACTCCTTTGTCTCCATTCGCGGAAGCTAGACACACCGCTCGGGAGGGTCAACACGAACCAACGCTCTTAATCCCTCACGCGATTCGTCTCCGCAACCAGCCTCGGCGGGCGGTTTGTAAGTGAGGGAAGCTCAAAGGCGTGCTGAACAGCGAGTGGTGCGTGTTCCTCGTGTCGAGCGGTAACAACGCGGCCTTCGACGAGATTGATTACGCGCGCGGCAATTCGATGCACTTCCACGGCATTCGGCGCGGCAACAATTATCACCATGCCACGCCGCGCGAGTTTAGTCAGCAGGGCCACGATATCCCGCTCGAACAGCACTCCCTCTCCTGAAAGCGCCTCGTCGACCAGAATCGCGCGCGGCGCACCAATCAGTGCCTGCGCCAGCGCGAGTCGCTGCAGCAAAACCGGCGACAGGCTGCTCAAACGCCGCGACACGTGCGGATGAAGCGCGACCTCGTGGAGTGCGGTGTCGACCTGTTCCGCGCGGTTTCTCGTAGAGAGATCGTGCAACGTCGCGTAGTATTCGAGCGCTTCGCGAACGGTGAGAAACGAGTAGTAGCCCGCCCGCTTTGGAACGTAGGTCAGGCCGGCCGGAATGTGGTGATTCGTTATCTGCTCGCCGTACCAGCTGACGGTTCCACCGTCGCCTCTGAGGAGGCCGGCGAGGCAGAGCAGAAGACTCGATTTCCCGGAACCGGGCCGGCCGACCACCGCTACGATTTCCCCGCGCGAAACGTCGAAGCTCACGTCTCGCAACGCAGGAACGGACGTGAGCCGACTGCGCTCTCCCGACCGGAAGACCTTCACGAGACTCCGAACCGACAGTGCGAGCTCCATCAGCGCATCCCCTTGATCGTGAGGAACAAGTCTGGAACACGATGGGCGTCTCTGTGGAACCCTTCTCACGCCGGTAGAAGCGGAGGGGTGCGAACTGATGCGTTTCTTCCCGGTTAGTACGGATCGAAGTGCGCGGGTTCGTACGGCCGACAACCGCAGTGTGACGACACAAGCCAACCCGGAGGTTCAAATGAAATCTGTCTCTCGACTCCTTTTAAGCTGCGCCACAATCAGCGCGGTTTTTCTGGCCGCGTGCGGTGGTGATGCTATCACTACGACGCCTGATAGCCTGTCAGGTGTGTATGCCGCTGCGGTGTTCGCTACCACGCCTTCGGGCGCTCAGACGACAGACCAGAAAGCGCTCGGGGGATTCATCGACATAATACTCAACGACAACGGAACGACTACGGGGCAACTACACACCGCGGCGGCGAATGGATCGCCGGCGTTCGACGCGAGCATGGCTGGAACATGGTCCGTGATGGGAACGAAGGTGCGTTTCGCGCAGCCCGCCGACACCTTCATGAACGACATGGTGTTCACCGTTGCTTCAGCAACGGGCGCCTCGGGCAAAACCCTGACAGGCGACTTCACTTCCGGGGGAACCCGAATTCAGGTGACGCTGGTGAAACCAGCGCAGTGAATATCTAGCTGGCGAGTTTCCTGACGGGGTTCTTTTCCCGGATCCTGATAAGGTCGGGAACGGGAGCGGCCGGAACGATCACGCCGCCATCGGGGACAGGCACCCGGAGCACGAAGATCCGGTCGCGCGTGCTCTTCCTGAAACCCTTTCCTTCGTAGATGCGGTTGATCAGGATGCGGCGAACGATGACCATCACGGTGACTAGCGTCGGCAGCGCTACCACAAGCCCGAGCGGGCCCAACAGCTTGCCGATCACCAGGACTGCGGTGATGGTGAGGACAGGCGGCATGTCGATCTTTTTCGACATCACGAGCGGTGAGACGAGATTCCCTTCGATCAGGTGAATCACCACGCCCAGCAGCAGCACGTATACTGCGCGCGTTCCTCCGCCCGGCCCGCCGAGCACAAACAGGGCAGGCAGGGTCGTCGATACCAGTGTGCCAAAAAACGGAATGACGGCGACCAGCCCTGTGAACACGCCGAACGTAAGTGCGTACGGTACACCGAGAATGTAGAGACCAATCGCCGTTAGAATCCCGAGCATAGTCATCGTTATCAGCTGTCCGACGATGTATGCGCGCAGCGCATCGGCGAGATCACGCAGAACGTCGCGGACGAGGTCGCGATGAATGGGCGGGAACAGCGCAATCAGCCACTCGCGGTACAGTCCAGGCTGGAGCGCCAGATAAATGCTCATCACGGCAACGGCGAAGCAGTCGATCATTACGTGTACGAACGACAGGACTTTGGGCACGACGCTTTCCGCCTGCGTCGCCACCTGGTCGTAGACAGCGGTGATCAACGGGTGCTCGCCAGGCTTCCAGGCATCGCGCAACGCCGGGAACCGCGCAACGAAATGGTCGATTCCCGTTTCCCAGGTCTCGATGTACTTCGGGAGCACGATGATCAGGCTGCGGGTCTGCTCGACGACGGGGGGTAAGAGGATCGCGAACAACCCGAACAGCGCGGCGAAGGAGCCAACGACGGCCAGGAAAAACGCGATCTTCGGTGGAACGTGGACGCGCTCGACGAGAATGTCGCGGACCGCCCCGAGAAACAGGGACAGGATGATCGCGATGAAGAGCAGCAGGAACACACTGACCGTTGCCCCGAGCATCCACAGGAGCAAAAACGTCAGGATCACGCCCGCGAGAATCGGCGCGACCTTGACGCCTCTCATTGCTGCCGTCCCGCTACTCAACTCGACTTGGTGTCGTCGTGGATCTCTTCGACTTCGACGGATTCTTCATCGGCGCGCTGCCCTGCTCCGAGTGCCTTGTTCTTCGCCGAAGTGCCCGCCGCGAGAACTCCCATCTTTTCCTTCAGCGCGATGAGCTGCATCTCGGCGGAGATTGCCGCGCCCCCCGACTCGAGTCGCTTGAAGCTGTTGGCCAGCCGGTCGCCCGAGAACTCCTCGTCAATTTCGGCGTGTGCGCGAACCTGCCGCTCGTTGTTCTCGATCTTTTCTTCCATGCGGGCAAAAGCCTCGAACGCCGATTTCTCGGAGATGTGGGACATCGTCTCGTTGATGCGCTTTGCAGCGTCGGCACGGCGCTGCTTCGCGAGCAGGAGGTTCTTCTTGCGATTCGCCTCTTCGATGTTGTCGTTGAGGGTTCGCAGCGATTCCTTCAGGCGATCAGTCTCCTGCTTGTGCGCTGCCCACGTCAG
>DATLDF010000002.1:0-18011 GCA_035525975.1 Gemmatimonadaceae bacterium
TTTTCCAGGTCGCGCACTATGCGATTCGTCCGTGGCCGTGGATCATCACGGGACTCGCGACGGTGCTGCTCTATCCACAGGGAATCGGGCCGACGCACGACCGCGAAGCGGCCTACGTTCAGGCGTTCGTCGACCTGCTGCCCACGCCATGGCGCGGCGTGATGATGGCCGGCTTTGCAGCGGCATACATGTCCACCGTAGGAACACACCTGAACTGGGGTGCGTCGTATCTGGTAAACGACATCTATCGTCGGTTCATGAAAAAGAATGAGAGCGAAGATCACTACGTGAAGATCTCACGGATTGCTACAGTGCTCATCTTCCTTGCGTCGATTCTTGTTACGTCCCAGCTCGATTCAGTCGAGCGCGCGTGGAGATTCCTCCTCGCAATGGGAGCAGGCACGGGCCTGGTGCTGATTCTCCGCTGGTACTGGTGGCGCATCAACGCCTGGTCGGAGATCAGTGCGATGATCGCATCGTTCGTCGTCTCGATCATTGCGTTCCAGACGATACCGCAGCGGTTCGCGGCGGGTGATCCGAACGCCGATGCGACAATCATGATCGTCACTGTTATCGTCAGCACGATTGTCTGGGTGACCGTGACCTACGCGACGAGTCCCGAGCCAGATGCCATTCTCGAGTCGTTTTACAACCGAGTGCGACCGGGTGGACGCGGCTGGAAGCGCATCGCCGAGAAGACCGGGCACGGTAATGAAGGCATCGAGGGCGGGGCGCTGGCGTGGACCAACTGGATCGCCGGCATCGTCGCGGTGTATGCGACCTTGTTCGGAATCGGCAAAATCATCTTCAGCGAGACAATGACGGGCATCATCATGCTCGCCATCGCTGCGGCGGCGTTTGCCTGGATCGCGCGGTCTTTCCGCGGCGAGGGTTCGAGCGGGGCGGGGGCAGAAGGCGACAGGTCGGTGTTGTCCCGGGCCCAGGCGGCGGAGACGGCGGCCGCATCCGCCCTACCCTCAACTGGCGCGTTACCATAATTTTCGAGTAGTCACTGGAGGTCATAAAATGTCGACGTCGACAACATCAGATATCGAGCTCACGGTTACGCCAAATGCGGCTGTTGAGGTCAAGAAGTTTATGGAAGCAGAAGGAGTTTCCGGCGATCAGGGCGGACTTCGCGTCAGCGTGCAGCCAGGCGGCTGCAGCGGCTTCAAGTACAGCCTGGTCATCGAAGACAAGAACGCTGAAGACGATTTCGTGATCGAGAACGAGGGCTTCAAGGTCTTCGTCGATCCCTTCTCGGCTCAGTACATCTCCGGGGTAACGATTGATTATGTGTCTTCGATGCAGGGCTCGGGATTCACGTTCAAGAATCCGAGCGCCACTGGCGGGTGCGGCTGCGGTAGCTCGTTCAGCGCATAACTTGCCGATCCGGCGTGTCCTCCCATCGAGGGTGGTGAAATGAAAGCGAATTTCACCGCCCTCGATTTTTTTGTCCTCATAGCCTACCTCGCGGGCACCACAGCTCTCGGGTTATGGATAGGCCGCAAGCAGAAAAGCGCCAACGACTACTTCATCGCCGAACGGTCAATACCGTGGTGGGCGGTCATGTTTTCCGTCGTGGCGAGCGAAACGAGCGCTCTCACGTTCATCAGCATTCCGGGCCTGGCGTACGTCACCAACCTCGGCTTTTTGCAGGTTGTCGCAGGCTACATTATCGGCCGGTTTGTCGTCGCGTTCGTGCTGCTTCCCCGCTATTACCGTGGTGATCTCGTCACGGCCTACGCGCTTCTCGAGCAGAGATTCGGACTTGGTACGCGCCGGTTCACGTCGATCGTGTTCATGGTCACGCGGGCTGTTGCCGATTCAGTTCGCGTGTTCGCGACAGCGATCCCGATCGCGCTGATCCTCGAAGGCGTCATGCCTCGTGAGTACGTGAAGCCCGTCGCCATTCTGCTGCTCGGTGCGCTGACAATTATCTACACGTACAAGGGCGGCATGAAGGCCGTTGTGTGGACAGAGCTGCTTCAGGCAAGCGTCTACATACTCGGTGGAATATCGGCCGTGGTTCTGATCGGCAGCAACGTTGCCGGCGGATGGGGGCATGTCATCGACGTCGCCTCGGCTGCTGACAAGCTGAAGGGACTCGACACGTACCTCGGATTCAACAGGGCGCACACGCTATTCGCGGGTCTGCTCGGCGGAGCATTTCTGTCGATGGCCTCGCACGGTGCTGACCAGCTGATCGTGCAACGTCTCCTCACGGCGCGCAGCCTGAGAGATGCGCAGAAGGCAATCATCGGAAGCGGTTTTGTCGTGTTCATTCAGTTCACGCTCTTCCTGTTCGTCGGCATCGGGTTGTTCGTGCTGTTCGGCGGAAAGGCTTTCGCAGCTCCAGACTCGATCTTTCCGACGTTCATTCTTCAGTATATGCCCCCAGGGCTCGTCGGGTTGATCCTCGCTGCGATCCTTGCCGCAACAATGAGCACGCATTCTGGCGCTATCAATTCTCTTGCGGCGGCAACGACTCACGACATCTATCTCCCGCTGTCAAAGCGGAGCACCGATGACGCCGCGACCTTGAGATTCGGAAAGCTGAGCGCGCTGGTGTGGGGCATCGTCCTGACCGGTGGTGCTCTCCTTTACAAGGAACAAGGCACTCCAGTGGTTGTCGTCGCGCTCTCGATCGCCTCATTCACATATGGCGCGCTGCTCGGCGGATTCTTCCTCGGCATTCTGTGGACGCGCGCGATTCAACGCGACGCAATCCTCGGCATGTCGGTGGCGATCGTCATAATGGCCGTCATCGTTTTCGCGAAGCAGCTGCTGCCCATTTTCCCCTCCCAGACCGACTTGCTGACGAATCTCAGCAAGATCGCATGGCCCTGGTACGTATTGATCGGAACCACTATCACGATGCTGGTCGGAATTACATCGTCGTTCACTCACGGCCCGCGCGCCGTAAACGCGAATGACTGACATACTCGTTGGAATTGACGGTGGTGGCTCGAAGACCCGCGTAATCGTAGCGGATGAGACCGGCTGGGAGCTGGCCGAGGCAGTGGGTGGACGCTCGGCAATGCGGCCGGGCGAGGGCGACCAATCTGCAGGAGTAATTGCAGGGCTCGTAAAGCAGGCGTTGGCAGAGGCCGGAGCGGAAGCGATCAAGCCCAGGGTACTCGTTGCCGGTGTCGCGGGCGTAGGTCGCCAGCTCGAGCAAAGGGCACTCACTGCCGCGCTCGAGGATCTCGATCTCGCGGAAGAAGTGATCGTCGAAGGCGATGGCGACATCGCGCTCGCAGACGCTTTCGGAGACGGTGCTGGAATTATTCTCATTTCCGGAACCGGCTCAATCGCGCATGGGCGCAGCCCCAATCGTGTCAAAGCGCGATGCGGCGGCTGGGGGCCGTCGTTTGGAGACGAGGGATCGGGCGCGTGGATTGGTCGGAAAGCTCTCGCGATCGTTGCGTCCGCTGCTGACGGCCGCGAGCCTGCGACTGCGCTAACAGGATCGATCCTGACCGCTGCGCAGGTGAACGAGCCGACAGAGCTGATTCCGTGGGGAATCGCGGCTACTCCGAAGGAGCTCGCGCAGCTTGCGCCTGTTGTGTTCAACTGCGCGACAAGCGGTGATGTCAGGGCGAATGCGCTCGTGGGTCTAGCCGTTGAAGAGCTTGTGCTTCATATCCGAGCTTTGGCTCTGAAATTGTTTGGCGACGACCGCGCGGAGGTTCCGCTCGCCTTGACTGGCGGACTCCTTCAGAAGGGATCTCTTCTCCGGAAACGGCTTGAGCATCGCCTCAGGTCAGCGGTGCCTGGAGCGGCCATCCGCGCGAATGAGATCATTCCTGCTCGAGGTGCCGTGTGGATAGCGAAGTATCACCTGTCTCACTCCGAAGCCGTCGCGCGGTAGACCATTCTAAGGCCCTGAATCGGCGCAACTCATGAGCGTTCCTGTCGATTAGCACTCATCCTGAGATCAGCGCCGATCCCCTGTCGTTTCTGGCAAGCAGGAGGCGAAGGGTCGGTGCGTCGAATTCAGGGCTTTATGGCAGTTTTGCCATTACGAGCAACGCCAACAACGACACGGGAAGCCACAAATGGCAATACTGCCATTGGGCCCTGAATTCGACGCACCGCCCATTCGCCTTTTTTTTCGCGGCCAATAAACTCTTAGGCCGCGACCGCCTCAGGTGACGGAATCTCAGGAACGGGCACGAACTCCCCTTCCCACTTCGCCATCACAACCGTCGCCAGGCAGTTACCGACGAGGTTGACCGTCGTGCGCGCCATGTCCATGAGCTCATCGACTCCAAGAATCACGGCCACTGCTTCGAGCGGCAGACCAAACGCGGTCAGTGTTCCCGAGAGAATCACGAGTGATGCACGGGGCACAGCAGCCACACCCTTGCTCGTTATCATCAGCGTCAGCATCATCGCGAGCTGATGCCCGAACGTCATGTGAACGCCGGCAGCCTGCGCAGCGAACATTGCGGCAACAGCCAGATACAGCGTTGACCCATCGAGGTTGAACGAATAGCCAGTCGGCATGACGAACGCGACGATGCGACGCGGCACTCCAATCGATTCCATCGCCTGCATCGCGCGAGGAAGCGCCGCCTCGGATGAAGTTGTCGAGAAAGCGATGAGCGCCGGCTCCTTCACAACTTTGAGAAACTGCCTGATCGGCACCTTGAACATCAACGCCACCGGGAGGAGCACGAACACGATCAGCACAACGAGGGCGCCGTAAAGCGTGAGAACCAGCTTCCCAAGGTTGATCAATACGCCAAGACCGCTATGTCCGACCGTGACGGCCATCGCGGCGCCGATTCCGATCGGCGCGTACTTCATCACGATACCCGTGAACTTGAACATCACTTCTGCGAGACCTTCGCAGCCGGCAAGAACAATCTCTTTCGGCTTTCCGCGCACCTGGGAAAGCGCTACAGCGAAGAGGATCGAGAAGAAGACTACCTGAAGAACTTCGTTTTTCGACGCGGCCTCAAAGAAACTTTGCGGGACTACATGCTCCAGAAATCCGGCGCCGGTCGGTGTGTTTGCGGCGAGCGCTTTCCCGGCGTCGGCGCTTCCACTTAGAACTACACCCTTGCCCGGCTGCACGAGGTTTGCGGCGCCCAGCCCGATGAACAAAGCGAGAGTCGTAACGATTTCGAAGTAGAGAATCGACTTGAATGCGAGTCGCCCGACCCGCTTCATGTCGTCGCCGTGACCCGCTATCCCTACCACCAGCGTGCCGAAAATGATCGGTACGATGATCGACTTGATCATGCGCAGGAAGATCGTCGAAAGCGGCTTCAGTGACGTCCCTATGTCCGGGAACAGCCATCCGATGAGCACGCCGACTACCATCGAGATCAGAATCCACTTCGTCAGCGAAATACTTTTTAGAAACTTCCACATCTGGTTATGCCGGTGGAGGTGTGACGTCTGCGCGCACTTTCGACCGCCTGAGGGTCGAGTTGCGATACCCGTAGGCGAAATAGAAAACCATTCCAATTACCAGCCAGACTGCAAAACGCTCCCACGCACGAACAGGAAGGCCGAACATCGTGTAGATGCATGCCGCGGCACCGAGGATTGTCACCGGCCATACGAACTTCACCTTGAACGGCCGCGGACGATCCGGCTCGAGATATCTGAGTGCCAGCACGCCGATGCACACGATCGCGAACGCCGAGAGCGTCCCGATGTTCGTGAGATCGTAAATCTCGTTTTCATCCGCCAGGAGCGCGCCGGCTGCAACGGCAAGCCCGGTGATCAGCGTCGTGATGTGCGGAACTCGCGTCTTCGGATGAACCTTGGCCGCCCATCGCGGAAGCAAACCGTCACGAGCCATCGCAAAGAAGATTCTCGGCTGACCGTACTGGAAAACCAGGAGCACGGCGCTCAATGAAACGACTGCGCCCAGGGATACGATCCAGCTGGCAGTGGAGAAGCCGGCGAGAGTAAGTGCCTTGGCGAGAGGATCAGCTGCCCGAAGCTGTACGTAAGGAACCATGCCCGTCGCGACTGCGCCGACAATCACGTAGATCACCGTGCAAATCGCCAGGCCGCCAAGAATGCCGATCGGCAGGTTCCGTTGAGGATTCTTCGTTTCTTCAGCAGCGGTGGAGATAGCGTCGAATCCGATGTATGCAAAGAAGACGATCGCCGCGCCCTGGTGAATACCACGCCATCCGTTAGGAGCGAACGGAACGTAATTGGACGTGTCGATGTGCATCGCGCCGACCACCACGAACAGACCAAGCACCAGCAGCTTGATTACCACCATGATGTTATTCGCCCGCGCACTTTCCTTCACTCCCCGCAACAGCAGCCACGTGATCGCCATGACAATCGCGAACGCGGGGAGATTTAATAGTATCGGAATGTTACCAATTCGCGGAGCGGTCTGCAGAAGGTTGTGAACCGCAGGATCCGAGCTCAGCAGCGCAGACCTGTATCCGTGAGTCAGGTAATCCGGGAAATGAACGTTGAACGCGGACAGGAATGAAACGAAGTACCCGCTCCACGCCACTGCGACAGCGATGTTCCCAACCGCGTACTCCAAAATCAGGTCCCAGCCGATGATCCACGCGATTACTTCGCCGAGTGTGGCATACGAGTACGCGTATGCGCTTCCCGCCTGCGGAATCATTGCGGCCAGCTCTGCGTAGCACAGCGCTGCAAGGCCGCACACCACGCCAAGCAGTATGAACGAGATTACGAGTGCCGGTCCCGCTCCATAACGCACGACGACGCCGGTAGGAAGAATCTCCCCCGCCGCCGCCGTTCCAATCGATGAAAAAATGCCCGCGCCGATTACAGCGCCGATCGCGAGCATTATCAGGTCACCGGCTCCCAGAGCCCGCTTGAGCGAGTTCGGGGAGCCTTCGTCCGCAAGGAGCTCGGCTATCGGCTTCCGGGCGAAGAATGATGACATGTACTAGGCGCCAGACTCGATGCGCATGCCGTAAAAAGAACGGTGCACGAAGAACATCGACACGAGGAAGAACGCAGCGGCCAATACGTGGCCGAGCATCGGGCCACGCTGTTCGACGAGCGAGACAGCAAGCTCCACTGCGAGCAATCCGAAAAGCGTCGTGAACTTGATGATCGGATTGAGTGCCACCGATGACGTGTCCTTGAACGGGTCGCCAACGGTGTCTCCAACGACAGTCGCTTCGTGAAGCGGCGTGCCTTTCTGCTTGAGCTCGACTTCCACGATCTTCTTTGCGTTGTCCCAGGCGCCGCCGGCGTTGGCCATGAAGATCGCCTGATACAGCCCGAACAAGGCGATCGACACGAGGTAGCCGATGAAGAAGTACGGCTCGACAAACGCGAACGCGAGCGTCGAGAAGAACACCGTGAGGAAGATGTTGAACATTCCCTTCTGGGCGTACTTGGTGCAGATCTCTACGACCTTCTTGGAATCTTCCATCGAGGCTGCCGCGGCGCTTTCGAGGTTCATGTTCGCCTTGATGAACTCAACCGCGCGGTAGGCACCGGTCGTAACGGCCTGAGTCGATGCGCCGACGAACCAGTGAATTACGGCGCCGCCAGTGATCAGGCCGAGCAGGAACGGCGGATGCAACAATGACAGGTTGACGACAAGGTCAGGCTGCAGACCATGCGTGAGCGACACGATGATCGAGAAGATCAATGTGGTTGCTCCAACAACTGCAGTACCGATCAAAACCGGCTTGGCCGTCGCCTTGAACGTGTTGCCTGCTCCGTCGTTCTCCTCCAGCAGGTGCTTTGCTCGCTCGAAGTTCGGCGTGAAGGCGTAGTCGCGCTGAAGTTCCTGCGAAATGTTCGGGATGTTCTCGATGGTCGAGAGCTCGAACACCGACTGTGCGTTGTCCGTCACCGGACCGTAGGAATCGACGGCGATGGTCACTGGACCCATGCCGAGGAATCCGAATGCCACGAGGCCGAAGGCGAACACTGCCGGCGCGATCATCAGGGACGCCATGCCAAGCGTGCTGACACCGTACGCGATCGCCATGAGGAGCATGATCACGATGCCGAGCCAGTAGGCGCTGAAGTTTCCAGCGACAAGTCCCGACAGGATGTTGAGCGACGGTCCGCCCTCACGCGATGACGTGACAACTTCCCTGACGTGCGTCGATTCCGTGGAGGTGAAGATCTTCACGAGCTCCGGAATGATCGCGCCGGCAAGCGTACCGCATGTGATTACCGTCGACAGCTTCCACCAGAGCGACCCGTCGCCGATACCTTTGATCAGGTAGAAGGAGACGAAGTACGTAAGTGCGACAGAGACGAGCGATGTCAGCCACACCAGCGTGGTGAGTGGCGCCTCGTAGTTCATGTTGTCGGCGTTCACGTACTTGGCCTTCGCCATCGCGCCGTTGATCAGGTACGAAGCTCCGCTGGCGATGATCATCATGATGCGCATCGCGAAGATCCAGACCAGGAGCTGAACCTGAGTCGTCGGATCGCTGACTGCGAGCAGGATGAACGAGATGAGCGCAACACCCGTCACGCCGTATGTCTCGAATCCGTCGGCGCTTGGACCAACTGAGTCACCAGCATTGTCGCCGGTGCAATCAGCAATGACGCCCGGGTTGCGGACGTCGTCTTCCTTCACGTTGAACACGATCTTCATCAGGTCGGCGCCGATGTCGGCGATCTTGGTGAAGATTCCGCCGGCGATTCTCAGGGCGGCAGCACCGAGCGATTCACCGATAGCGAATCCGATGAAGCATGAGCCGGCGTAGTCACCCGGGATGAAGAGCAGGATGAGCAGCATCAGGAACAACTCGACAGAGATCAGCAGCATTCCGATGCTCATTCCCGCTTTGAGCGGAATGGCGTAGCACGGATACGGCTTGCCCTTCAAGCTGGCGAAGGCAGTGCGCGAGTTCGCGAACGTGTTCACGCGGATGCCGAACCAGGCGACGCCATAGCTGCCGGCGATTCCAATAAGGCTGAACGCCAGGATGATGATGACCTTGGTCGCCTCGAACTTCAGCAGGACGCCGAAGTACAGGAGGATGATCAGGCCGATGAACACTTCGAGGATCAGGATGAACTTTCCCTGCGTGATCAGATATGTCTTGCAGGTCTCGTAAATGAGCTCGGAGATCTCGAGCATCGACTTGTGGACGGGCATCTTTTTCAGCTGGTTGTAGATCACCATTCCGAAAACGAGCCCCGCGGCGCAGACGACAAGTCCCAGCATCAACAGCGTGGTGCCGGGCATTCCGAGGAAGGAAACGGACGACAGATCGGGAACGACGAGATTGGCCTCGCCTCCCGGTCGATGAGCGGCCTGTAACAAGAACAACGGGTGCATCAAGCTCATTTACGTTCTCCTGAGGGTATTCGGCATCCGTGAGGCCACGAACGCCATTTGCGATGTCAAGCGACTGCGTGTTACGGTTACTGCATGCGGATATATCCGCGTCCGGCGGCTAGGCGTCCTTTTCAACCATGCGCCAGAGGTAAAACACGGGAACACCGAGGGCCACAAGAACGAGGCCTGACACCGCCTGGGCGCGTGTCTTATCGGCGATGAGAAGTACGATGGCGACCGTCGTTGCAAGCACGATGTAAAGAGCCGGCAGCACAGGATACCCGATTGCCTTGTAGGGACGTTCGGCATCCGGCCTCTTCGACCGCAGAATGAACAATCCAATCGTCGTCAGCGCATAGAAGATGAGCGCGGCGAAGATTACATAGTCGAGCAGCTGGCCGTAGGTGCCGGTAAGGCAAAGCAAGCTCGTCCAGATCGCCTGCGTGATGAGGGCAAGTGAAGGAACTCGATTCTTGTTGAGCTCGCCCGCCTTCCTGAAGAACAGCTTGTCCTTTGCCATCGCATAGTACACGCGGGCGCCTGAAAGAATGAGGCCGTTGTTGCAGCCGAACGTCGAGATCAGAATCGCCGACGCCATGATCGTCCCGCCAATTGCGCCGAAAATCATTTCAGCAGCGGCGCTTCCGACGCGATCCTGCGTAGCGAACTGAATTCCCCGCCCTACTACGTCCAGGGCGTCCTTGGTGCCGTGCATTGGGAGAACGTTTAGATACGCAACATTCGCGAGAATGTAGAGCGTGCTCACGAGTGCCGTGCCCATAAGCAGGGCGAGCGGGAGGTTTCGCTGCGGATTCTTCACTTCTGCAGCAGCGAACGTCACGTTATTCCACGCATCGCTCGAGAACAGCGAGCCAACCAGCGACGCGCCGAACGCGATCATGAACGCAGACGTGACGTCGACATGTCCGACGAAGTTGCCAGTGCTGAAGTTCGCAGCAATCGCGTCGGCGTTGCGGCCGATGGTGAGTCCCAACAGAATCAACAGCGCGAGTGCGCCGGTTTTGATGATCGTGAGCGATGTCTGAACGAGCTTGCCTTCGCGAACGCCGCGCAGGTTGATCCAGGTAAGAATCCACACGGTGATCAGCGCGATGAGCCGCTGCGGCGTGAGTCCTACTTCGATCAGTCCGCCAGGAGTGCTGATGTCCATCTGCGGAAACCAGCCGAATCGGTCAGGCGTGATTGCCGGCCACAGAACTCCAAGGAAGCGGCCGAATGCGACAGCCACTGCGGCGATCGTTCCTGTCTGGATGACGATGAACAGCGTCCACCCATACAAAAAACCCATGAGCGGGCCCATGGATTCGCGAAGAAAGACGTATTGTCCGCCGGCTCGGGGATACATCGCCGCGAGCTCGCCGTAGGAGAGCGCGCCGAGCATCGTGATGACGCCGGCAGCGAGCCAGGCGAGCATCAGCCAGAGTGGCGAGCCGACTGTTCTGGAGATATCAGCGGAGACGATGAAGATGCCTGATCCGATCATCGAACCGGCGACCAGCATCGTTGCGTCAGTCAGGCTTAGAGCTTTGACAAATCCGCCCGCTGACGCCGCAGCGTCACCGGTCTCGGGCTTTTCGCTCATCTACAGTCTCCGCGAGGGTAGAGACACCGGCGACCGGCCCCGGTGTCAGGCGCGAAAAAGTTACCATCTATAGAGTGGCAAAGCCAGTATTTCGGACTGATGACTGAGGACTCTTGCGAACTCAGGACTGAAGACCGCGCGAACTGCGGATTGCAGACCTCTGCGGCCTCAGGACTAACAGCCACCGATGATCGGCGACTGAGTAAGGATTGAGGAGCAATCGAGAATCGATGACCCGCCTCTATCCTCGTTTCGCGAGGCCCTCAGTTCGCAGTCCTTCCCTCAGTCCTCGATTAATCGCCGATCATCGGTTGTAGTTAGTCCTGAGGCCGCAAAGTCTGCAATCCGTAATCAAGGACTACCGAGGACTAGAAAATGAATTGGATATCGACAGTATCGCGGATGGCCGTCCCATCTGCACGAACGCCTGGCCGGAACCGCAGCGCCAACAGTACTTCCCGCAGTTTCTTGTTGTAGCCGCCGTCGCGTGACGGATTGAACCCGAGCAGCTTGGCAACTCCCTTCTCATCGACGTCGAAATACGCGATGAGGTGATAGCCCTTGAGCGACGAAGGGGCCGGGAGCGGCGGAAGAAAGAATTGAGTCGGCGTCGGGGGGTAAGTCGTTCCCGGCCCGCCACCCGTTCCGGGGCCATTGGCGCTGCCCGTTCCAGTCCCGATTCCGGAACCAATGCCACCGCCACTACCCGGACCGGCGCCGGCGGTGCCTGCGGTTCCAGTGCCCGTCCCTGTCCCGGTCGTCGTGGCAGCTGGCGGCCGAGTCGTGACTGCTGGCGCTGGCGCCGGAGCGCGCGCGGGCGGAGGTATTACCGGCGTCGGGGGGACAACCTTGGGAGGAATCACCTCCGCAGCCGCATCAGCCGCCGGTTTCTTCAGCGCGACATACTGAAGCCGGTCGCCGCCGGATCCCCCGCCGCCTCCACCCGCAGGGCCAAGACCGCCTCCGCCAACGGTCGGCGTCCCCTTGAAGGTCTCATTCGCGATCGGGTACAGCACGAGAAGGATTATCAGAAAATGCGCAAAAAGAGAGGCGGCGACACCCTTCCACCGCCCCTCTCTCTTGCCCGGTACGCCTATCGGCGGCCTGTAATTCTTGACTATTGGGCCGGTGTATCCTTCGGCGAGACACCGATGACTTTAACTCCAGCTCCGCGGGCGATGTCCATCCCGTAGATCACCTCGGAGTACTTCGCCTTCGGATCACCCTTGACGAAAATGATCTTCTCCGGACGGCCGTCGTAGATCTCCTTGAGCCGCTTTGGCAGCGTCGCCTTCGTCATCGGCTCCTTGTTCACAAGAAACCTGTCGCCGGGCAGAACTTCGAGCACGATCTGCGGCGGCGGCGGTCCCGTTGGCTGAGCTTCAGTCGGATCGGGAAGCTGAAGATCGATCGCCTTCCGGGACATGGGAACCACGAGCATGAAGATGATGAGAAGCACAAGCAGCACGTCGATCATCGGTGTGACGTTGATGTCGTTCGTGAGGGTGCCACTTCCAGTGGTCATTGACATTTACTTCTTGCCTCCCTTGCCGTCCATGCCCGGCATCATCCGGTCACTGGCGATGAGAGATGTCGAGCCAGGCTGCTGATCGGTAATCATTGCGGTCATGGTGACGCTGTTATGCGCTGCAATGTCGAGAGCATCCAGGACCTTGCCGTACTCGATGTCCTTGTGCGCCTTCACGAAGAGGATTTTGTCCTCCTCGCGATTCTCATAGATGTTCTTGAGAAGCTCGCCGAGCTGCGCGTTTGGAATCGCCTTCTTGTTCAGGAAATACTGCCCGTTCATGTCGATCCCGAGCACCTGGTCGCGCTCCTCTTCAGGATGCGGCTTCAGGTTGACGCCCTGGGGCGGTATTGCCTGGAACCCGGAATTGATCGCCGGTACGACGAGCATGAAGATGATGAGGAGAACCAGCATGACGTCGATCATCGGCGTCACGTTTGGCTCTGCCTTGATCTTCGAGCCCCCAGTTGACATAGACATGAGAGATTCTCCGCTTACTGCGAGATCTGGCCAGATCCGCTTGATGCAGTCGTGTTGAACTCACGCGTGAAGCGCGAGCGGCCGAACTCACCAGAGACGTTCTTGATCATGTAGTCGATCATTTCCTTCGAGGTGTACGTCATTTCGGCGGTCAGGTTGTCGATCTTGACCTGGAAATAGTTGTACGCCCACACCGCAGGAATGGCGACGATGAGACCAAAGGCCGTCGTGATGAGTGCCTCGGCGACACCGGCAGAGATAGCGGAAAGACCACCTGAACCGGACGCGGCCATACCTACGAATGCGTTGACGATACCCATCGTCGTTCCAAGAAGTCCGACGAACGGAGCCGTTGCACCGACCGTCGCGAGAATTCCGAGACCGCGCTTGAGATCCGTGATCGTCATGAGCATTTCACGCTCGACTGCGCGCTCGGCGGAGTTGATGTCGCCGACGGACACAGTGCCGTCCTGAATGAGCGGCTTGATCTCTGTCAGTGCGCCGCCGAGAACGCGGGCAACGTGCGACTTCTTGTACTTCTCGGCGAGCGTGACGGCTTCGCCAAGGTTGTCTTCTTCGAGGAACTGCGAGAACTCAGGGGCAAACTTGCGGGTCTCGCCCTGAGCCTGGCGCAGATCCCACCACTTCTTGATGGTCACGGAAAGCGACCAGATCGACATGAGAGCAAGGGTGAACACGATGCCGCGGGCGAAGCCGGCCATCTGACCCCAAAGGTCCATCAGCGAGAGTTGCATTGTATCCGGATCTCCGGTGTGTGTGGGTTATCTGTCGAGCTTGAACTGGAAACTCTGCTGCACGAGCTGCTTCACCTTGTGGCCACCAACTTCGGCCGCATAGAAGCGCATATTCGGCAGCGCGGTACGAACAGCATTGGCGAACAGGTCGTTCGTCGCCTTGAGCACCTTGAACGTGCTGGTTTCTGCCTTGCCGTCTTCGTTCACGACAAACTGCGCCTGTACTTCGCCTTCCACGCCGGATGAGCGAAGCGCATCTGGGTAGCGAGGTGAGCCAGTTCCCGGAATCTGGGCAACAGGCTTCTCGACCTGGAACTCGAAATACGTCTGGTTGGCGTCGATCTTCTGCGGGGTTCCGCCTTTGACGCCATCTGCAGCTCCACCCTTCACGCCCTTTCCACTGAAGTCAGCTTCGTTCGTGACTTTCTTGCTGAGGTCGATATCAGGGATCTTGATCGGGATTTCGACCGGTGCCTGAAGCACCTGGAATCCCTTCGGAGGCGGCGCTTTCACGACCACTTCCTTTGGAGGAGGAGGCGGCTCCTTCGGTTTCGGCGCCTCTTTCTTGACCTCCACGAACTGGATCTTTTCCGCTTTCTTCGTGTCGTCCGCAATACCGGCACGCGCGGTAAGCACGACAGCGACAGCGATCAGAGTGCCGTGGAAGACGAGGCTGAAGAGAGTTCCTCCAGCCATCTTCTGCTTCTTGGGCTTTGACTCGATCAGTTGATTGAACATTGAATCACCGAGGAAAGGTTTGGTGACACGTAGACTATCGAGGGCGGCTTCTCGACGTAATAGCGCAAAGATTAAGAATCAATGAAATCCGGCTTAATGAATTCCTTATGATTTTGGTGCTTGCGACGGCAACGGCAGCGTCACCGTAAAAAGACTTCCCCTCCCGAGTCTCGATGACGCAGTGAGCGTGCCACCATGTGCCTGAGCGATCCATTGGCTTATCGCTAATCCAAGCCCGAAGCCGCCTCTTTCAGACATTCTCGAGCGCACACGGTCGGCGCGCCAGAATCTCTCGAAGATGTAAGGAACGTCTGCCGCAGCGATTCCGATCCCTGTGTCGCGCACAGCGAAGGTCACGTTATCAGGGTGCACGCCAAGCCCGATGTCCACTTTGCCGCCGGCGGGCGTGTACTTGATCGCGTTTGTGATCAAGTTGAGAAACAGCTGACGAAGACGTGTTCGATCTCCCATCACGGTCACATCGGCCGTGAACGGGAGATTCACTGTGACGCCGGCCGCTTCTCCCAGGATGAGTGCTGTCTCGTAGACATCTTCGACAAGCGGCTTGAGCTCGACGGGCTCGCGATGAATATCGAAGCGGCCTTCATCAGCCCGCGCGAGAGTCAGCAGGCTCTCAACCAGATCGGCCATGCGCGTCGTCTCGTGCAATGCCTCCTCCAGCGCGACGAGACGCTCATTGTGAGTCGGCTCCGACATCGCGCGCTCGACGTCAGCGCGAAGCACAGCCAGCGGGGTCTTCAGCTCATGGCTTGCATCGGCTGTAAAACGACGCAGTCCCATGAATGAGGTCTCGAGTCTTTCGATCATTGCATTCAGAGTCGCGACGAGTCGCTCGAATTCGAGTCCCGCGTTCTCGATGTTGAGGCGTCGATGCAGGCTGCGTCCGTCACTTATCGCGGCAACGTCGTGCGTAATTTTCTCGATTCGCTGCGAGTTGAGACCGAGCATCTGCCAGGCGCCCCACCCAGCGAGGCCGATTACGGGGATGAGAAAGAAGAATGCGTAGGTGTACTCGCGAGGGAGCGCCGTTGCGTCGTTTGTCGGAACTCCGACCACCACCTTGCCGAGCATCGCCTGGGATTTTACAACCGAACGCGCCACGAGGAGGATTTTCTCGTTGTCGCTGTTAAGAGAGAGCAGTCCGGCGGGACCATCGACAGGAAGATCTGCGAGCTGGTCGGCAAGCAACGCCGAATCAGCGTCGCTCAATCGTTGAACTGCGGCCGACTGGAAGATCGGCACACCGTTGCGATCGTTGACGACGAGGTAATTCGGAAACGCATTGAGCATCGTGCCGAGCCGAGGGGTGATTGAAAGGGTCTCGGCCGCTGTGTCCGGGCCGACTACGACTGCCTGCACACCCTCGCCCGCATCGAGCAGCAAAGTCGTCGCAAGGTCTGCTTCAGTGCCTGCGGCTCGCCCGATATCGCCATAGATCGTAGCGTTGCGAACTGTCCACGACATCAAGCCGATCACCGCCGATACGGCGACCAATCCCGCTACGAACGCCGCGGTGAGGTTCGTCCGGGACGATGCCATCAGGTCGTCAGGTCCGGGACGATGAGTTTTCCGAACGTATCACGTAGCCAACTCCGCGAATCGTGTGGATGAGCTTCTGCGTATGATTTGCGTCGATCTTCTTCCGCAAGTGATTGATGACGACGTCGACGATGTTCGTTCCAGGATCGAAGTGATATCCCCAGGCATATTCGGTAATGAGAGTGCGGCTCATCACTCTTCCATCATGCCGCATGAGATACTCGAGCACCGTGTATTCCTTTGGGGTCAGCTCGATCGGCATGCCTGACCGCATCACCTCGCGTGTGTCGAGATGGAGCTCGAGATCCGCAATCCTGAGCGAGGGAGACACAAGGATGCGAGGCCGTCGCGACAGCGCCTCTACGCGCGCAAGTAATTCCTCGAACGCGAATGGCTTGGTGACGTAATCGTCGGCACCAGCACGCAGTGTCTCTACTTTGGCGTCGATTGCATCCTGCGCAGTCAGCACGAGCACCGGCCTTTCAAATCCCTTCGCGCGAAGTCCGTTCAAAACCTGGAGCCCAGGCTTTCCGGGGAGTCGCATATCAAGGATGATGAGATCGTAGTTGCCCGTCATCGCGGTCTGCTCGCCCTCGATCCCGTCGGCAACGAGATCTACCCCCCACCGCTGCTGCTCGAGTCCGCGCTTGACGAACTGGCCGACCGTCGGGTCGTCCTCGATGACGAGAATCTTCATATGGAAAGAATCTATTAACGAAAGAGACCCGCGGGAATTTTCCCGCGGGCCTCTTTGGAGCTGGGCAGTCTGATCGTCAGATCAGTATTCGACCCAGTTGTCCACCCATGTGTTGTTGAGCGGTACGAGCGTCCCTATCGCCATGAGGGACTTCGCGACTTCGCAGGAATTGTACTGGTAGGTCTTCGTTCCGTTAACGGTGTTGATCGGGACTGTCTGACCGAGCTTTGCGTTCAGAGCACTGATGATTGCGCCCTGAATGTTGTTGTTTCCGTTACCCGTCAGATCCCCCCCGACAAGGACGATTCCTTTCCACGTGAAAGTAGATCCATTCCCGGTGTCCAGGTTTCCCCTCACGATCAAAAGTCCGCGGCCATTGTTCAGTGAATTCGAGGAAGTCGCTCCCACCTGATCGATGAAAATGGTTGGATAGAAACTGGTGTCAGCGAATGACGGTACGGCATCAGGAGGCACGCGATACGTTGGAACCAGTGCCGTCCCGGCCAATATTCCGGCCCAATCCACCTCGACGGCTCGCGCGGCATCGTTCACAGTCTGTCCGAGATACTCGGTGCTATCAGCCGTCTGCGGCCTGTTAAAGCCCGGAACCACGGGAACCGCAACTCCGGCAACAGCGACAGAATCGCGACAGGCATCGACGCCGAGAAAGTGCGCGGAATTTCCGTTTGCCTGGACGCCAGTGATGGCCGTCCAGCCAGCTTCAACGTTGATATCCGCGGGCATCCACAAAGCGTATTGAGCAACGGTTCTGACCCCGCTCGGGGTTCCACCGACAGCTCCGCGCGTCTGGGTTCCCCTCGACCTCACCACGTACTCGCCCGATAGCGAGCCCGTTGTGGGCCGGATCATGTCGAGCTCGACGTCGGCATAGCCACCGTTGAGGTAGATACGAATGGGCCCCTCCCGCGCGGCCGGTGGCCGGCTCGTGAATCCGAGAGAATCCCGCTTGATGAAAAACGTCTGGAGCCCCTGCTCTGCCAGAACAAATGCACTGACCTGCGCCTTCTGATCTTCGACGCCTCGGCGCTCGGAGATGATGAGACTGAAGCTGGCAGCGAGCGACACCGATAGTACGGCGACGACCAGGATCGCCATCGGAATTGCGAAGCCATCCCGGTTGTTCAGACGTGCGAGGATTTTTTTCATGTCAGTTCAGCCTGTTCTTGAAGAAGACTGCGGTGACGAAAGGCGCCATTTCCTGCGCAACTGCCTGGCGGGGCTTTTTCTCGCTGAGTCCCGTCATGTTCAGCTCAATCCCGCGAAGGGTGCTGAGATCGGCTGGCGCCGATGTCTGTGGTGTAAGGCCACTCCGAATGAAGAACTTGAAAGCGGCACCGCTTGCATAC
>DATLDF010000003.1:0-2279 GCA_035525975.1 Gemmatimonadaceae bacterium
GTAATCGGTAATCAGACCGGATCCACCGCCCGCGGTGCGATCATCGGCGCGGTGATAGGTGGCGCATCAGGCGCGATCATCGGCCACCAGATGGACCAGCAGGCGAAGGAGCTCGACCAGAGCATCGAAGGCGCGCAGATCACCCGTGTAGGTGAGGGAATCGCCGTCACCTTCGACTCCGGAATTCTTTTCCCGTTCAATTCGACGGACATTCTTCCGGCTGGAAGGGAAAATCTTCAGAAGCTCGCACAGAGCCTCGACAAGTATCCGAATTCCGATATCCTCATCGTCGGCCACACTGACAGCGTCGGAACGGACGCGTACAACAGCGATCTGTCGCAACGCCGGGCAAATGCAGCTGGATCGTATCTTCAGTCCCTGGGTGTGGCTCCGGGGCGCCTCCGCATGACCGGTAGAGGGGAGACTGAGCCGGTTCAATCCAACGATACCGACGCAGGAAGGCAGGCCAATCGCCGAGTCGAGATCGCGATCTTTGCGAGCGAAGCTTATCGGAACCAGGTCAAGAGCGGCTCGCAGTAATCGCTATTTCACATAACGCGTGAGAGAGAAGGGGTCGGCGATGCCGGCCTCTTTTTTTTGTTGGTGCGGTCCCTCAGCGCAACGATCGAGCAGTTTCGCTGTCTCGTCATCCAATTATTGCGCTCGCTGAGGAACGGGTGAGTATTCGCAGAAGAGCTGCATGAAGCAGCCTGATCGTCGCCGACTCCTTTTGCTGAGACCCACCATGATTCCATTGACTGGTAAGCCGAGCAAGGTCTTGAAAGTGACGTCACCCTGGATTGCACTTGCGGCCCTTTGTATGTCGCTCACGTCGCCGGCTCGTGCGCAGAGCTCGACGGCGATTGCCGGGAGAATTACCGATGTGCAGAGCGGCCAGCCTCTTTCCGGCGCGCACATTTCTCTTCCCGGGACGAATCAGGGGGCGGTAACCCGCGCGGACGGAACCTACCGTTTGCCTCTGCCACCCGGACGCCACGTCGTGTTTGTCAATTACGTTGGCTACGCTCCGCGGCGCGACACAGTGGACGTCGCCGCGGACCAGACACTTGGTAGAGACTACGCGCTCGAGCGCGGTGTCGCGCAGCTCAATGCGGCGGTTGTCATCGGCACCCGCGCGCACGATCGTACCGTACTGAATTCGCCAGTCCCCGTCGACGTGCTTACGCCGACCGAGATCCGCCAGACGGGTCAGGTCGAGACGAGTCAGATCATTCAGGCACTCGCTCCGTCGTTCAACTTTCCCCGTCCATCGATTGCCGACGGAACCGACCACGTCCGTCCCTCGACGCTACGCGGCCTCGGGCCGGATCAGGTTCTTGTTCTCATTAACGGCAAGCGCCGTCACACCAGCGCGCTCGTCAACGTCAACGGCACAATCGGCCGCGGCTCCACTGGGGTCGATCTCAATGCAATTCCCGCAAGCGCGATCGAGCGGATCGAAATCCTACGCGATGGCGCGGCCGCCCAGTACGGCTCGGATGCGATCGCCGGTGTCATCAACATCATTCTCAAGTCCGACGAGTCGACGGATGCTGAGTATGAGATTGGGTCGAACTACACCACCTTCAAGCGGCTCAACCCCGACGAAAAAATCACCGACGGTGATGTAAGCGCGGTCTCGGCGAACGCGGGAAAAATCTTCAGGGATGGCGGTTTTCTACACGTGACTGGCCAGTACGAGAACCGCGGATCGACGAACAGATCCTTGCCCGATACCCGCGTTCAGTATCTCGCCGGAAATCCGAAACTGACCGATCCGGCCTGGAACAACCGCATTGATTTCCGCCAGGGCGATTCACACGTGAACGATGTTGGATTTTTCTTCAACGGTGCGCTGCCCGGCTTCAGCAACGGCGCCCAGGTCTACACGTTCGGCGGCATTGGCCGGCGCAATGGCCAGGGAGCAGGAAACTGGCGCCAGTCTCTCAACAACAACACCGTCCGCGCGATCTATCCTGACGGATTCCTGCCCCTGATCAACAGCAAGATCGACGACTACTCCGGTACGCTTGGCCTCAAGGGCGGGATCAAAGGCTGGAATTACGATCTGAGCAGCGTTTACGGCCACAACAAGTTTGATTTTACCATCACCAACTCCGAGAACGCCACGCTCGGAACAGCGAGTCCAACGAGCTTCTACTCTGGCTCGCTCAAGGTTGGGGAGCTGGTCGGCAACTTCGATCTCTCACGTGGCTTCCCGGTCGGGATGCTCGCGGAACCGCTCAACATCGCCCTCGGTCTTGAAGCGCGGCAGGATT
>DATLDF010000010.1:0-4065 GCA_035525975.1 Gemmatimonadaceae bacterium
AAGGGTGACTTCCAGCAGATCAGGAGTAAGACCGTGGCTTCTTTTGCTTCGATGGCAACTAACTGAACTACGGGACTACGTAAAAAGCCGACACGGAGACACGAAGGCACGGAGGTGCACGGAGGCATCTCTGAAGATTAGAAGAAGCCCTGCTATGTGCAGGGCTTTTTGGTTTAATGGAAAGGCGCGAACTACCAAATGCCCGAGTCTGCAACGAACTTTGGGAAACGATGTGCGGGGAAACGATGATGCCCGGATTTATTCGATCAGGCATTCTCTTTCCAAATGGCCACCTATTCGGGATGACTCTGAGCTATCCCGAAACTCACGAATTGACCGAGCGCATCATCGGATGCGCCATAGAGGTGCACAAGCACCTCGGCCCCGGACTCCTCGAATCAGTTTACGAACAATGCTTGTTCTGGGAGCTGGAGGAAGCCAAAGTCGCGATGCAACGTCAAACTCCATTCCCATCATCTACAAGGGCCGCGTGGCGAACGGCCAGTTCAGACCCGATCTAATCGCCAACGGTGTTGTAATTGTCGAAGTGAAGAGTGTTGAGAAGCTACTCCCCGTCCATGAAGCTCAAGTGCTCACGTACCTCAAACTCACTCAAATCCACGTTGGTCTTATAATCAATTTCAACACGCCCGCCATTCGTCAGGGCCTCAAGCGCATTTCCTTATAAGGACCGTAAAGCGTAGTTCCTTCAAATTGTTTCTCCGTGTACCTCCGTGCCTTCGTGCCTCCGTGACGGCTTTTATGTAGTTCCGCCTTTCCATTTCGCTTTTGCAGTTCCGCCGTTGTCGTTTCCGCAGTTGCCGTTTTCGTATGGCATTATCTTTAGAAAATGCCTCGGATCCTCCGCAAATCCTCCGACACAAAATCCCGCTCTCTCTGGCAGCGAGTCGTCGACCTCGCGATGCTCGACGTGACGACTCTCGCTCGCGGAGGCAGTATCCAGGGATCTCTCGAGAAACTCGAGGAAGTCCTGATCGAAGCCGACTTTGGAGTCGCTACTTCCATGAAGCTTGTGGAAGAAGTCGAGCGTCTGGCTAAACGGGGAGAAGTGAAAACGCAGGATGACTTCCTCCGTGCCCTCGAAGAAGGCGTCGCTCGCTCACTCGGCGCAGACACCGACGACTCTTCGATGATGTTCGCGGCGCAGAAGCCGACAGTCGTTCTTGTGATCGGTGTGAACGGAGCGGGAAAGACAACCTTTATCGGTAAGCTTGCAGCCCTGATGCAGGTGCGTGGGAAGAAGACGCTGGTCGGTGCGGCAGACACTTTCCGCGCGGGAGCTGTCGATCAGCTCAAACGCTGGGCCGAGCGCAGCGGTGCGGATTTCGTCGGTGCAAAGGCCGGCAGTGATCCAGCTTCAGTCGCCTTTACAGCGATCGACGCAGCAGTGACTCGCGGGTCGGACGTTGTCATCATCGATACCGCTGGTCGACTCCACACCAGCTCGGCACTCATGGACGAGCTTCGAAAAATTCACCGCGTAATCGCGAAACGAGTTCCCGGCGCGCCGCATGAGACGCTCCTTGTTCTCGACGCGACCATTGGACAGAACGCGATGGCGCAGGCCCGAACGTTCTCGCAGGCGATCCCGGTTACCGGTCTCGTCATGACGAAGCTCGATGGAACCGCGCGCGGCGGAATCGTCCTCGCGGTGCGAGATGAGCTCAAGGTTCCAGTGAAGTTCATCGGTACGGGCGAGACGATGGCCGACATCGAGCCATTCAATCCCGTTGCCTTTGCGGCTGAGCTAGTCGAGGGATAGAGATTGACCGACGACGAACGGAGAAGTTCGGCGTCAGGAAAGGTGTACCTCGACATGCCCGTCACCTATCTGAAGGGTGTCGGACCAATGCGCGCCGAAGCACTGCGGAAGCTCGGCATCGTCACTGCGCGCGATCTCCTCTACCACATCCCGCATCGTTACGAAGATGCGAGCACCGTCAGCCCGATCTCGTCTCTCGAGCCCGGGATGGACGCGACGATTGTCGGTCGCGTCGTGTCGAAGGGGATCATACCAACGCGTAAGGGCCTCCGAATCTTTCAGGCGGTCGTCAAGGATGACAGCGGAATTATCGAAGCCTCGTGGCCCGGTCAGCCATTTCTGGACCGTGTCATCGCGAAGGACGACACCTTGCTCCTCTCGGGAACCGTAAAGTTCTTTCACGGTCGGCAGCTCAATCCACGCGAGTACGTCAATCTCGGTTCCGACGCCAGCGAAATGAGTGAAGGACGAGTGCTATCGGTTTATCCCGCGACCGAAGGCCTCTCATTCAAGGTGATCCGAAGCATTATCGACGCTCACCTCGAAGTATTGCTCTCGCAGGTAAAGGAATACCTCCCGAAAAGTCTGCTCGCGGCATCGCACCTGCCGCCGCTGGGCGACGCCCTCAGGATGTTGCATCGTCCGACGTCAATCGCGGAAGCGTTGAATGGCAGGTCCCGACTCGCATACGAGGAGCTGCTTTTCGTTCACATGCTGCAACGCAGGGCAAATCAGCTGGCTCGTGAAAGACGCACGGGCATCACGTTCGTGAACAAGAAGCAGCTGACGTCACAGCTCCGCGCCGCGCTCCCATACACTCTGACAGGCGCACAGACGAACGCAATTCGCGAGATCGTTGGTGATATGTCGAGCGACCGGAAGATGCACCGTCTTCTCCAGGGTGACGTCGGAAGCGGAAAGACAATCGTCGCACTGTTCGCTGCACTGCTCGCGATGGAGAATGGCTACCAAACGGCTATCATGGCGCCCACTGAACTACTCGCCGAGCAGCACTTTCGGACGATATCGAAACTGCTGGAGCCGCTGGAGATCAAGCCGCTGCTCGTGACGGGTAGCCTGTCAACGCGGGAGAGAGCAGATGCGGCGAAGAGACTTTCGGCAGACGCGCCACTGCTTGCGATTGGCACTCACGCGCTCGTTCAGGAAAGCGTGTCGTTCTCGCGTCTTGGGTTTGTCACAATCGATGAACAGCATCGCTTCGGCGTCGAGCATCGGGCCGCTTTGTCGGCCAAGGGTGAGTCTCCTGACGTGCTGCTGATGAGCGCGACTCCAATTCCACGTTCGCTTGCCCTCACACTCTACGGCGACCTCGATGTCTCGACACTCGACGAGAGGCCGGCCGGCCGAAAGCCTGTCACGACAGTCATCCGGCCGGAAAAGGGTCGCCAGAAAGTGCTGGACTTCGTCCGGCGTGAGACCGACGCGGGACGGCAGGCTTACATCGTTTACCCTGTGATCGAGGAATCGGAGAAAACCGACCTGAAGGCGGCAACGACGATGTTTCAGCTGCTCGCCGAGAGTGTATTTGCAGGCAAGCGTGTCGCGCTGTTACACGGTCGGCTTCCTTCCGCGGAGCGTGACGAGACGATGCGCGAATTCCGCGACGGCAAAATTGATGTGCTCGTTGCTACAACCGTCATCGAAGTTGGAATCGACGTTGCGAATGCGACCGTGATGCTCGTTGAACATCCGGAGCGCTTTGGACTGTCGCAGCTTCACCAGCTTCGCGGGCGCGTTGGCCGCGGCGCCGAAGCGTCGTACTGCATCCTGCTTGGAGACTTCGGGCCTGATGCGCGCGAGCGCCTCACGATCTTTGCAAATACCGAAGACGGATTCGAAATCGCGCGTGCGGATCTCCGCATCCGCGGAATGGGCAATCTCTTCGGTCAGGAACAGAGCGGGGAAGCAACCTTTAGAATCGCCGACCTGATTCGAGACGAGCGGCTGAACATCGAAGCTCGGGAAGCGGCCGAAAAACTCCTGGAGTCCGATCCGGAGCTCGAAAAAAAAGAGCACGCTGGAATTCGCAGCGTGCTCTCGGCGCGATACTCACGCGCTCTTCAACTGTTCAGAGTGGGATGATCAGCGACTCGGGTTCGCCAGCCTCTTCTTGATCCTTTCGAGTTCGGCGTTTGCTTTCGCGAGCTGATCCTTGAGCGTCGCTACTTCTTCTTCCCGGCTCACGTAGACAGTGTCACGTCCCACAACTTTCACGGTCGCAACCGAAGTCTGACGGAGAGCCTGAACTGTTTGTGCAGTTC
>DATLDF010000024.1:0-29257 GCA_035525975.1 Gemmatimonadaceae bacterium
CCGACCGCGATCAAGCTTGCGATGCACTTGAGCATCGACGACCTGAAAGCGTCCATGACCGCACTTGCCAGCGCCTTTCTGATGAAGGGCGATGAATTCGCGCCGCACATCAAAATGGGACGCACGCAGCTTCAGGACGCCGTTCCCATGACGCTCGGCCAGGAGTTCGCGGCGTTCGGTCACACGATGATGGAGGATGTCGACCGGCTGACCGAAGCGCAGAACCTGATTCGCGAGATCAACATGGGCGCGACTGCGATCGGAACCGGCATCACGTCGAAGCCCGGTTATGCCGAGTCGGTGAGGACTCATCTATCGCGAATCACCGGGCTGGAGCTGATAACTGCGCCTGACCTCGTCGAAGCGACCGCCGATACCGGCGTCTTCGTCCAGCTCTCGGGCGTTCTCAAGCGGTGCGCAGTAAAGCTCTCGAAGATATGCAACGATCTTCGGCTGCTGAGCTCGGGTCCGCGCGCGGGACTCGGCGAGATCAACCTTCCGCCCATGCAGCCGGGCTCGTCGATCATGCCGGGTAAGGTGAACCCCGTGATACCCGAGGTGGTGAATCAGGTCTGTTTCGACATCATCGGTGGAGACGTGACGGTCACATTCGCGGCGGAGGCGGGACAGCTCCAGCTCAATGTATTCGAGCCGATTATCGCCTATCGGCTGCTTCGAGGGATGATCATGCTCTCGCGGGCGTGCGACGCTCTGCGCTCGAAGTGCGTGGAGGGAATCACTCCGAACGTCGAGCGGATGCGTTATTTCGTCGAGCATTCGATCGGAATCGTCACGGCACTGCTTCCAATGCTTGGCTATGAAAAAGCTACAGATATCGCGAAAGACGCTCTGGAATCGGGTCGCGGGGTCTACGACCTGGTTCGCGAGCGGGGGCTAATGACCAAGGAGGAGCTCGACCGGGCCCTGAATCCCGAGGCGATGACGGCCCCGCGCTAGATTCTTGCGGTCTTTCCCGACTCCCGATAAGTGGCCGTTGGGGTTAATTTTTAGCGGTTTTCCATCCATAACAGAGCGCTCGATGACTCCCGTCGGGCGCTTCACGCAACGACGGCTCCATAAGGACTCGGAATGAAAGGCAATTCACGCCTGCGTCAGATCATAACTCCAGGCCTGATTATCATGTTCGGGCTCGTGTTTGCGGCAGGTGCGCAGATGCAGCACCCAAACACAACGTTTCAGCCGCACTCTGAAGTTGGGCGGTCGATCGATTTTCTGTGGGACCGCCTCATGCTACTCGGCACAATTGTATTTGTGCTTGTCGAGGGAGCTCTCCTCTACGTTGTGTTCCGTTACCGCAGCAAGGGTAATGAGACGACCAGGCCTCCGCAGACGCATGGACACGCCTTTCTTGAAATTCTCTGGACGCTGATTCCCGCGTTCATCCTCATCTTCATCGCTGTGCCGACGGTGAGGATCATTTTCCAGACGCAGGCGAAGGTTGCGGCGGGCGCTCTACAGATCGAAGTGATCGGACATCAGTGGTGGTGGGAATTCCGTTATCCCGAGTACAACATCACGACTGCCAACGAGATTTATCTCCCGGTTGGCCGCACTGTGAATTTCAAGCTCAACTCTGTTGACGTCATTCACTCGTTCTGGACGCCGCAGCTTGGTGGAAAGCGCGACGTGATCGCCAACCGCACGAATTACATCTGGTATACCCCGGATTCGACGATGAAGTCGGCCGTCTGGAATGGCTTCTGTACCGAGTACTGCGGAACGTCGCACGCGAAGATGCGCTTCCGTGTCTTCACGGTTCAGCCGGCAGAGTTTGCGAGCTGGGTTGCTGGTCAGCAGAAGCCCGCCGCGTTCGGCGCGGTGGCTTCAGCCACCGCTGCGCAAGCCGGGGCCGAGCCGAAGACGTCAGGCATTGGAGCCGAGGGCGGAAATGCTCCAGCTGTTGCGCGTCCTGCTGGAACGGTCACGCCGGGATCAGATACAATCGCCGCTCCTGCTCCGTCGAACGGGGCTCAGCTCGCAAGTCTTCCTGCCGGGTACACGTTCCCGCGTGAGGTCGCAGAGTTCGATTACGCCAAGCCGCACACACCGATTCCTGGAGACCTGTCATTTACGAAGGGTCTTACTGGAAGCGCAGCGAAGGGAATGCAGACTTTTTCTTCATCGGCTTGCATCGGCTGCCATATGATCAACGGCAACCCATCCGCAGTTGGTAACAGCGGACCGAACCTGACGCACATCGGCTCGCGTGCCACTCTCGGCGCCGGAAGCTTCCCGAACACGCCGGCCTATCTCGCGCTGTGGATCAAGAACGCGCGCAAGATGAAGCCTGGCATCCTGATGCCGACGCTCGGACTCAACGAGTACGATCCCAGGCAGAAGGCTCAAGTAACAAAAGCAATGGGCGGGCTCGACGACCAGCAGATCGCTGACATCGTCGCCTACCTTTCGTCGTTGAAGTAGGGGAAATACAGAATGGCCACGACAGCGGCGCCCGCCCAGGCTCCTCATCTGAACGAACACGCTTACGGTGAGCAGTCAGGGATATGGAGCTGGCTCACCACCGTAGACCATAAGCGCATTGGAGTGCTCTATCTCTTCACGGCGCTGACGTTCTTCATCATCGGCGGACTCGAGGCGGAGATAATTCGCCTTCAGCTGCAGGGACCAAACGGCCGTGTCGTATCGGCCGAGATGTACAACCAGCTCTTCACGATGCACGGGACGACGATGATCTTCCTCGCCGTCATGCCGCTTTCAGCAGCGTTCTTCAACTTCCTGATTCCGCTGCAGATCGGCGCGCGTGACGTGGCGTTCCCTCGCCTCAACGCGTTCAGCTACTGGGTGTATCTGTTCGGCGGAATTTTCATCACGCTGCCGATCCTGTTCAACGTCGCGCCGGACGGCGGCTGGTTCGGTTACGCGCCACTCACGACCAAGATTTTCGCGCCGGGCCTGAACATCGACTTCTGGGTGATTGGTCTCCAGATCCTCGGCGTCTCGTCACTCGCTGCAGCATTCAACTTCATCACGACGATCATCAATCTCCGTGCGCCGGGCATGTCGCTCATGCGTATGCCGATGTTCACGTGGATGTCGTTCGTCGTTCAGTTCCTGCTCGTCCTCGCGTTCCCGGTAATCACCGTTGCGCTCGTCTTCCTGCTTTTCGATCGCTTCTTCGGAACGCAGTTCTACGAGATCGCGGCCGGTGCCGATCCGCTTCTCTGGCAGCACCTCTTCTGGATCTTCGGCCACCCCGAAGTCTACATCCTGATTCTGCCGGCGTTCGGCCTCGTGTCCGAAGTTCTGCCAACGTTCTCGAAGAAGCCGCTGTTTGGATATCCAGTGATGGTGTACTCGGGCATGCTGATCGGTGTTCTCGGATTCGGCGTGTGGGCTCACCACATGTTCGCGGTCGGCATGGGCCCCATCGGCGACAGCGTGTTCTCGCTCGTCACTATGCTCATCGCGATTCCGACAGGTGTTAAGATCTTCAACTGGATCGCGACAATGGCTCAGGGCCAGCTGCGATTCACGACTTCCATGCTGTTTGGAATCGGCCTGATCGCGCTGTTCACGATCGGTGGAATCTCCGGCGTCATGCACTCATCGCCGCCGGCTGATCTTCAGCAGACCGACACTTACTTCATCGTCGCGCACTTCCATTACGTGCTGTTCGGCGGCTCGATCATGGGAATCTTCGCCGGTATCTACCTGTACTTCCCGAAGATCACCGGACGTTTGATGGATGAAAGGCTCGGCAAGATTCACTTCTGGATCAACATGGTTGGAATGAATCTTACGTTCTTCCCGATGCATTTTTCCGGAATGCTTGGAATGCCGCGGCGTATTTACACCTATGACGCGGGTCAGGGCTGGGACGTCTACAACCTCGAGTCGAGCATCGGCGCTTACATCATCGCCGTCGCAACGCTGATCTTCGCATACAATTTCCTGAAGAGCCGCAAGCGCGGCGAAATCGCGGGACCGAATCCCTGGGGTGCTGGAACGCTCGAGTGGACGATTCCTTCCCCGCCGCCGGATTACAACTTCGCGGTTCTCCCGACTGTCACGTCGCGCTACCCGCTATGGGAAGGCGACGAGCGTGATGCCGAGAGCGCGCGCATCAACTCGCAGGAAGGAAAGACTGCGGATGATCTTCACATCGTGATGCCGTATCCGACCATCAAGCCGATGATCGTCGCCGGCTCAATGGTGATCATGTTCTGCGGCCTCATCTTCGCCAAGGCCCTCATCTTCCTCGGCGCGGCAGCAATGATCGCGTCACTTTACAGCTGGCTCCTGAGCCCGCTCGAGCCGGAGCACCACTAAATCATGTCAGCACCAACCGCAGGTCACTACACTGCCACCGGTCTCGACAGCCGAAAGATTGCGATCTGGGCCTTCATCGGGTCCGAGTGCATGCTCTTCGTCTCGCTCATCTCGACCTACCTCATCTACAAAGGTCGCAGCCTTGTCGGGCCATATCCGCATGAGGCCTGGACGAACTCCGCTGGCGAGCATTTCAATCCAATTCTCAACATCCCCGTCACTTCGGCATCGACATTCGTTCTTCTGATGTCGTCGCTGGCGATGGTGCTGGCGCTTGCAGCGGTCCAGAACAAGGAGTTGCCGAAGCGCACGACTGGCGAAAGAATCCTTGGGTCGTCAAAGCTGTGGCTCTGGATGACCGCGCTTCTCGGCACGACGTTCCTCGGTTTTCAGGCATTCGAGTTCACATCGTTTGTTCATGAAGGACTGACGATCCGCACGAATCTTTTCGGATCATCGTTCTTCACGCTCACGGGATTTCACGGAGCGCACGTTACGGCAGGCGTGATCTGGCTGCTGACCCTCCTCGCGATCGACTATCGTCGGGGACTTGGACCCAAGGATGCGCTCAACGTCGACATCGCCGCGTTGTACTGGCACTTCGTCGACGTCGTCTGGATCGCGATCTTCACGCTTGTTTACCTGATCAAGTAGGCGACGATGGATAATCACACAGCTCATTCGGATTCGGCGCCGCACGACGTAGCTCACGCCGAAGAGACGCACCATCCAGGTTGGCCGACATACTGGAAGGTCGCTCTTATCCTGACGCTCATCACTGTTGCAGAAGTGTGGGCGTACTACATCCCCTCCTTTGTCGCCTCGCGCGCCTTCGTGCCTTTGTTGCTCATCATGTCGGCGGTGAAGTTCTTTATCGTCGTCGCGTTCTACATGCACCTCAAGTACGACCACAAGCTGTTCCGTGCGTTGTTCACGGGTCCGCTTTTCATCGCCGGCTCCACGCTCATCGCCCTGCTCTTCCTTTTCGGACAGCTCGTAGCGCGGTTCGGCCCCGGCAAGTAGCGCATCATGATGGTGCTGGCGCTGTTGCACCCGTTTGGCCAGATGAGCTGGCTGAAATGGTCAATACATCCCAGCACCGTCATCGGCCTCGGGGCACTCGGCGCCATTTACCTCTGGCGTTCAAAACAGGCAGGGCAAGGAGAGAGTGTCACGGGAGCACGGAAGATTTCATTCTTCTCCGCGCTCTTTCTCATTTTCGCCTCGCTCAACGGGCCGCTGCATGACTTGAGTGATGACTATCTATTCAGTGCGCACATGGTGCAACACCTCATCCTCACGCTGGCGATGCCGCCGCTGATGATTGCAGGTGTGCCTGGATGGATGCTCCGTCCGTTGCTTCGTAACAGGGTACTTGGACCTGTTGGACGAAAGATCACCAAGCCCCTGTGGTGTTTCGTCATTTTCAACCTGACGATTGCGGTGTGGCACCTGCCGTTTTTTTACAACTCGGCGATGGCGAACCACAGCATTCACATCGTCGAGCACCTGCTTTTCATGGCAGCGGCGGTGCTGATGTGGTGGCCGCTCACGAGCCAGCTACCCGAGCTGCCCCGTCTGCCGTATCCCGGCCAGATTCTCTACTGCTTTCTGATGAGCATTCCAATGTCGATCGTGGCCGTCTACATCACGATGGCCGATCACATCCTGTATCCGGCATATTCTGCGGCGCCGCGAATACTTCCGCTGTCGCCGATGGAGGATCAGATGCTCGGCGGCCTGATCATGTGGGTGCCTGGCGGATTGATCTTCGCGATCATCATGACTGTCGTGTTCTTCAAGTGGTCAGCCAGCGGGGAGGACAACTCCGCTGGCGCTCAGGTTGACTGGAAGCCTCGGGCCGTTTAGCGGCTGGACGTTCCGGGCGGCGTAGAGCCGACCTGATGATCGTCAGTTCCAGTCAATGCCCTGTCGATGTCGCCCCTGAGGTTCGGGTGCGAGCGCCACATGTACCAGAACATTCCGCCGGCAGCAAGCAAGTTGGCGATAAATATCTGGTACCACGCCATCCCTCCGAGCCGTGATTCGGTGAGCAATGTCGTCAGGCCGATCGCACCGAGCTCGAAAGCGACAAAGGCGATGAGAAATCCGGCGAGGATCGCCGGGGTTCTGGCCGATTGGTGAACGATCTTCGCCATGATGATGCCGACCAGCGCAAACGCGGCGTAGTGAAACACCGTGTAAATGAAGACGTGAAATGCGACGGTGTCGGGCATCATCGGCGGCTTGCCAAGGATGCTGACCAGGCCCGCGCCCAGAATGTCCGGGGTATGGAATGGCAGGCCTGCGACGATGTCGATTATCGCGAACCACACCGCGATCGCCGTGGCTCCGATAAATCCGGCGTAAACTCCCTCACGAATGGAATTGTGCCGCTCAGCCATCGATCATCCTCAAGTGGTGTCGGTAGCGGGAAGTTATCCCAAGTCGGGATGTTTGCCTAGGCGTGAAGGCCGCACCTGCGGGTCCAGCCGATTCCGCGCCGGGTGTGGTGTGAAATTCGCGTTTGTGGTATAGAATCCCGTCACCTCGCTGCGCACAACGGTCAACCGAAATCAATGCTGTATCGAAAGCTTCGCATTCTGGCAGTAATTCTCCTCGCATCTGTGGCCGCTGCACCCCTTCCATCACAGACGCGTACGAAAAAGAAAACCACGATCTCTGCGGCTGCCCGACGACGGGCAGCGGCCAGGAAAGCTGCTTCCGCCAAAGCAAAAAGAGCGAAGAATGCTCCGAAAGTGCCGGCGGTCAGCTCGACCGCGCCGCGCACTGTGGCATCGCTGATGTCAGACATGACGTCGATGGCCGGCCGCATTCGCAGCGGCCAGTTCGGTATCATGGCGATTTCGCTCACGCGTGGTGATACCCTTTTTTCAACGAATGCCGGAAGGCCGTTGATGCCCGCTTCCACGATGAAGATGCTGACGAGTGCCGTAGCGTTCGAGCGTCTTGGTCCATCTTATCGATTCAGCACCGACGTGCTTCACGACGGCAATCTTGGCGCCGACGGGACGCTTTCCGGGAATCTGTACCTGCGCGGGGACGGGGATCCATCGTTGTCTGGGCGGTATCTGCCGGGCGGCCCGAGTGCTCCGATGAATTATCTGGCCGATCAGCTCGCGACTCGCGGAATCAAGAGAGTGACGGGCGATGTGATTGGAGACGCGTCGGCGTTCGACGATCAGCGAATTCCTGATGGATGGCTGAGCAGGTATCTCCAGGCGGGTTATGCGGCTCGCGTGTCGGGACTCTCGTTGAACGAGAATCTGGTGTGGGTGACGGTTACGCCTGGTGGGGTGAAGCTCGAGCCGGCAACCACCGCGTTTCCGCTCGTGAGCAACGTGCGAACGGTTGCAGGCGGTGGCGCGAGACTCTCCGTTCGGCGTCAGGGCAGTACTATTGTCGTCTCGGGGAGCATTGGAAGGAATTCTCCTCCGCGGCGATACGAGTATGTCGTGGAGGATCCCGCGACTTTTGCGACGGGCGCGTTGAAGGCTGCGCTCGTTGCGAAGGGAATCGCAGTTGACGGCAATGTCCGCCTTGCCACTACACCGGCGAATGCGGCGAAGATCGCGAGCATTCAGTCGCCGACTCTCGACAGGATTGTCTCGGCGATGAATCGCGAGAGCATCAATCACTTCGCGGAAGAACTGATGCGAAATGCTGCGAGAGGTCCGCGGCATGACAAGCAGGGCACGGCGGCAAACGGGCAGGCGCTGATGCGAAACTTCTTTGCAACGAAGGTTGGAGCCGATACGACAACGCTTCAGGTTGCTGATGGCAGCGGGTTGTCGACTCTCGATCGTGTGACGCCTCGCGAGATGGTGCAGATGCTGTCGTACGCTCACAAGGCCAGCTGGGGGCCGTGGTTCCATGCTTCGCTGCCGGTGGCTGGCGAGTCGGAGCTGATGAAGCGGAGAATGAAGGGCGGCGCGGCGCAGGGTAACCTTCACGCCAAGACCGGAACTACCAACGATGTCATCGGGCTTGGTGGTTACGTCACTGCCTTAAACGGAGAGGTGATCGCCTTCGCGTTCATCTACAACGGCGCTGATCGCTGGACGGCGAAGTCGATGATCGATGTCATGGGGACGACGCTCGCTAATTTTGCGAGATAGGTGACTACCCAGCGAAAAGGTGCCGTTCAGCTTTCCCGGATAACGACGCCACGCTTGGCAAGCTCGGCAATGTACTTCTCCGCCGGAATGCATTCATCCGGCGTGTGAACTCCAGCGGGCTTCACCTCCCCGCGCACCTGCATCTGGCCGGTGATTGAAAGCGAATAGCCAGTTGTCCGCATCATGGCGCTGATGCCGCGCTCTTCGTCGTAACGATCGATCAGCTCGAAGTTGACCGCTTTGTCCTTTCCGTCCTTCTGCCCTTTCACCGTGACGCGAAGCGCAACGAGATCCTGACTTTTCGGCTTTGTGAGACGCGGACCCATCGAAGCGATCGCCACATCGCGCGGAGAAACCCGCACTCCCTTTACGTCGATCGGTTCCTGCTCGAGTAGTCCGAGATCGCGGATTGCTTCCATGATCGCCGCGTGGCCGGGATAACGAAGTGTCTTGTACTCCATTGTCGGGATCTTGCCTTCGTACCGGAATGCCATCGTCGACAAGCCGCCGGCGGTGTGGAATGCCTCGAGCTCGCCGACAGGCGTATCGAAGTGAACTGGCTCACGCTCCGACAACGCTTTCACCTGCTCGCGCTGTCCATTTCTCACTACCCACGACAGCGTCGTGTAGTAATCGAGAACGCCCTCGAGTGAATAAACGATCTGGTAATTGAGCGGCGGTTCGGGGTGCTGCGGCAATCCGCCAACGAAGATCTTTACTTCATCTGCCTTGTCCAGCTGATCGATGCCGCGCTGGGCGAGGATGTTCACCATCCCCGGCGCGAGGCCGCAGTCAGGAACGATGGTGATACCCTTCGCGCTGGCTTCGGCATCGAGCTTCTTCTGATCGAAGACGATGTCGGTGTTTCCGCCAAGGTCGCAGAAGTGGACGCCGCATTCCACGGCGAGCGTCGCCAGCTCGAGATTGAAGTAGTACGGAATAGCGCTCATCACTGCGTCAGATTCACGCATCAGCGCGCGAATGGCGTCCTTGTCACGGACATCGACGGGAGTCGGGATGAGGCGTTCGCCGGAGTACGGGGCGAGGAAATGGGCAACGTGGCCGACATCGATGTCGGCGAGCCTCACCCGGGTGACTTCTTCGTTCTGAAGCAGGTCATAAGCACAAGCGGAGCCTTGCAGCCCCGCTCCAAGTACCAGCATTCGCATCTGTGAATCTCCGTTATTACATGAGTTACAGAGGGAAATCTATCGGGACTCACGGAGCGTTGTCACCCCGGGCGCGTTCGTTGCAGACTCAATCGCCTATGACAACAACAATCGGCGGGGATTCGAGCTGGCGCGAACATCTGATTGCGACGAGTGCGGGAATCAGTCGCGTAATCGAGGATACGCATCGGATCGCGGTTCTCGGTATCAAGATGGAAGCGGACAGGCCGGCGTTTTATGTGCCGGAGTACGCGCAAAGTTCGGGCTACGAGATTGTGCCAGTTCCGGTTTTTTATCCGGATGCGAAGGAAATACTCGGCGAGCCGGTTTACAGAACCGTCGCGGCGATTCCTGGCGACGTGGACATGGTCAATGTTTTCCGCAGGCCGGGTGATATCCCGCCACATCTGGACGACATCATCGCAAAAAAACCAAAGTCAGTCTGGTTTCAGCTCGGGATTCGAAATGACTCCGCCGCTGAAAAACTCGCTCGCGCTGGAATCGATGTCGTGCAGGATCGGTGTCTGCTTGTGGAACTTCAACGACTCGGCAGATAGGCCACACGATACACGCCACACGCTTACCAGCCGACTACATAAACCACCGGCTCTACAGGAATCTCATTCGCGACGGGCCGAGCGCGCGGCGCCAGCGCGAGGATGTACCGACCACCCTTGGTTGCGGCGAGCGCTTTCCCCGAACCGATAGTATACATGCGCGCTGTTGAATCAGTCGCGGCCCCGATCTCGCGCGCAGTGATAACACCATTCACGCTTTCGATCGACATCGCGCGTGAACCTGTCATGATCCGGATTGCCGGAGAACCTTGCATATCGACCGGCGTTGAGATGTCGAGGACCGGACCATTCGTCCACCGCGGAACGAGGAGCTTGGCCTCCGCCGGAAGAGTCCCATGAAACGCACCCGTCTTCGGATCGAGCGCGGCCCAGGTCGCTGACTCTTCGTTGTCCTGCGCTTTCGCCGGACTGTTTCCCAGTGCGACGGTAGCACCGTCAGGCGTCCACCGCACGTGCCAGCCTAGCGCAACGGGATACATCTTTGCGGCCGCTGCGTCTGTGGCGCCGGCTGAGCGCGTGTCAGCAGGTATCTGGATTATGCCAGGCTGAGCAACGCCACGAGCATAGCTCATTCCGCTGGTCGGGAAAGACCCCGTTCGCAGAGTCGTCGTATCCATTCCAGTTCGCCGGGCAAGGTCCTGCCACATCGATGATGGAATCGAGTCTGCCTCTCCGTTCGTCAGCGTGCGCGCACGCGAGAACGCTATCGAACCCCAGTCAGGCGAAGGCGCGACATCCCACACGCTGTCCATTCGCGTTTGGAAATTCCGGCTTTCGCTTCCATAGAAAAACGCGTTTGGTATCGGCTCGTTCTCTACTCCCACTGGATCGACAACTGCAATGATTGCAGAGCCGTCGGACGAAATGAGCCACTTGAGCTTCGACGACATCCCGTACGTGCCGTGGTTGACGGTCACCGATGTCACAACCGGAGCCTGTCGTGGCGTCGATGTCGTGTCTGATGTACCGGTCCGACTCGACGAATCGACACAGGCGAGTGCAGGCACTGCCGCCGCAAGGAACTGATATCTGATCTTCATGATGTCTGCGCGTTATTCGGGACGGCGCGGTTTGTCGCGCCTCGTTACTTCAGGTGCAGACTAGATTACGCCCGCTTCCCTTGGCACGATAGAGAGCCGCGTCAGCAGCCCTGAACAAATCTTCGGCCGTCTCAAGTCCGGGCGCCGGATAAGTCGCAACACCGATGCTCGCCGTGATGTGAATCTCGCGGTTACCCGCCACCTTGAATCGGTGCAGCGCGATCCTGTCCCTGATTCGCTCGGCAAATGCAACCGCTCCCTGATTGCCGGTTTCGGGAAGCACGATCACGAACTCCTCACCACCGTATCGGGCGACGGTGTCCACGGTTCTCACTGCCCGCTGAAGCAGCGTCGCCAGTCCGAACAGAACATCATCGCCAGTGAGATGCCCGTACGTGTCATTCACGAGCTTGAAGTGATCGAGATCCAGAAGAAGCATCGTCAGCGGCGCGTTGTACCGCCGGACACGCTCCATCTCGGTGACCAGCCTCACGGTGAGAGCACGTCGGTTGGCGAGCTGTGTGAGCGGATCGGTCTGAGCCAGCGCCTCGAGGCGATGGTTGTCAGCACGAGTGGTCTCGATCGCGTGCGCGCGCTGGATAGCTGAGACACCGCCGCGCAAAACGGTTGTAGCAAACTCAACATCCGCCGCTTCGAACTTCGGCGTGTCGATCGTTCGCCTCAGTAGAAAAACTCCCCAGTTGTCATCGTCCAGCGGAAACGGGAGCGCCATCACAGACCTGATCTTCACCTGCGTTCCTTCCCTGATCCACTTCTCGCGCAATGGCGCGTAAAGCGGGCAGTACATCAGGTCGGGAATCAGAACTGGTATCTGGCCGTGCAGCGCCGAAATAACTTCGGGATACTTGTCGAGCTCGATCTCGAGGTTGTGAAGGTACGGCTGCTCGAACGCAGTTGCGACGACGCCTGTCGCTGCCCCCGGTTTGGCGATGATCACGGAGGCGTGAGAGAGATTCAGGGCACGAGCAAGACGCCTCGCGACGAGGTGGAAAATCTCCTCGGTCGGGAGATTTCCCATGACCTCGTGAAGAATGTCCACGAGGTGCTTTCGCGATTCATGTTCCTCACGAACTTGCTGGAGCTCGGCCTCCGCCTTCCGGAGAGCCGAACGCAGCGCCTGCACTTCGCTTCCGTGGTCTTCTTCCAATCCAGATTACCTCTAGGGGTTGCCCACTACTCCTCGCCAGGCTCGTCCGGCTGATCGTCGCCTGTGCCAACTACGGAGTCGTCACCCACGACATCCCCTTCGTCATCCTCAGGGATTACCCGTGCAACGGCAGTCAGAATGTCTCCGTCATCCAGATTGACGAGTCTGACCCCCTGAGCGATACGTCCCGTTACACGGATCTGGGCCACGGACGACCGGATGATCACTCCATTTCGGGTAATCAGCATGATTTCGTCCTCGGGCAGGACCTCCATGACCCCAACCACATTACCGGTCTTCTCGGTGCGGTTTACGGTGATAATTCCCTTCCCGCCACGCTTCTGGACCCGGTAATCGTCGATGTGCGAGCATTTGCCGAGGCCGCGCTCGGTAACCACCAGGATCGTCGCCTCGCGCTTGATGACGACCATTCCGACCAGGCTGTCTTCGGGCTTGAGCTCGATTCCCTTCACGCCGGTGGTATCGCGACCCATCTCGCGAACATCCTGCTCGTGGAATCTCACCGACAGCCCGTGCTTGGTGGCCAGAACGATGTCGTTCGTGCCGCTCGTGACCTGAACGTCGATCAGCTCATCGCCCGGCTCGATCTTGATCGCCTTGATTCCCGTAGTGCGGACGTTCGAGTACTGCGAGAGCGCGCTCTTCTTGACCGTTCCCTTCTTCGTGCAGAAGAGGAGGAACTGCGTATCCGTGAACTCTCTCACGGGAACCATCGCCTTCACCTGCGTCTCCGGCGAAACGTTGATCAGGTTGACGATCGGCTTGCCCTTGGTCGCGCGGCCGGCCTGCGGAATTTCGTGGACCTTGAGCCAGAAGCAGCGTCCATCGTCGGTGAAGCACAGGATGTAATCGTGCGTCGACCCGATGAAGAGCTTTTCGATAAAGTCTTCGTCCTTGAGCGTCTGGCCGCTCAGGCCTCGGCCCCCCCGGCGCTGCTTGCGATACGTCGAAACCGACGTGCGCTTGATGTAACCCGAGTGCGAGATCGTGATCACCATGTCTTCTTCGGCGATCAGGTCCTCGATCGTGAATTCACCTTCGTCGCTGGTGATTTCCGAGCGCCGTTCGTCGCCGAAGCGCTTGAGGACATCGAGGAGCTCTTCACGGATGATGCTCATGCGACGCGGACGCGAAGCGAGGATATCGCGCATCTCTTTGACGAACGCGCGGACTTCCTTGAGCTCAGCCTCAAGCTTCTCGATCTCGAGCCCGGTGAGCTTGGCGAGACGCATATTGAGAATCGCCTCGGCCTGGCGTTCACTGAGCTTGAATCGCTTCTGGAGCTGCGCGCTCGCGGTCGGAGTGTCTTCTGCCGCGCGGATGAGCTTGATGACAGCGTCGATGTTGTCGACGGCGATCTTGAGCCCTTCGAGGATGTGTTCCCGCTCGAGCGCCTTGTCGAGGTCGTACTGGGTACGACGAACTACGACTTCGTGGCGATGCGCGATGTAGTGCTGAAGCACTTCCTTCAGCGGCATGATCTTCGGAACGAGCTGGCCGGTTCCCGAGTCAGGAACGAGGGCGAGCATGATCACGCCGAAGGTGGACTGCATCGTCGTGTGCTTGTACAAGCCATTCAGAACGACGCGCGGAATAGCGTCACGCTTGAGCTCGATAACGACGCGCATTCCGTCCTTGTCGGATTCATCGCGCAGGTCGGAGATGCCTTCGAGCTTCTTGTCGCGAACGAGGTCGGCGATGTCGGCGACGAGCTTTGACTTGTTGACCTGGTACGGCAGCTCGTTGATGACGATCTGCGACTTGTTGGAGCTTTCCTTCTCTTCGATGACGGCACGGGCGCGCATCACGATGCGGCCGCGGCCTGTCTCCTGATAATCCTTGATGCCCGCGCGGCCGTAGATGTAGCCGCCGGTGGGGAAATCGGGGCCCTTGATGATCTTTCGCAGGTCTGCGACTTCCATATCAGGGTTGTCGATCAGCCCGATTACAGCTGTCACGACTTCATTGATGTTGTGCGGCGGGATGTTCGTCGCCATTCCAACCGCGATGCCCGATGATCCGTTAATGAGGAGATTCGGCACTGCGGATGGAAGAACCTTCGGCTCCATCAAGCGGTCGTCGAAGTTCGGCGCGTAATCGACGGTGTTCTTGTCGATGTCGGCCAGCATCTCCATCGCGATTCGCGTCAGGCGCGATTCTGTGTACCGATACGCCGCAGCCGGATCGCCGTCAACGCTTCCGAAATTTCCCTGGCCGTCAACGAGCGGATATCGCAGCGAGAAGTCCTGAACCATTCGCACGAGCGCGTCATACACCGATTGATCGCCATGCGGATGGTACTTGCCGAGCACGTCTCCGACGACGGTCGCTGACTTCTTGTATGGACGACCCGGAACCAGTCCGAGCTCGTTCATCGCATAGAGCACCCGGCGGTGAACGGGTTTGAGGCCGTCGCGAACGTCCGGCAGGGCTCGCGAAACGATGACGCTCATCGAGTAATTGATGAACGATTCCTTCACCTCTTCGTGAATGAGGCGCGGGAGGATACGCTCGCGGTTGTTGGGCGCGGTCATTGGGCTTTTCTAAGGGCTGCGGAAGGTAGGGGAGGCAACCCTCAAATATACGTTTTTGGGGGTCTTTTCGCAACCGGAACCGCTATCGCTAACCTGTTGCCAGTATAGGACTTAGAGGTGAGCTTCGGGGCTCGTTCGCCGACAAGGGGAAACGGGCGCTCGGAAGCCCCCTGGCGGCCGTGGCTGAGGTCTCGACGAGATGTTCGAATTCGAAGGGTGGCAGCGGATACGAAATGTGGTATCCCTGGCCCAGGGCACACCCGAGGGCTCGCAGTCGCTCCCACTGCTGCTTCGTCTCGATTCCCTCAGCTACCACCCTGAGCCCGAGAATTCGGCCGAGTCCAATAACGGCTTCGGCGAGCGGGGATTTCGTGTTCTCGGCACCGAGTCCTTCGATAAAGGAGCGGTCCATCTTGAGGCTGTCCACCGGGAAACGCTCGAGGTATGCGAGCGACGAGTACCCGGTTCCGAAATCGTCGATCGACAAACGAACTCCCAGACTCTTCAGCGCGTGAAGGCGCTCGAGCGTGGCCCGGTTGTCGTGAACGAGCATGCTCTCGGTCATTTCGAGCACGAGGTGACTTGGTGTCAGGCCGGATTCGCTCAAGGCCTGCGATACGTCATGAACAACCCCCGGATGCGAAAGGTGGCGGCCAGAGAGATTCACTCCGACCATCAGGGACATCCCCGTTCCGCGCAGAACCTGGTTGTAGCGGAGCTGCCACTCGCGAGTCTGGCGACATGCTTCCTGGACGACCCAGCGGCCGAGCGGAACTATCAGGCCCGTCTCCTCGGCGAGCGAGATGAAATCGAGTGGCTCGAGCAGGCCGCGTTCCGGATGCTGCCAGCGTACGAGCGCCTCGAACCCGAACATGCGACCGGTGGAGAGGCGCGAGATTGGCTGATAGAAGAGAACGAGATTGCCCGTCTCGCCTTCCCCGTTGATTGCACGGCGCAACTCCGTCTCGAGCTCGAGTCGTCGTCGGGCGGCGACGTGCATCTCGGGCTCGAAGGTCGCTGCGCAGGCTTTTCCATCGGCCTTGGCGCGGTACAGTGCGAGATCGGCATTGCGAAGAACTTCATCCGCTCCCTGATGCGGAAGCATCGTGGCGATGCCGATGCTCATCGTGACAACGATGTCGGTTCCCTGAACAGTGAACGGCTCCATGAACGACCGGAGAATGCCGTCTGCAACCTGCATTGGTGTGGCAAGCTCATCGTCGAGCAGAACGGCGAACTCATCGCCGCCGAGTCGTGCGACGGTATCGGCAGGCCTGAGACACGCGGTCAATCGCGATGCGACTTCGATGAGAAGCCAGTCACCGGCCGAGTGTCCGAGGCTGTCGTTGACTGCCTTGAAGTTGTCGAGATCGATGAACAACACTGCGGGGGACGCCGTTCCACCGGCGGTTCGCTGAAGGGCATGCTCGACACGATCCTTGAACAGCACGCGGTTGGCGAGGTTCGTCAACGGGTCGTGGAATGCCTGGTGAGCGAGCTGTTCTTCGAGTTGTTTTCGCTCGGTTACGTCATGAAGAATCGAGAGTACACCGGCGCGGCCGTTGTAGCTCACCGGTACCGATGTGACTTCCACCGTTAGCAGTCGCGCGTCGCCGGTCTTCTGGAACTGGCATTCGGCGGTCAACGCTCGCGTTGTGGTGCGTCCCAGCAGTGCCAGGCTGTCAAGCAGACGCGGTGCGGTTTCACTCGTAATGAATCGGAGAAGCGGAGCGCCGAGGAGTTTGTCGGGATCCGTGTAACCGAGGAGTGTTGCGCATGTCGGGTTTGCGTAGAGCAACCGGCCTTCAGCATGAAGAGCAACTGCCTGCGGCGAATGCTCGACGAGGTTTCTGAAGCGCGCCTCGCTCTCCTTCAGCGCCTCGGCCGCGCCTCGTGCGTCGCTGATATCCCTGACAACCCAGAGTACTCTGTCCCCATTGAGCGGCGCGACCGTTCCAGCAAACCAGATTGTTTTTCCGTTGACGTCCAGCGGATATTCAACATCGACACGGGTGTTCGTGTCGAGTGCTCTCGATATCGATTGAAGTGCGAGCGCAGCGACCGGCGCGGGGAGGACCTCGTGTACGCGCTGGCCAATGAGTTCGTCGCGCGGACCTGCAAGCTGAGGATCGTCGGTTGGCGAGACTTTGTGGTAGCGGCCTTCGCGGTCGAGGATGAAGAAAATCTCAGGAATCGCGTTGAACAGCGCGGCCTGTTCTGCCGCTGCTTCTTCCGCAATGACCCGCGCGCGGTCAGCCGCGTCGATCGCGACGGCCAGCTCGGCGTTGGAGCTCTCGAGTTCTTCAGTTTGGGTCTGTAGCCGGTTCGATTGAGACTGAAGCCTGTTCGACTGTTCCATCGCTTCGGTTGCCTGCGCAACCAGGCGACGACTGAGTCGACTGAAAACAATGAGCAGGATCAGCAGCTCCGCGAACACGGCCGCGGTGGTGAGCGCCGTTACGATCCGTTCGTCACCCTGGCTTACGGCATATCGCACGTCTTCGGCAAGAACCAGAACCGCAAGCCGTGTCCGAAGAATGTCGAACCAGGTTCTTTCGCCGTCACGCTCTTTTGTCCGTGCAATGCCGCCGCGCGCGATGCTTTCGCTCCAGCGCATCTGGGCGTTCTGTATCGCAGTGATGTGATTGAGGCGCTCGGCGGTGTTTCCTGACGCTTTGCGCAGAGAGTCGAGCGTTGCGAGCAACCTTTGTTCGGGCCTTGCCGCGACGGCTGGCGAGGACCTCTCCGGCGCTTCACCGAGGAGTGCGAGCTCGCGCTCGACGGTCAGGGCATATCCTGTCCTCGCAAGCCGGGCGATCTCGCGGCTCGTGTCAACGACATTGATTGTCCGTTCGCGAGCGTAGTATGCGCCACCGATTGTCGCGGCGATCGCGACCAGCGCGAAAGCAGCGACCGCAAATAGCGTGGTCGCGGCGCGCACGATCTGCTTACGAAGCAGATCGCCGGCACCCTCATCCATCTGACCGTCGACTGCTTGCTTATCAATCACTCGGCGCGGTTACCTCTGGTACCTTGGAAGCGGGCTACGGCGGCAACAGGCGATTCGAATCGTGTTGCGGTCGCGTTTCAAGGACGGTGCAAGGCCATGCAGCGTCACAACATCCGTCTCTTGCCTGCACCCACGGGAGGCACGACCTTAGAGCCATGGTTTACAGGTCCAGCAGGCTTACATCAGGCAATCGGATCTTTCGGACGTTGCTCGACGTCGAGGGTCACCAGATCACGTACCGAAAGCGCCGCTGGTTCGGGTCAACTGAGGAGACGATCAATGTCGATCATATCTCGTCGGTGCGGGCGCAGCATGGGGTGATGTTCTCGTCGATTACGATCGAGTCATCTGGCGGGTCGCAGCCGATTCAGATCTTTGGGCTGCGGAAATCGGATGCTCGGGCGATTGAGGCTGCAATCAAAGCGGTACAAACCCAGCCAACAGCTAACTGAAGACTACAGAGTTCTGAGTCTCGGTCTCAGTGCGACGGCCCGCGGTACCCAGCCGCCTCAGCTTCATCCTCGAGATCGAGCTGCGCGTTGTCCTTGTCGATTGCTTCTCTCTCAGCACGGTAGCGGTTGTACCACTCGCGCGTCACTTCGCCGGCAAGATCCCTGTTGCCGAGTCCAAAGGAGAGCGCAATCGCAAGAGCTATTGCACCGAAGAGGATCGCGAACGCTGTCGTGACGATCTCGCTCGCGACGCCAAGCTCCTGAAGGGCCATGAAGACCGCGAGGACGATTACCCCGCCCTTGCCGACGCGAGAAAGCGTCGGCCCACCATGCAGTCCACCGGCGCTAGCCATGATAAGGCCGCCAACGAATCCGCCCAGCACGATTCCAACGATGATGATCACAATCGCCGCGATTACGCTCGGGATGTAGCTGACAAGCTCGCTGAACACATTCGCGAGGGAATTGAGTCCCAGCGCATTTGCGGCAACCAGCATCACCGTGAACATCACGAACCAGAAAACGAGATTCGATGCGATGCGAGTCGGATTCAGGTGCGATCCCGCGCGATCCATCGCGTCCATCACACCGCCGCGCTCGAGCAGCTGGTTGAAGCGCACCCGGCGCAGGATTTTCTCCGTCCCCTTCTCAAAGAGACGCGCCAGCAGGTAGCCGGCGAAAAGAATTACCAGCGCCCCTACCAGCGCAGGAACGTACTGGTAGAGCTGTGAGAAGCTTTCCTGAAGACGGTCGCCGAAAGTCTGTGTGGTGTCGCCCACGTTTTTACTCTGGAATGAGGTGCGGAATTACAAGCTTAAGAATAGCAACGGCGCGGGGTCTTCGCTGGCCTAATTACGCGTTCCGCGCTTGATGTCGTAGATCGCGCTGCGCCGGCAGCCGGGACAGATCAGCCACTCCCGTTTCCGGGCATAGCCCAGCCCGAACGAGCCCCCGCCGATTGGACGTTCGGTCATATGGACGTGACACCGCGGACACTCGGGCATAGTCCCCTTCACGAAAACCTCCCGCATTTGTTTCAATTCCGCGGGGGTGTACTGGGCCAACTCAGTCATTCGGAAACCCTGATGACGATCTTTCCGAACTGTTCGCCTGCCGCCATTCTCTCGAAAGCGGCCCTCCCGTTTTCAAGCTCGTACACCGAATCGACAACAGGCTGCAGGCGCCCTTCATTGAATTCGTTGACGACGGCGTCGAATTCGGAATGATTTCCCATCGTCGAGCCCATGATTGTCCACTGATTCCAGAATAGCCGGCGCACATCAGTCTCAACGATCGGACCCGACGTCCCTCCGCAGGTCACGAGACGTCCGGCGCGGCCAAGGGCTGCGAGCGAGCCGCTCCAGGTTGCCTGTCCGACGCTGTCCAGGACGACGCTGACTCCCCGCTTTTCCGTTCGCGAGCGAATCTCTTTGCCGACGTTCATCGTCCGATGATTAAGAACTTCGTCCGCTCCAAGCTGGCGCGCTTTTTCGAGCTTTTCGTCGCTTCCGGACGTCACCCAGACCTTCGCACCGAGCTGCTTACAGATTCGAAGCGCGGCCTGAGCCACCCCGCCTCCGATTCCCCAGATCAATACCTGATCATCGGCGGTGACTTTGGCTCGCGTATGCACCATCCGCCACGCCGTGAGAGTGGCGAGCGAATAGGCGGCGGCAATCTCCATGGAGGTGCTCTCCGGAATCCTTCCGACGTTACGCTCGGGCACGACAACGTACTCAGCCAAAGTCCCCGGGAGATGCTCACCAAGCAGTCGAAACTGGACGCATTCAGATTGCTCGCCATTCAGGCAGAATTCGCAGGTTCCGTCGCTTATGCCGGGGTTGATGACAACGGTGTCACCGACGACGACGCTGGTCACTCCAGCGCCGACCTTGTCGACGACCCCGGCGCCGTCGGCTCCCATGATCCAGGGCGCTTCCAGGGTCACACCTGGCAACCCGCGGAGCATGAAGATGTCCAGCTGATTGAGAGCGGCCGCCTTGATGCGAACGCGAACAGATCCCGGCGTTACTTCAGGCTCGGCGACGTCAGTTCGGAATTCGAGCTTGTCTGTTCCGCCGTTGGCGGAGATGGTGAGTGCTCGCAACGAAAACCCCGAGCGTTATATTGAGTTTCGACCGCCGGAACAGGCGGGGAAGGCTGAAGATACGGAGTAGGTCCTCATTTCGCTTCTATTGTAATGCTATCCATCAAGGTACCACCGCTCGGTGAGTCGATTGTCGAAGCCACCGTGTCGCGATGGCTCAAGAAGACCGGCGACGCGGTTGCGGCTGGCGATACCATCGTCGAGCTCGAGACAGACAAGATCACGGTAGAGGTTCCGGCTCCCAAGGCCGGGGTTCTTACCGCGCAATCGGTGGCGGAAGGCGACGTCGTGAAGGTTGATCAGCTCATTGGCGAGATCGACGAGACCGCGACTGCGGCGGCGGCTCCTGCCAAAGTTGAGGCCGCTGCGGCCCCTGCGGCTGCGCCGGCCTCCTCTCCGGCTCCGGCCCCAGCGCAGCCAGCGGCGCCGAAGGCTGCGCCGAGTGCAGCACCTGCTTCAGACGCGAAGTCGTCTCCGGCAGCCCGAAAAGTTGCCGCGGACGCAGGTGTGGATATCGGCGCGGTCGCAGGCACGGGCCGCGGCGGAGTGGTCAGCAAGCCGGACGTCGTCGAGCATATCGCTTCTGGAACCAAGGCTCCTGTTCAGCCGGAATCGACAGCTCCGGCGGCCCCAGCAGCTGCGGTTGCTCCTGCTCGAACATTCGCAGCCAGCGGAGAGAGAGAAACACGCGAGAAGATGTCGACGCGCAGAAAGCGCATCGCCGAAAATCTTCTTCAGTCACAGCACAACACCGCGCATCTCACGACGTTCAACGAGATCGACATGTCGGCCGTGAACGCGCTGCGCGAGCGCATGAAGGAAAAGGTCGAGAAGGAGCACGGCGTCAGGCTGACGTTCATGCCGTTCTTCGTGAAAGCCGCATGCATGGCTCTCGAGAGCTTCCCTGTCGTGAACGCGCAGATCGACGGCGACTCGGTCGTCTACAGGCACTACGTCAACATGGGCATCGCTGTCGCGTCCGAAGCGGGACTCGTCGTTCCAAATATCAAGGACGCGCACAGCAAAGGCATGCTGGAAATCAGCAAGGACATCTCGGCCGTCGCGAAGCGCGCACGTGACGGAAAACTGTCGATGGACGATCTGACGGGCGGCACTTTCACGATCACCAACGGCGGTGTGTTCGGTTCGCTGGTTTCTACGCCCATCATCAACTATCCACAGGTCGGCATCCTCGGTCTGCACAAGACGCAGGACCGGCCCGTCGCGATTGACGGGAAGGTAGAGATCAGGCCGATGATGTACATAGCGCTTTCGTATGACCACCGCATTGTAGACGGACAGCAGGCAGTGCTGTTCCTCGTCCGGATCAAGGAGCTGATCGAAGATCCGGCGACAATGCTGATCTCCTGAAATTCAAATGACTGATATCAAATCCGCTGACGTCGTCATCATTGGTGGCGGTCCTGGCGGTTATGTCGCAGCCATACGCGCCTCGCAGCTCGGCCTCAAAACCGTCTGCGTCGAGATGGACAAGACACTCGGCGGCACGTGCGTGAACGTTGGCTGCATTCCGTCGAAGGCACTTCTCACTTCTTCAGAGCATTACGAGTGGGCACGGCTGCACTCGGCTGAGCACGGGGTGAAGATCGAAGGTGTGTCGGCCGATCTGCTGACGATGCTCGAGAGAAAAGACGCTGTGGTTCTTCAGAATACGAAAGGAATCGAATTTCTTTTCAAGAAGAACAAGGTCGAGTGGGCGAGGGGCCGCGGAACATTGAAGACAGGCAATATCGTTGACGTCACGGCTGACGATGGAACGACGACGACCTACCAGGCAAAGAACGTCATCATCGCGACGGGGTCCGTTCCAATAGAGCTGCCGTTCCTCCAGTTCGATGAAGAGAGAGTACTGTCGAACATTGGCGCGCTCAAGATTCCCGGGGTCCCGAAGCACCTTATCGTCATCGGTGGTGGCGTGATCGGACTCGAGCTCGGATCCGTGTGGCGCCGACTCGGCGCGAGAGTCACCGTCGTCGAGCTTTTCCCGACAATCCTGCCAGGTAACGACGAAGAGGTCATCAAGGAAGCCGACAAGATCTTCAGAAAGCAGGGCCTGGAGATTCGCGCGGGCACCAAGGTCGTCGGCGCGACGCAGGAAGGAAGTGTCGTAAAGGTCGAGATCGAGAAGGATGGCAAGAAGGAAACGCTGGAAGCCGACTACGTGCTCGTGTCAGTCGGACGTAAGTCGTCGCTGACCGGAATTGATGCGGCCGCACTCGGACTGACAGTCGGAAAACGCGGTGAGATCGTCGTCGATTCTGAAATGCGCACCAATCTTCCGAACGTGTACGCAATCGGCGACGCAGTTGGCGGAAAGCTTCTCGCGCACAAGGCTGAAGAAGAAGGAGTAGTCGCGGCCGAAGTCATCGCCGGACACCATGCGCACATGGACTACAAGTCGATGCCGTCAGTGGTCTACACTTGGCCCGAGATCGCCAGTGTCGGACTGGCGGAGCATGAGGTGAAGGCGACGGGCAAGCAGTACAAGGTCGGGAAGTTTCCGTTCTCGGCCAACGGCCGCGCGCGCACGATGGCCGAGACGAGCGGCTTCGTGAAGTTCATCGCTGACGCCGTCACAGACGAGATCCTCGGCTGTCACATCATCGGCGCCAATGCGTCGGACCTGATTCAGGAAGTAGTGCTGGCGTTCGAGTACCGTGGCTCCTCGGAGGACATCGGGATTACCGTCCATTCTCACCCGACTCTTTCCGAGGCAGTAAAAGAGGCCGCTCTGGGCGTCCTTGGCCGAACGCTGCATCTATAAGGTAGTGTGACGGCGGTGCTTGCTCCTGCTCTCAAAAGGCTCGATATACACGCGGCGCGCGAGGATGACCTTGCCGCCGCGCTTGCGTTGGTAGAGCACGAAAAAGAGAAGAACAGGTGGATAGAGCGCACCGCGGAATTTCTCGTGAGCGCTGTAGCAAAACCTGACGGCGAGTATCGTGCTCTCGTCGCAGAACGCGACGGAGAAATCGTCGGGCTTGCTGCGTACGGAATGGTCGCCGGAACTGTCGGAACCGGAATGATCTATTCGATTCTCGTTGGTCCGAGGTCTCGAAGAGCCGGCATCGGCGAGCGGCTGCTTTTTCACCTTAAAGGCGATCTCGCGTCAGCAGGTGCCCGGATGATCGTCGCGGAAATACCGGGTGACGCCGTAGTGATGCGGTTTCGCGCTCTTCTCCTGACCCACGGGTTTGTAGAAGAATCACGCATCGAGGATTATTACTCTGACGGCCTTTCCCAGATCATCTCAGTTTTCGACATGTAGGTTTCTGAGTCACCTCTCACGAGACAACAAATGCTTCTCGATCCGGTTGATGGTCACGATGGAATAGAGCTTCGCGACAAGGACGCTGCGGCGCCGAAGGAACTTCCCAAGGGTGACGAGCTGAAGGGTGAGTTGGAGAAGCAGCTGAAGAAGCTGACCGAGCTTCAGGATGTATTTTACGCCGATGGTCACCATTCTCTGCTTATTGTCCTTCAGGGACGCGATGCTTCCGGCAAAGACGGTGTCGCGCGCACGGTGATGGGTGCGTTCAATCCGGGTGGCGTGCGTGTGAATTCTTTCAAGGTTCCCACGCCGCTGGAGCTGGGGCACGATTATCTGTGGCGCGTTCACCAGGTCATGCCCGAAAAGGGAATGATCGGTGTGTTCAACCGGTCACATTACGAAGATGTCCTGGTCGTCCGTGTGCACAATCTCGTGCCGAAGCCCGTCTGGTCGAAACGCTACAAGCAGATCAATGACTTCGAGCAGATGCTGAGCGAGAACGGAACGGTCATCCTGAAGTTCTTCCTGCACGTGTCTCGCGACGAACAAAAGGAAAGACTGCGCGAGCGCGTGGAGGATGAGACAAAGAACTGGAAGTTCAAGGCGGGAGATCTGGACGAGCGAAATCTGTGGGACGACTACACGGACGCTTACACGGATGCTCTGAAGAAGTGCAGCACCAGGTGGGCGCCGTGGTACGTCGTTCCCTCCGACAGCAACAAAGCCCGCAACTACCTCATAGCAAAACGAATTGTCGAGACACTCGAGGGGCTCGACCTGAAATATCCCGAGCCCAAGACAGATCTGAAGCAGTACCTGAAGGCGCTAGAATAATTGGTCACAACAAATGCCTTCTCAAGCAAGCGGGTAGGTCAGGCCTTGCTGGGCGGACATGTCAGCGTGATGACAGTGGGTAGCACCTTCGTGGCAATCGCGTGAGGAGCAGCGAAGATGCGACCAGAGGCTTCCGTGATGATGGCTACAGTGATTCTCTCCTGCTGCTGAGGCAGGATGTGCAGAGGGCTCAGCTGCAGCCACACCAGAAAAAACAACGAGCACCAACGCCAGACTCGCGAAGACAATCGCACGCCTTCCGACCCGGCTGGGCAATGGCGTGTCTTGTCCCGCAAGGCGCCGTATCCGTCGATCGAGAAGATCCGGATGATTGAACCCGGCGATGCCCACGGCCGAAGGTGTCAAAGTCGGAGCAGATGCCAACTGAAGAATTGCCGACGCCAGCGCGAGTGGGTCACGGCGCCCTGCAGCGTTGTCGGCTTCAATTTCCGCCTCATCTGAAATGTCGGCTGCCAATCCTCTGAGACCTGGCATCCAGAAGAGCAGGCAGCTCAGAAACCGAAAGATGCTGAGTCTGAGCGGATCTCTCCGCCTTACGTGGGCCGCCTCGTGCGCGATCACGCAGTCCAGCTCAATCTGCCTCAGACGACCCTCCAGATCCGAAGAGACATAGATTCGGGGTCGGAACAAGCCAGCGGTGAATGCCGGATTTGGCAAACCATCCACGACAACGATTCGATCTACGTCAACTGCCACCTGGCGAGCCGCATACCAAAGCGGCGTTTTCTCCCGAGGAGCGGCCCCAAGGATCGAACGGATGCTCAGCCGCAGCGAACGCCAAGCAGCTACTCTATCCCACACTCCATAGGCGAAACCAACGGAAAGCGCGACATGAAACAGATAGTGGAATGGACTGAACAGCATTCGTAGAGCGGCTGCGCAAAACGCACCGATATGTTCGATGCTGCCCAACGGCTCTTCAAACCCGCCCGGAAGGTGATGTCCGACCGTCGGCAGAACCGAAAGAAGGAGAAGAGATGACAGGGCGAGGAGCAGAAGACGCCGGTGTGAATGCTCCCGTCGAATCAGTCCTGGTGAAGTAAATGCGACACCTGATCTCGGCATTACTTGCCTTCACTCTCGCTCAGCCGGCGGCGAATAAGACGACCAAGCTCGGCAAGTTGCTCGGGATCTCGCTCCGCGAGTACGTCAACCAGCGACGCAGCAACTGCCTTATGGCCGAGGGACAACACCCCTTCCACTACCCGCCGGGAGGCAGATGCCATGAACTCTTCTTCCTTGTGCCGCGCAGTATAATGAAAAACGTCTTCCTGCTTGGCGCGGATCAGAACGCCTTTCGTCACCAGCTTATTCAGCACCGTGATGACTGTCAGCAGCTCTACCTGATGCTGTTTGATAACTCGTTCATGAATCTGGCGTGCCGAAGCGGCATGACCAAGCTCCCAGGCTGCGCGTAGAACGCGCGCCTGAAGATCCCCCAGGAGCATAGGGAGGCCGCGCTCGGAGAGTCGGATCGTGTCCGGCGAAGCTGTGCTCTTTGGTTGCTGGGCCATCACTATCTCGTGGTCATCGGTTCGCTCTCGTCCATCACGCAGATTTCACGCCTGTCGTTTTAGATGGCGTAAAATGTCTAAGACCAGCGACGGTGCGCCAGGGTAACCCTGGCGTTTGTGCCGGTGTATTTTATATGGTATAAAATGTGCGACACGAACACCTCGCATACCTCTCGAGGCAGATAAATGACCAGCAGCTCCAGCGACAAGCGGGTGTCGCGGTTCACCAGGCAAAGTGCACGTATAGTTGGATGCTCGACTTTCGCCTTCCTCATGGCCGCCACGGCGGCACATGCTCAAACGGATTTCTACAACACTGACGCCGGCCGGCCGCTCACTATCGAGGACGCTTCGGCAACCGAGCGGTACGCCTTTGAGTTACAGCTTGCTCCTCTGAGGCTCGAGCGAGGCCGTGGTGGTGTGTACAGCTGGGGCGTAGAGCCCGAGCTCGCTTACGGGATCCTGCCTCGCACTCAGCTCGAGATTGGTGCTCCCCTTGCCTACGTGGACGCCAGTGGCAGCTCAAAACGTTTCGGACTGGCCGGCCTCGATGTTTCACTACTTCACAACCTGAACGTCGAGACAGCGATTCCTGCGCTGGCTATTGCCGGTGATGTTTTGCTCCCGGTCGGGAGATTCGCTCCTGACGCCCCGGTGTTCAGCGCAAAGGGAATAGCGACACGAACGCTCCGTTGGGCGCGGTTCCACATCAACGGGCAATACTCGTTCGGCGACGCTGATGATGAAACGGCGTCGTCGAATGTCACAGAACTCGGCCACGGAGCGGAGCTGTCGCGGTGGCTGGCCGGAATTTCGGTCGATCGCACCTTTCCACTCAAGTCAACGCTTATAGGCGCTGAAGTCTTCGCGCGAAAACCGCTAAATACTGGAGGCAAAACGGCGTGGAACGCAGCCGTCGGCATCCGGAAACAGTTATCCCCGACTTTCAACATTGACGCCGGCGTCGGCAAGCAGCTAAGCGGCGATGATCGCAGCTGGTTCGCGACGTTTGGATTGGCCCACGCATTCGCAGTTCGTTCGCTGCTCCCCGGCGGATAGAAGCGCGGTGACTTCAAGAGAGTATCCAATTATGAAACGATTCATTCTCAGCCTGCTGTGCCTGGTGGGCACCGTTCCGGTCTCGGCCGAAGCTCAATGGTCCACCACCCATGAACAGTTCTATCTGCCGGGGTCGTTCAATTGGCAGTTTCGAAAGAACTATCCAGGCGCAGACAGGTTGTTCAATGCGTTCGACTACGGTCACGCGATTCTCTACGAGAGACTTTGGAATAACCCAAACGCTGCGGTGAGTGAGCTCGAGCAGAAAGAGTTCAACTTCATCACGAGCCGACTACTGGTGAATCCGCCGGATCTGCCGCTCGAGGAAAGCGCCATCGAGATCGCGTATGTGAAGATTGCTCCGGAAGCGAAGATGATGTTCGAGTGGGCTCACCTTCTTCATCGCCAGATATACGATGTGCTGGCTGATGAGCGACTGTCTCCGGCGCAAAAGGACGCGAAGGTTTACGAGCTCATTCGCTACTACAAAACTCGAAACGATCTCGCATTCAGCTCGGTTCCGAAAAGCATGGACCTGATGGAGGGTCAGCCGTATTCGACCGCGTTTCGCAAGCGGTATCCGAAATTCAACGGATTGATCTGGGCGTACCACTGGCTCCAGATCGGATTATACGAGCCACTCCTGGCCGGCAAGAGCAAGGAAGAGAGACAGACTGGAGTTGCAGCGACTGTCACCCGTTTCCGGCAGATGATCGAGCAGGCTCCAACGTGGATGCCGCGAGTAATGCCAATGACGCCGGCCGTGGCACCGCTCTTTACCGCGAGGTACCCGGAAGCCGCGATCATTTTCGACAACCTGCACTCGATGCACGATGTCATCTCGGACATCCTTGCAAACCCGTCGGTCAGCCGCGATCAGAAGCGCAGCGAGATTTTGAAGGCCGGGCAACGATACAGGGACAACACGTCTTTCGTAGTCAAAGCTGATGAATGGCGCGAAATGGCTACGATGATGGGCGTTGAGAACATGGGCGGCCCAGTGCGAGGGTTTCTTCCCGCATTCCCTAAGCCTACCGTCGAGCGCGGTGCGACCATGCAATCGGCAATGGCTGGAATGAACAACATGGCGGGAATGCAGCATGGCACCGCTCCGGCTGCTGCACCGCAGCCATCGATGCCGGGGATGGATCACTCTACCATGCCGGTCGCGACCGGATCGACCGGTACGATGAATCACTCTTCGATGCCGGGGATGACTGGAGGCAGTTCGTCTGACATGGCTGCACTTCACGCCCGCATGATGGCGGATACGGTGATACGCGCACGAGTCGATTCTGATCCCGTCCTGCGCGACCTGTTGCACAAGGCAATGGCTGCGTCATCGACGACAGCCGCACACTCGCACGCCGCGCCAACCGTCAAGCGAACAACGGCGGCAAAAAAGCCTGCCGTGAAAACCTCAGCGAAAACTTCGACTGCGCGGAAGACAACGTCCAGTAAAACACCAGCTCCAAAAAAGACCACGGCCACGGCAACTGCTAAACCCAAGCCTAAGCCGAAGGTGGATCCAATGGCAGGGATGGACCATAGCAAGATGAACATGACTCCCAAGAAATGAGCTGATGATCCGGACCTTCGACGAGGCACTCTACCAAATCCGAACCTGGTGCATCTCACTTGTCCTGGCTTTGGTGCTTCTATACCCGGCGCAAGCCACCGCGCACGGAGGATTAAAGAGCTCACATCCGGGGAAGAACGAGGTCGTCGCGGGAAGGCTCACGGAAATCCGCTTGGATTTTTCGGAAAAGCCTGAGCTCGCCGTCACATCCCTCAGGCTGGCGAATAGCCGCGGAGACATCATCGACCTGGGGCGAACTGCGCTAAAAGGCAATTCGATCACCGCGCCGCTTGATCACGACCTTGCTCCAGGGCGATACCACGTCGAATGGAAGACGGCGGGACGTGACGGCCACCCTGTATCTGGCGACTTCTATTTTGAAATCGCTAATCCTGATCTGACGCCGCCATTGGTGGTGGGAGAGGGCAG
>DATLDF010000036.1:0-3363 GCA_035525975.1 Gemmatimonadaceae bacterium
GGACCGAAGATGAAGAACGAGTAGAACAGCAACGAGAAGAATTGGCCCACCGTGATCTTCTGGGTGAAGATCAGATACAGCATCATGAACAGGATGCAGGTGCGGAGCAGATTGACCGTCGTCCCCTGGATGAAGCTCAGACTTCTGATGTACTTCACCTTCTTCAGCTCGAGCTTCAGGATCTTCTCGGTCGTCGCGTTCAATCTCACTACTTCCTGATCCGCGAGTCCGAGGCTCTTTACCAGCTCGATATTGCGAAGTGATTCCGTCGTGGACCCCGCCAGCGCGGTGGTTTCAGCGACTATCACTTTCTGGATGCTTTTCACGCGGCCGCTCAACGTCCAGCTGAGAGTTCCGAGGATGGGGACCGTGAGCAGGAACGCGGGCACGACCACCCAGTGAACGGTTAGCGCGTAGATCACGACGAAGATCACGCCGACGAGGGTCGTGAAGATCAGATTGATCGACAATGATATGAACTTCTCGACGTCCGATCGTACCTTCTGGAGCTTGCCGAGCGTTTCGCCGCTGCGCTGATCCTCGAAGACGGAGTACGGCAGCTCGAGCGAATGCCGAAGTCCATCGGAATACATCTCGGCGCCAACACGCTGGACTATGACATTGACGAAATAGTCCTGGAAGTTCTTGGCTACGCGCGAGATGAAGGCGACACCCATCGCCATCAGCAGTAGCGTGCCGGCGCCCTTGATGAACTGCGATGTCTCGTAGTCACGAAACCGGGTGGCGTAGTCGTCGATGACGTGCCGGAAAATCAGCGGATCCAGGAGTGAGAAAACCTGGTTAGTCGCGGCGAGCACGAGGGCGAGAAGTATCAGCCCCCGGTATTTGTTCAGATAGGAGTAAAGTAGCGCCACAGACGGATACTATCGGGCTGGCGCCAGCGCCGCAATTTCTATGGCGTCTCGATTCTTGGCTTCTTGCGACGGTTGAACGTCTTCACAAAACGGTTGCGACGCGTGCGGAGCGTCTGCAGCGCCTTCTCCGCGTTCTTCCTCCACTGCGCCCCAGTGATCATGGTGCAGAAGCGCTCGTAATCGAGCTGGCCCTCGTGCGGCGCCTGGGTGAAAAGGTAGCGTGGCGCGGGACGAAATCTCTCGATGTCGATCGGGAAGTTCTGGAGGACTGCCTGCTGTGAGGCAAATTCCTCGTACATCCGCTTCTTGAGGGCCTTTTCCGACGCGGTGAGCTGAATCGTACGCTCTTCGCTGCCGAGGAAGGGCAGGAAGCTGAAAACGCGGCGAGTCCCACTCAGATTGTGATAGGAGGTGAGCTCCAGCACAATCGGCGCAGGCGCGTTGTCGCGGCGGAGAATTCCCGACGCGAGATGAACTGCAAAGGCAGTCGCGTCGTGATCCGAGTGACCGCCTTCATACGGATGCGTCAGCACGATGTCGGGTCGGACTTCGTCCATGAGGTCCGCGACGTCGAACACCAGCTCCAGGAGCTGATTGCTTGCCTCGCCGTCGACGTACCCAAGATTCCGACACCGATCGGGGGAGATTCCCGCGTGAGCGAGAGCATTCACGACTTCACGGCGCCGTGCGCGCGCGTATTCTTCGCGCGTCTGGAATCCTCTGCTGTGCGCGTACCGCTCGTCACGCGGCGCGCCGTCGGTGACGTGGACAACCACCGCGTCGGGAAGTCCGCTTAGAAGTCCACCTGCGCCGATCGCTTCATCGTCGGGATGTGCAACGAGTACGAGGGTCGTAGGGAGGGGTTTGACAGCTTCACTCCGATCGGCGATCCGGGTGAGCACGTCGGATGTGACCTCGGTCGGCGGACGCCACCGTGCATCTTTGTCCGGCGTAATGACCAGGCCTGGAGTCTTGATCACCACTGGTGCCTTTGCAGGCGCCTCGGTGGCCACGACGTCGGCGAGTACGCGCAAATCCGCGCCTGTCGTGTCAACGAGGTGATTTGGAACCGGAAGGCTGCTGTCGCCTTTCCGGAAAAGAGGGATGGAGCCGAGGCCCGTCTGCGAATCGTCGGTTAAAAACTTCACTTGCTCGGTCTCGGTGCTCCCACTCGTAACTCCTACCTGTCGTGCGGCTTACAAATCCGCTCCACCCGGTTGGAGGGGCAATTCACATGCCCGTATGGCTCAGTTTAGGGTCGTTTTTGCCGTGCCAGCGTTCGGCGCGTTGGATAGGATACCCCGGAAGGGCGAAAACGTGCGGCTGGGCTAGACGCCAAACTGCTTGAGGTGATGGTCGGTATGACGGTACCCCAGAACGCCCCAAGCTTCGCCAGTGATAGCGCCAAAGGCGGGGTGGTCCGGCCATTTGGCGTTCTTGTCGGTTTGCTTCTGGACCGTTCGGCGCAGGAGGTCTTTCAGATCGCGGGTGTCCTCCGTCCAGACGCCGGGCTCGCTTTTTAGCAGCTCCGGCGCAGTCGGAACGTTTTTAGGGAAAGGCAGCACGTAGATCACCAGCTGCTTCAGCGGCGTAAAGCGCAGGGGCGTGTTCTTCGATTCGACCCGAATTGCGCCTATAGCCATCCGAAACCAGTCGGCGAGATGGGCAACGGTCTGAGCGGCACTCATCCGGCCCCAAACCGGTCTCATGTTCGGCGCGAGCTTGTCGATGCGGGCCAGAAGATTCCGACGGTCGACTTCGTTCCACAATGAATGCATTCGGCCTTCTCCGGTGCGCCTATTTGCGAGTGGCCGCGGGTGAGCCACGCGCAAAGGCTATGTAGTCGGTTGGCGTTGGAGTTTCTCCGGACTGTCGCATTAACATTGCTACCTGGGCGCGGTGATACGACCCATGCATCGCAACGTGTGTCAGAATGTCCTCGAGCGATGAAGTGAACTGCTCACCCGCGCTATTGCGGTAGGTGATCATCCGGGCAAATGCAGCGGCGTCCGTACCGGCGAGGAGTTTTTCGTACGCTGTGATGTTCTCCGCGCTCAACGTCTGGGCTTCATCCAGGGTCAGAGTTGGCCATACGGCGTAGCGCGCGTCCTCACCCTTGACGCGTGACAGCCAGACGTGCTCTGATCCGAGGATGTGACAGTAGAGATCCATTATCGACTTCAGAACGCTCTGGGCAGTGCGTAGACCCTGGAGAACGCGCGTGTCGGCCCAGGCGAGGTGCGCATAAAGTCGCTGAAAGTGTTCTCTCATCGATGCCTACCTCATGATCTCGACCGGACGGCCGATGGTCCACGGAACCTTGGCTGCATCGAGCCCCGCATTGAGCGCGGGAATCCTGCGCTGCAGTAACACGTTTATACGCGCGACCTCGCGCTGAAGGTCGGTCGCGGCCAGCGCGAGCGTCGATCGCTGTAGCGCCGTCGGCTGCGAAGTGACGTTTCCGATCTCCTCGGCCACGTTGTTCACG
>DATLDF010000046.1:0-5697 GCA_035525975.1 Gemmatimonadaceae bacterium
GGACGAAGGCAGAGCAGGCGACAACGTTGGTCTGCTCCTGAGAGGCATCGGCAAGGAGGATGTGGAGCGTGGAATGGTGCTGGCTAAGACCGGCTCGATCACGCCGCACACGAACTTCCTGGCCGAGGTTTACGTGTTGACCAAGGAAGAGGGTGGAAGACACACTCCGTTCTTCAAGGGATATCGTCCGCAGTTCTATTTCAGAACGACGGACGTGACGGGAAGTGTAGAGTTGCCAGAAGGGATGGAAATGGTGATGCCTGGTGACAATGTTCAGATGACGATCGAGCTCATTACGCCGATCGCGATGGACGAGGGACTTCGCTTCGCTATTCGTGAGGGCGGCAGAACGGTAGGTGCCGGCGTCGTCACGAAGATCATCAAGTAGGTAAACGCAGAGGGCCTTCGGCCACTCAGAGACGCGGAAAAGTACATTTTCGAAAGGGCGCCGGATTATTTCCGGCGCTTTTTCATTTCACGGAGTATCAACCGGAATTTCCTCTCGTCGTAGTGAATCCAGCACGATATGATTTGCGTCATTCAATTATGTCTTCACTGTCACTAGCTCCATCGATCCAGGTTGGATTCGCCGCACTTCGCGTCAATCCTCTGCGTACAGCACTTTCCGCGCTCGGCGTAATCATCGGCGTCGGGGCGATGGTTTCTGTACTTTCGCTTTCCGACGGCGTGGAAGAGTCCGTTCGCTCACAGCTCTCGAAAGACGGTCGCTTCCAGTCACTTGTTGTCTCCCCAATCAGCGAAGACATCGTCGACGGTCAAAGAATTCCAAGAGCTACCGTCACGCCATTCACGCCTGACGATGCACGCGAGCTCGCAAAGGAAGTCGCTGAAGCTGGCAGTGTTTTCATGAGCTCCTCCGGGCCCGGTCTCGTCTCCGATCCTGCAGCGGCGACTGCCATTTCGCGAGGAGCGCTCGTTTCTGGAACTCTCGCGAACGGTAGCGAGCGAGCGGGACTCACCTTCGAGGCAGGACGATTCTTCTCCGACGCCGAGGTCCTCGCAAAAGCGAAAGTCGCTGTGATCTCCCGTCAGCTCGCCGACACTGCAATCGGCCGCTCAGTTCCATCTGCAGCATTGATCGGCAAACCGATCAGGGTGCAGGATTCGATCTTCACCATCATCGGTATTTTCAAAGCCGAAGCTACGTCAGGGCCAACCAGAAACACGTTCTTCCGCGCTTTCGTTCCACTGACGGTTGCACCCTTCGCAATGGTGAGTAGCGCCGGACCGGGAGGAATCACAGTCAAGTCGACAAAGATCGAAGACCTTCCAATCGCACAGAAGGGAACGGAAGCGTGGCTTGCACGCAGATATGGCGACTGGAAAAAACAGGCTACGATTTCGAGCTACGCAGACGAAAGCGCGAAGCTCCGCGACAACATGGTGATCTTCAAGATCCTGATGGGCGCAATCACAGGTGTGTCACTCGTGGTCGGCGGAGTAGGAATCATGAACGTCCTGCTCGCCTCCGTCACTGAGAGAACACGAGAGATCGGTGTCAGGAAAGCGACGGGCGCCCGGAACCGCGATCTGCTAGCGCAATTCCTCGCCGAATCCGTCGCAATCGCCGGCTTCGGCAGCGTACTCGGCACAATGTTAGGTGTCGCAGTATCTGCAGGCGTCGCCGCGTTCATGCGCGCGAAGACGATGGCGCCCGTACATCCCGGCTTCTCACTAAGCACGCTGATCGTCGCCATCGCCGCCCCGATCATTGTAGGCATCGGGTTTGGGATTTACCCTGCGTTACGCGCAGCGAGGCTGTCGCCGATCGAGGCAATTCGGCACGAGTAACCCTGTTTCGCGCGCGTAGACTGGCATCGGTGAGTAAAAACGCGTACGACTACATCACGTGCGACCAGGCAGCGCCGCGTAGTTACGACGTCGCGACGACCGGTTACCGGCGCAGAACTCGCCCGGCCATGGCGCCTGTAAACCGTTCGTTCTCGATGGCCATCGCTCCGTTAACGAACACGTACCTCATGCCCCGAGCGAGCAACGTCGGCTCCTCGTAAGTCGCACGATCCGCAACCGTCTTCGGATCGAAGACAATGACATCCGCAAAGTTACCGGCCTTGATGGATCCCCGGTTCTTGAAACCAAAGAACTCCGCGGGTGCAGCGCTGCTGCGCCTCACGGCCTGCGATAGCGTCAGGACCTTCTTGTCGTACACGTACGTCCTTAGAATCTTCGGAAACGATCCGTATTTGCGCGGATGTCCATCGCTGCCGTCCGAGTCCGTCATCACGAAGTCCTGCACCATGAACTTCTGAATGTCCTTCTCGTCCATGTTGAACGACGCAACTGATGCATCACCTGCGAGCACGATAGCAATGGCTGCTTCGATCGGAGTTGTGCCCCGTTGGCGCGCAATCGCGTCGAGCCGCTTGCCGCGAATCGTCGAATCACGCGTTGCTGTTATCAACAGCGATGATGCTCCACCGCGTCGCCGCATGTTGTCTTCCATTGCTGCAACCAGTTTCGCCCGCGAAGCTGGATCGGCGATCCTCGCTCGCAACGAATCCCGCCCACCGGCTTCTGCCCAGCGGGGAAGTAGTGCCGCGCCCACGCTGGTACCCGACGCGGTGTAGGGGTATTGAGCCGCAGTGACATCGACACCCTGTGCACGCGCGGACTTGATCAGCGAGATGACGGTATCGCTCTGGCCCCATACGTCAACACCAAGCGCCTTGATATGCGACACGTGAACCGGAATGTGCGCCTCGCGACCAATCCGGATCAGCTCGTTGATGGAGCCGACAAGCCCAATCGTGTAGGAGCTCTCATCCCGAATATGCGAATCGTACACGCCGTGCTTTGACGCAGCGACCTTGGCCAGCTCGATAACTTCTTCAGTCGTCGCAAAATTCCCCGGCGCATAGTAAAGCCCAGTCGAAAGACCGATTGCGCCATCGTCCATACCGCGCGCAACAATCGCTCGCATTGAGTCGAGCTGCGATGCAGTTGGTGCGGCGCTCGACATGCCCATGACTGCGCTCCTCACGGAGCCCTGTCCGATGTAGACCGCAGCGTTCGTCCCGATGTGATTCTTCTTCCAGCCACTCACTTGCTGGCCAATCCGCACCGTCCCGCCACCATCGTTGTTGGTGATTACAGTTGTAACTCCCTGCATGAGATAAGGGAGGTTGGATTTGCCCACCGAGTCGGTAAGATCTCCAGCAGTGTGCGTATGCGGATCGATAAAACCCGGCGCGATGACGAGTCCCTTCGCATCGATAGTTCTCGTCGCCGTCATGCGACTCTCAGACGCATTCCCTACGAACGTGATACGATCACCGCGAATGCCAACGTCCGCTGTTCTCGGTGCACCGCCAGTGCCGTCGACCAACGTTCCACCGCGAATGAGAACGTCGAGCGCAGTTGAGTCTTCGACTCCAGGCCTGTATCGACGGACGACATTCTTGTCGACCGACTGCTCGGCGTAGTGAACTTCCTTGAGCTCACCGCGCGCGAAGAGCGCGGCCTGATCGGAGCTGTTCAGCGAACCTGCGCGACTGCTCTCTCCGTATGCGAGAACAGACCTTGCCCGCGGCACGTCGGTGAATTCGACAGCGAGAATCCAGCCGTCACCACCGTTCGCGGCCAGCTTACCATCCTTGTCGGTCCTGAAGTTGAGAACGCGAAAGCATCCTTCTGCACCCGCGCATCCGCCGACAGGTTCATCAACGCTCCCGATTCGAACGCGGTGTACATCACCCCACGCGACATCGACTGCTCCGTATCTTCGCGCCGTTTCTTTAACGGCCCACGCGAACGCCGCGCGGGCTGAATCGGGCCGGCCTATTCCTGCTGGAGTTTGTAACGGATCAGCAGGGGTCCACGGCCTTTCGAACGCCGACGTTCCCAGCGAATCGGCGTAGCGCCTGTACCACACGTCGAACAACACAGCACCGCGGCTGTCAGGTGCGGCCCGATTGTCCCACCGCTCCAGAAGCTCGATCCCGCGCGACACCTCGGGCGACAAACTGCTTTTAGCCGTGTCGCGCACTACAGCGATCAAATCATTCTTGATGCGATCTGCCAACAACATTCGATAGCTGTGCTTCAGTGTCGTAACGTCCTCGAGCGACAGCTTTTCTTTCCCGCTTACCAGTCGAAGCCCGTGCTGAGCACGCAAGGAAAGCGAAGGACGCTCGACGTCAGGCGGATATGCCGCTGTGTCGAGCACAGCGTTCATGTTGGTGTAGAACGGCGAGTTGTTCTCGTTGTGAACGTACCCGCCCGGCGGATTCAACACCTGGGGAAGGGAATCGAACGGCAGGTAGTGTGTAAACACGTCCTGCATGCGATGCGCGGCAATTGCGACAGTATCGCCGCCTTGCCTGTGCGGCCTGACAGGCAGCGCTGCGTTCCAAACGAGCAGTATGTTACCGGCGCGGTCAGCGTACGTGAAATTCGACGTGACGCGAGCGCGAATGCGCATTGCATCCTTCCACTCGGCGAGCGAGGTCGCTCGCATCATGTGGAGGAACTGCTGCCCGTGGCGATACTCACCCTCGTTGGCAGTACGCACGACGAAGATCTTTCCGTCGGCGCGATGAATCACAGGACCTAGTGGAGTCTTCCAGAATTCGCGCGTTTCTGTCGAGAGTCCATCGCCATTTCTGTACTCCACGGTTCGCAGCTCGCGGACGAGAGGAACTGCGTTGCCATCGAACAGGTAGTGGTCAGGCTTCCCTGGTGCGACGTCCAGTGCATAAATCTCATCGAGATCGGGTGCGTTGTTGGTGGTGGACCATCCCAGGAATCGATTGAATCCGCCGACCGCACTGAACGGCCCTCCTATTCGGAAGTCACCATAAAAATCGAACTTCCCGGGCACGGTCATTTGCGCTTCGTAATAGCCGGAGTTCCAATTCAGGTGCGGGTTGCGGAGCATGATTGCACGTCCGGACTTGGTGCGGCTTGGCGCGAACGCCCACGCATTCGACCCGACGTTGGACGGATCTTCGCCCTCGTTCGCGCTGGCACTTGCATCCTGGTTCTGATTGCGCCGCGTGGAGGGGTTGATCTTCCCCAGAAACCGGCGAGCTGCCTGCACGCTTGGCCCTTCGATGTCGCGGGCCAGTATGTCATATCCGGTAAACACCGGCCGAAAGCCCGCGGGGAATTCATCGGGATGCCGTTCTATATATAGGTTGACGCCGGCCGCGAATCCTTCGTATGCGTCGCGCGTGTCCTGTTCCAGAGATGGGTACGTCTCAACTGCGCGCTGATGTAGCGCTTGGGCGGCGAAATCACCCTCGATGCTGTCGTGTCCAAAAAACCGGCCCATCGCGCCGCGCTCCCTGACCAAACCATAGGGGACGCGCGCCCCATAGTCCTCGCATTGCGTGTATGCGAGCGCGAAGAATGCGGCCTTGAGATTGTTTGCCCTGATGTGCGGCACGCCGTATTGCGTGCGAAGAATCTCGACCTGGCGGCTCAGGAGAGCGGCATCGCCGGCGCTTTGAGCCTTGAGGGGCGCAGAAGAAAGCGCTGCGAAAACGAGAGCAGTGATGCGAATTGTGCGGCCTGACATTCTTCCTCTGAGCGATCTTCGAGTGGGGGGCGTTGGAGCGCAACCGAGTATGGCGAACGCATGCTCGTCCGGCAATAATGTCGTCGTGATCGGTTGCCCCGCCTGCAGGTCCGCGCAGCGTCCGCGTGAGCAGCTCC
>DATLDF010000056.1:0-3726 GCA_035525975.1 Gemmatimonadaceae bacterium
CGTCTTCGTGCTCTGGCTTCCCGCTCGAGTGGAATTCAGGTGCACATGCATCTCGATCAGCGGACCCCGAAGGTGCGCGGCGACGAGCAGAAGCTGCAGCAGGTGCTTTTGAATCTTCTGGTAAACGCCGAGGCTGCGCTCCAGCAGTCACAGCTCAGACATCTCACGGTTACGACGCAGAGGAAGGGCGAAATTGTCCTGATCATCGTTGCCGATACCGGGCATGGAATGTCGCCGGCGATCAGGCAGCGCGTTTTCGAACCATTCTTCACTACCAAGCCGCCCGGCGAGGGAACCGGTCTCGGTTTGAGCGTGAGCTACGGCATCATCCAGGCGCATAAAGGCACAATCTCGGTGGAAAGTACGCCCGATGTCGGCACGACTTTCACTATCTCGCTTCCCCTCGTCGAGGAGCCGAAGTGACGCGCATTCTTATCGTTGACGACGAAGAAACAATTCGGCTGGCTCTCAGGAAGTTTCTTCGCTCCCGCGGCTACGAAGTCGAGATAGCCGCCTCCGGTGACCAGGCACTACAGATACTCGGCAATGAGACCTTCTCGCTGATGCTTTGCGATGTGCGCATGCCGGGAATGACGGGAGTGCAGGTGGTGCCTTTGGCGATGGCGAAGGATCCGCAGCTTGCGATCATCATGCTGACCGCGGTAAATGACGCCGCGACTGCCACCGAGGTCCTCGCGTCCGGCGCGAGTGACTATCTAATGAAGCCCGTCGAGCTCGCTGATCTTCAGCAGGCTGTCGATCGCGCTCTCAACAAGCGTGCGGAACTCATCGAGCGTCGTCGTCTCGACAAGCTCATTCGCGAGGAGGTGGCACTTCGAACGGCGGAGCTGGAGCACGAAAAGGAATCATTGCGGCTCATGACAGTGAGCATCGCCGAGACATTGATCAATGCCATGGAAGCGAAGGACCTCTATTTACGCGGTCATTCGCAGCGCGTGGCGGAGCTGGCGGGCGCATTAGGTGAGGAAATGGGGCTGGATGCCGCGATGGTGGAGGACCTGCGGGCCGCCGGCCGGTTGCACGATGTCGGGAAGATCGGAATCCGCGAATCGATTCTGAACAAGCCCGACCGACTGACCACCGAAGAGTTCGAGCACGTCAAGCGTCACGTTCAGATAGGACTCGACATTCTCGCGCCGCTCTTTCACATCAAGACGCCACTCAAGTTCGTCGAGCACCATCACGAGCACTGGGATGGCGCGGGATATCCGCACGGTCTCCGCGGCGAAGATATCCCGCTGGGAGGGCGCATTCTCTGCGCCGCCGACACCTTCGATGCGCTGACATCGAAGCGTGCCTATCGTGATCCCATGGCCCCTCACGACGCGCTGGAGCATCTGAGCGTAGACGCCGGTAAACATTTTGACCCGGCAGTTTACGACGCGCTTGTCCGGGTCATCAAACGCCGATCTACAGGCGGAATGGCAACCTTCGACGGAGAAGACGAAGCCGCTTCTTGACGGATAGTCTCGCGGGTCGTATTCGCTCTCACTCAACGCCTCTATTGGCACGCGCGAAACCACAAGGCACGCGACGTGCAGCGGGCAAAATCAGAATTTCGGGCGCTGCTTCATGCAGCTGCTGAACAATCCATAGGAGGGGTCATGCCGAGCGGGGAATCAGTGGAGCCATTGCGTTTTGCGGACGACGACGACTCTGATGATCTCGGCGGTTTCAGCCGGGGCAAACGGTCGTACGACGACGACGAAGACGAGGATGGCGGCTGGGCAATCAACGAAGACCACAGCGACCGCCTCTGGGACAGCGCCGAAGATGCCGACGACGACGACGAAGCCGATCCTGACGCCGTCGTAACGGGCGAAAGTGATGATGGAGACGATGAGGACGAAGAAGAGGATCTCTTCGGCGGAGGTGCTCCGCGCGGAAGAAGGGGACGACCGAAAGGATCGGGAAAGAAGCAGGATCCCGCACTGACGGGTGGCGGTAGCTCCCTCGGTGGAGGGGGTTCCGGAAGCTCTGGTAGTTCAGCGGGAACCTCGTCGGGTTCATCGGCCGGCGGGTCCGCTGGAAGCTCGGGATTCGGAGCCGGGTCCCGCGACTTAAGCTCCGGCGGTGGTTCGAGTGCGGGCGGGGCGATGTCGGGAAGTTCCGGCGGTGGACGGTCGTCCCCAGGCTCGAGCAGCGGCAGTGGCTCTGGTTCGATGGGCCGCGCGTCCGGCGCTGGCTCGAGCAGTAGCGGTTCTGGCTCAGGGGGCGGCCGCTCGGGCGGCTCAGGATCTGGCGCCGGATCCAGCGGGAACAGCGCTTCAAAGACGTCGTCGCGTTCCGGCTCCGGCAGTAGCGGTCGCAAATCGTCCGGTGGACGCAAATCATCGTCAGGCGGCGGCCGAAAGGCGTCCGGAGGATCCAGGTCTGGAGCGAAAAAGTCGACCTCGGCCAAAAAGAGTAGCGGCGCAAAGAGCGGCGGACGGAAGGCTTCGGGCGGGCGCAAATCGTCAGGCAGCAAGGGTTCGAGTGGTCGCAAGTCGTCGAGCCGGGGCGGGTCGAGCTCTCGGGGCGGTTCGCGCGGGGGAAGCAGCGGTCGCAAAGGCTCCAAGGGGCGTTCCGGGAGATAGACTTTCACCAACCCCGTGCGCACTTCGCCAGGCGCGGTTACTCTCTAGTAGCCGCGCTTTTTTCTACCCAAGTGAGGATGGATGCAGGAGAACGAGGAACGCGAAGGTCCGTGGCGGAGACTACTTCTTTCAGGCGGAGCTATCCTCGGCGCCGCAGCCGCGTACAACGCGTTTGCGCGCAAAGGCGTCGACAACCTCACCAACCTGATTGGGGGCGAAGAGGGTGGCTTCGAATGGCGCGACAAACGGATCGCGTTCACAAAACGCGGTGAAGGGCCGCCGATTCTGTTGCTCCACGGAATACACGCTGCCGGCTGGTCCTATGAGTGGCGGAACAACGTTGACGCCCTGTCCCGGAACAACACTGTCTATACCATAGACTTGCTCGGTTTCGGCCTCTCCGCCCGACCTGCCGTTCGCTACTCCGCGCGCCTTTACATCTCGCTGATCTCTGATTTCGTCAGTCGGGTTATCGACGAGCCGTGCGTGCTGGTCGCGTCGTCTCTTTCGGGCGCTTATGCCATCGTGCTCGCTGCGCGAGATCCCCATCGTTTCCCGGCTCTCGCTCTCATTGCTCCCACCGGTTTGGTAAGCATGAACGAGCCAGTCGGAATTGGTGGCGAGGCTGGCAGACTGGCGGTAGATACGCCGATCGCGGGAACGGCAATGTTCAACGCGCTCGTTTCACGACCGAACCTGCGACGTTTTCTGCGCAACGCCTACTCGGACGATACCCTCGTCACGCGCGAGCTTGTTGAGATTTACTACGCCGCATCCCATCAGCGCGGTGCGCGGCACGCGCCAGCCGCCTATCTGTCAGGGCATCTGAACATCGATGTTCGGCATGCGCTGCGACGTCTCAGCCAACCCGCTTTGCTGGTATGGGGCGAGCAGGGATCGGCTGCCCCAGTCGAGGAATTTCGCGGCTTCCGCGAGCTGAAAAGAGACTTTGAAATATCGGTTCTTTCTCCCGCCGGCGATCTTCCGCACGACGAGCGAGCCCAGGACTTTAATGTTATCCTATCCACATGGCTGAATCGCCTGTCGCTCTCCTCCGCGCCCACGCTCGACACGCTCCCTGGAACGCGCGCGGACTCGCCGCCCACGCGACAGCTCTTGTAGATGCAGC
>DATLDF010000063.1:0-65293 GCA_035525975.1 Gemmatimonadaceae bacterium
CATTCGCTCGATCTCGCCTCTTTGTCGATCGGACATCTCTTTCAGCTGGGCGACAGTCGATTTAAGAGCCCCTATGTCTGCAAGTCTCGACTGGCTGGAAGCACCAAGCTTTCGCGCTTCCTTCTCCAGCTGCTCGATGCGTCGTCCCATGGAATCGAGTGACTGACGCAACACGCGCGCTTGACGCAATATGTCCCGGCGCCGCTGCCGCTCGTCGACTACGTCGCCAGGTCTCCCTGACCGCGTGCTGGAGATGCGAAGCACGCTGTCCAGGTCGTTCACCATGCTCGCGTATTCTGCGACGGCGGTTCCGAGGTTATCCCGATCCCTGATGAGGCCAGCCTGCGAATCCGGTTGTTGCTTTTCGACCTCGGCGACTTTCTTGTCTGCCGAATTGCAGCCGAGAGAAAGTGCCAGAACTATCACTGCTGTGGGGGTCAATCGCGACACTTAGGGTTCCGGTTGGGGTATCGAGTTTCAGGGCAATGCGCACTACGATAGCAGTCGGCGGCACAAGAAGCTACCATTTCCGCGACTCAGATTCCCGCGACAACTGGCTGCCTGCATAGTCACTCATCCCGAGACAATGTGACCTCAGGATCATCCTCGTCTTGTGACCATCCTCCGGGCCGTGCATTGCTGCGTTTGGTGCTCAGGCTCGTTATCTGTGGCGGATTGGCAGTTGTGGCTATCCCGTCAGTATCCGGTAGTCAGCAATACGTTACTGACGACGCCGCGCTTACGGAATACCGCGCTTGCCTGATTCAACTGTGGCATGGTGAACGTTCCTCATGGGCGTTGCCGGCTTGCACTCCTCTTCACGATCTGGAAGTCTCGGCCGGACTCGTTGCAGTCTGGAAAGACGAGGGCGATGGGCATCCCGAATACGTTGCGCAGCTCAAGTCGATTCTTTTCCGAAATAAAGGGGGTCGCTTCGGAGTTGGACTGGTGGTTGGGACAGGGCGCGATCCGGGGCTCAGTGACGTCCGGGCCCCCGGATGGAATGTCTACACCTATCTGCCCGCCACTGTCTCGTTTTTCAGCGAGCGGCTCCTCGTCCACAACAACATCGGGTACTTGTACGACCACAGAACAGGGCACGAGAACGATCATCAATCGCTGACAGTCGCTGTACGGACCGACGTTTCCTTACGCAAATATTTCGTCGTCGTCGGCGAGATCTATGATTCCAGTGATAGTGAGGCCGAGTTCCAGATCGGCGCCCGGGCATGGACTCGTCCGGGCAAGGTGCAAATCGACCTCAGTTACGGCGGCTTGCTCACGCGATGGGAACGAGCTGCGGGGTGGACGCTTGGCCTCGCGCTGGCGACCCCACCGATCCTTTGAGGTGCGTCCAGCGGACTGCCACTGAACAGTGCGCTGACGCGTGTTTTCAGTACCTGAAAGCGTACTGGATCTTCACCGCCAGCTGATTGGAGCTGAACTCAAAGCGGGATTGTCGCGTGAGTAAGTCCCGAGTTTTCATGTTGTGGTTGTAAACCACAAACAGCTCACCCAACGGATTGAAAGTCCAGCGAATCCGGCTGTTCGTTCCGAGCGACTCCGATTCGTTGTCATACTGCACGTAGCTGTTGAGTTGCAGATCGGGCGAAACGTTTACTCTCAGTCGCGTGCCGACCAGATCCTGCGCGATACGCCCGCCGCCAACTCTTCCCACATTGTGCTCGCCCGAAAACTCGACGATGAACAATGGCGACGGCTTCCATGAGCCAGCCAGCTCGTACTCGTTCAGGTGACCATCATAGAATTGGCCGAACCACCACGTGGCCCTGGCACTCACCCGCCGTTTGGCTGCAAGTCCTGCTTCAAGACGAAATCGATTGAAATGGTAGGTGCCAGACTCAATCGTAACTTCGTCCGCGACCTCGAAAGACTCTGAAAGCCTTTCTCCACGCGGGACAACATTGAACTCGAACCTGTCGCCGCTCTCGAGACGACAATTGATCGGAGCCAGGAACAATTCGTAGCTCTCCCAACCTCCCTCGAGACCCGCGACGTAGCTGGCCTGGTTCTCCAGGAAACACTGGCGAATCCGCAGCGGCCCGATCGGACGACGCGGTCTCGGCTGCCAGTTTGCTTCGAGATCGACAATGTGAACGCCGGCCCGAGGAACGAACCCCAGGGATGGGTCGAAAGAGTCCCCAATCCGCTTGTACTTGAACGCGATGTCCCACAGATCGTTGGGATAATCGATCTTGAGGCCGACGGAAGTCCTGTCGCCGGAATCAAGATCTTCTCGACCAGTCGCGAGTCCCCATAGACCAACAAGAAAGTTCTTGTCTCCACGAAAGTGCGATGTCTGATACGTAAGGTCGGGTCCGAAAAGCCAGCTACCAGTTCGGCCGGTTGGATCGCCCGCAGTTGCGATGAAGCCGACGGAAGATTCCCGCAGCACGTTGGCCTGCATTCGCACCACGTTCATCGTCGTCGAAGTAGGAAGCGAATCGAGCTCGCGCGTGCGCACGCTCAGCGCGCCGAAGTTCATGTTTCCGATTCGACCGTTGACCTTGATGCCCGCTCCAATCGGTACTTGCCGGCCTCCAAGCAATCCGATTCGCCGGCTGAAGAAGGGCAATACGTCGCGGTCACCGGAGAGGCCAAGACCGAAATCGAAGATGTCCGCGCCTTCGAGGAAGAACGTCCGCTTTTCAGGAAAGAACAGCGAGAATCTCGTGAGATTGACTCTTCTCGCATCAACCTCAGTTTCGGCGAAATCCGTATTCACTGTAAGCGATGCAAGCGCGTTAGTGCCAAGCCTCTGTGTCAGATCCAGGCTTGCCCGGCTATTGCCCTGAAATGATCCGGCGGCGCTATCACGCGCGCCGCTGCCGGTAAATGATGGCCTCAGGCTCAAACCCAACCCGAGAGCGAAAGGCGGTATGCCGGTGAGAAGTCCGGCACCGCTCGTTTGCGTAACGTTGTAATTGCGTTCGGCATTTGCCCAGCGATCGGTTTCCTGCAATCGCTGAATTCTCCGCTCGACGTTGAAGCCCCAGGTCGTCAATCCCGGCTTGAACAGCAGACTCTTGAGCGGGATCGATATCTCGGCGGTCCAGCCACTGGATGTCCGGAGCGTAGCTGCTTCCCAGATGGCATCCCAGTTGGCGTTTTCACCCTCGCCCTGATTCGCGACAAGCGCGTCGTAACGGGCACCGCTGGGATTGACGGCAAACACGTACCCTGAACGGCCATCGAGATAGGTGTCGAGGACGATCTTGACGTGGTCTTCGCTGCTTAACGAGGCATCCCGTTGGCGGGAGAAACTGACAATTCGACCCGGCTCGGGATCTTCGGCGGTGATGCCGATTACAATTGCTGAGGCGGTGGTGACGACGCGCACAACCGTTCGAGCAGAAGGAACACCGCGCTCCGTCGGCTCCACCTGTGTCAGAGTCGTAATCGAATCAGTGGTAGTCCATGCTGACTCGTCGAGACGCCCGTCGACGCGCATTTCCTGAGAAGCCGTCCCGATTCGAATCGATGGGCGACTCTGGGTTGCAGGTCCCTGAGCCGATGCTGAAGCTCCGGTTACTGCAACGGCGAAACAGACAGACTGACACCACCGGCGCGTCGACCCGATAGTGATCCCGATCACACCAGCCGAGCGGCCAGCATCGTCAGGTCGTCGTGAGGGTCCGAGTGGCCGCCAAAGGTTTGAACCGCCTCGAGCACCGCTTGCACAATCTCCGCTGCGGATCCACCGCGGTGCGCACTCAGCAATTCTCGCAGCCGATTTCCGCCGTACACCTCCCCGGTTGGGCTGTGGGCCTCCGCGAGTCCATCAGTGAACGCGAGAACGGAGTCGCCTTTTCCGAGTGTACGCTTCACCGCCGTAAAACGTGAATCCGGCATCATTCCCAACGCGGGCCCGGTTGGCCGGAGCTCCTCGACACTCCCATCAGGCGAGATGATGAGCGCGGGCTCATGGCCGGCGTTCACGTAAACGAGCTCCCGGGAATACGGTTCGAGGGACGCGAGGAACACGGTCGCGAACATGTTGGTTCGCCCGTGCATGTTCGCGATGTAGTCGTTGGTGAAGCTCGCAACTCGCGGCAGCAGCTCCGCGGGCCTGGCTGCCTTGAACGCCCGCATAACCCCCGTTTGCCCGCCGGCAATCATGTTGATCACGCCTCCTCCGACGGGGTCCGCGGACGCGCGGATCAGGCTCCGGAACAGGGCCATGAACAGAGCCGCGCCGACACCTTTGTCGCATACGTCTCCGACTACGAGTATCACCTCGCCAGTTGCCAGCGGGAAGCAATCGTAAAAGTCACCTGAGACGTCTCGTGCGGGACGGAGCGCTGCCTGGAGCTCCATGCCCTCCACTTCCGGAAGAGTTTCGGGCAGGAAATCGCGCTGAATCGTTCGCGCGACGGACATCTCCTTCCGGAGATTCTGTCCTTCTTTCACGCTTCGCCTGTCGAGCGCCGCGTTTACACGCGTGCGAAAAACGGCGGGCCCGAAAACGTTCGGCAGGTAATCGTCGGCGCCGTATTCGAGAAAACGCTCGACGGCGTCGATGTCGTCCGACCGCGAGGTCACGAGCATCGGCGTGCCCTCGAGCTGACTGTCGCCGCGTACTGTCTTCACGAACTCCGGGCCGCCTGCACCCGCACCATCGATGTCGAGCAGAACAAATTCGAAGCGCACGGAGCGCATCTTCGTGACTGCCTGCGAAGGCTCGGCTTCCGACAGGAGCATATAGCCTTCATTCAGGAACTGCTGCATCAGCGGCGTGGCGTCCTTGAAGCTCCTGCCAACCACGAGCACACGCGGCGGAATTCGCAACGTCGTCACTGTCCCCTGAACCGGTGCGAAGTCGCTCATTCTATTTTCCGTCGAGGAGGGTGAGCTGCCACAAGTCCTGCGTGCTCGTGTGAACGAACGGCTTCAGCGCGCGCATGCCGGTCCTGCCAATGCTCTCTTCGAGATAACGCATTTCCTCGAGCTTTGCACGGAGTGACGGATCGGGATCAGCCTCGAAACCTGCTTCACGCATCAGGAGCATACCCTTGGCCTTGATGCCGAGCTCAGCGCGCAATCGCAGCAGGCACATCATGTCTACGATCACCTCCGGCGGATAGCTCGCACGCAGGCTCTTGAGATAAATGCCCACTGGCGTATCCGATACCTGCCCGGCACGCATCACGCGCAGCAGCTCCTGGTCGGTGTCGAAGCCCGAGCCGACCCAGCCCCGTGTCTCGCGCTCGCTCTTCGTGAAGAGAAACATCACGATGTAGGGAAAGACGAGGACGATGAGCGCCGTCGCCAGCAATGGCGCCACAAGGAACTGGTTGTACAATGAGTGAAGAAACACCGCGGCGACGAACCCGGGCACCAGAAGCGACAGTCGAAATGCGCTCGAACGATTGCCGAGCGTACGCGATATCATCGCAAAGATCGCCGTGGTCCCGCCGTGCATAAGCGCGGTACCAAATCCGCGGACGATCCAGGTCCATATGGTGGGGTGCGGGTGGAGCGGCAGATAGTAGATGTTCTCGACGAAGGCAAAGCCAGTGCCAACTGCGAAGCCATAAATCGCCGCGTCGACGACGAAGCCTATCTTGTTCCGTTGCAATAGCCAGACGATATACGTCGCCTTCAGCAGCTCCTCTACCTGGGGTGCGCCGTACATCGAGTAGCGCACCGGGTCGAGCCCCAGTGCAGGCCGGAGATATACATTCACAGCGTAGCCTGCAAGAGCAGCGACCGCGCCCGCCGCTACGGCTACCAGTACCGCCCGCAGCGCGATGAGCTTGTAGCTGTCGATCAACACCAGCCCGGCAAGGAAAAGGAAGACCGGCAGCACGCTGACGGCCAGAGAAACGATGTTCACATCAGTTTGAATGAGATCATCAGCTTGGACCTGCTTGGGATCGCCTTGCCCGCCGCAGCTGCGACACCGACAGAGAACGTGGACTCAAATTGCGAGATGGTGATCAGCCTGACGTCAGCCTGTGCGCCCGCGCTCACGTAGCCGCGCCTGGTTGCCGAATCATCGAAGTCAGTCACCAATCCGCTTGCGAATGCGGTGAGTCCGGCCCACCTGAGGTATGCGCTTGGGACGCCAACTTTACGGAAACGCAGTGGCGGGGACATCCATTCCACTTGCGCCTTGCCGTACGTTGCGCCGCTAACCTCGTTGATCTCGAGTCCGGGAAAGCTCTCGACGTTCCGGAACTGCTTTATTCCGCGGTAGTCCACCCAATTGTTGCCGAAGCCGCCAAAGTATGACCGACCAAACGGATCAGTTCGGTTTCCACCGGCGAAACTGCCGGCGGCTCCCCGTAGCCAGACGGCCGAATGGTCGAGCGGCAGAAGAAATCCTTTGGAGCCATCAACAACCAGGCGCGGGCGAAGTGTGCTGCCGGCATAATTGCCGCGGAAGCCCGCCCCCCAGCTGCTTCCGAGCTCATCGTCAATTGCGCCGAGCGACCGCCGGAGCGACTTGTATGTGAGATCGCCGGAGACAGTTGCAAGCCGGTCGTACGACGCGGCGACATCCTGAAACTCCGGCACTGTTGCCAGTCCACCGTAGCCCGCAGCTCGCAGCGTGTAGCTCAAGCTGGTCGGCCCATCGAGCAGCAGATTGCCCTGATACTGTGCCGCCAACGAGTAGCCTTTGCGGCTCACTCTCGTGGGACCGAAGAGATCGTAAAAGTCGGCGCGGTTGAGCGTGCCCGTGAAGTTCCATCTCCAATGCCGGAACACCGCGCGCAGGTGCAAGCGCTCGTCGGATTCGAGCGCCGAAGTCGGCGAGTACGATGCCGTCACATCGAGCGCCGTAGCACCAAGTCTGTCCGAGAAGTTGGCGCGCATTCCGCCGGCTACGCCCGAATTGCCGCCGATGTCCTGGTAGCCCTCCACAACCGGATACGCATTGTCGAGCTTGAAGTTGCGCGACATGCTGTATTTGTGAGTCGCCGCTTTGAGTGCATTGCGGTCTGCGTTCGCGCCGGCCTCAGGTACCCATCCCTGCACTTCAGGCCTCTTCTCGGCGATCTCGTTGCCAAGGAATCGAATTGCACTCACGCTGTCGGGTACCACGTTTGGGATCACCGATGGAACGAAGCCCTGACGCGAGTACGCGAACACGATGAGCGAATCAGCGGTGAGCGGAAGCGGCTTGAAGAAGCCAGTCTCGGCGTTGGTAAGGGGCTGCATGCGCGCGCCTGCAACATCGTAGCGATAGATGTTGGATACGCCGGAGTAATAAGACGATCCGTAGAGAAAACGTCCGTCATTCGAGAACACGAAGTTGGACGGAGCCCATTCGTCGAAATCAAAGAGCACCTCGGGCGTCACGTTGCCCCTGAGAAGGCTTCCCATCTTCATCTGCACGAGCTTCTGGTCCCCGTTGACCTCCGACATCGAGCCAATGAGCGAGGAGCCGTCTGGCGCGACATCGAGATTGAACAGGTCACGCCCGTATGGCAGAGCGTTGACCTTGTTCCATTCGGCATACGGGTAAGGGATCCTGACGAGCGTCGAAAATCCATTGTCGTGCCGTACGCCCCACAGAGAGCGGTCCGCCCGGTTGAAAGCGAGGTCTCCGATGCGAGCGTTTTTAAGCAGCCGACGCGTTTTGCCTGTTGCGAGGTCAAGCGCCAGCAGGTGTCTCCAATCAGAGTTGTTCGTGGTGTAGAACAACGTTCGCGATGCCGGATCGAAAACGAGCGACGTGACAGACAGTCCAGACGCACCCGGGATGTCAAGAATTCTTGTGAAGCGGCCACTGGCAATCTCGATCGACGCGATGTGCGCTTCCTGCCCCGGATGACGCACCGCGACGAGGATGCTCTTCGTGGCCGAATCATACCATGCGCGCGAGGCCGACCCGAGCACGCGATCAGTCAGCGGTCGTGACCTGGTGGTAGGGTGTCGGTGGATTGCCATGAGATTCTCGCGCTGCCACTCACCTTCCCACTCGATCCATCGGGACCACTCGTCCTCGAGCGACCGGCCGAAGACGCGCTTGAAATCCGAAGCGAAATAGCGCTTGGTCCCCTCGCTGCGGTTGAACCACTTGAGCATGCGCTCGTTGCCGTACCGGAGGGCCAGGTAGCTCACGAACCGCGTCCCGTACAGGTACGAGTTGGAGCCAACCTGGAAGTCGACGGTGGTTCCTTCAGACTCGAGCCCGACCACGTCGTAAATGCTGACGCTGTCGCGCACGAGCGTCCGGAAAACCATTTCGTCGTACGGGCCAATCGCTCTACCCAGGCCGCCGTTCATCCAGCTTTCCAGGTAAGTCGCAATCCCTTCCAGGTACCATCGTGGCGAGTACCAGCGCGGGACAGTGAGATAGCCGTAAGCGACCGTCAGCGGCACCTCGGCGGTCGGTGTCACCTTGCCGCGGAATAGCGAGCGAAAGAACCGATCGGCTGAGGTCGGTTTGTCAGTGGTGAAAATGTGAGCGAGCTCATGGTTCATCGAAGATCCCATGCGCTCAGGCGCAGGGGACGACTCATAGTCGTGGCCGTAAGGCGCGATACCGACAGTGACATGGTTCTGCGGCAGAGGCCGCGCACCGGCATTCCCATAATGCCAGATATCGTGCATCAGGATGTCAGTTTTCTCCGGCGGCACGTATCCGAAGAGCTTCTCATGGAACCGGAGGGCTCTGTCAAAGCTCGAGACCACCTGCGGAATCAGGTAAGCCTGCGCCGGGGATGTGTAAATCAGGCGGAGCGTCGGTGTTTCGAGCTCTTGAAACTGTGCGCCCAGGCTGCGCGGTGCGGCAACAATACCGCAGGCGACGGTAACAAGCAGAGCCAGGACGTGTCGGTGGGGTTGGGTCAACAAGGTCTGCAAAACTAAGCGTCGGCCGCAGTCACCGAAAGAGATGACTGGGGCCGACGCGAAACAAGTTAGTTCTTTAGCGGGCGCGGGTTACCCCGCGCCGGCCGGCCTAATTGATCCGGCTTGCCTCATTCATGAACGCCTGATTGAGCGACTGCTCGCGATAAATCTGCAGGAAAGCGTCGCTCGCCATGAGCTCGTGGAACGCTTCGTTCGACATGAGCTGATCGAACGCGTCGTTGGCCATCAGATCGTGGAACGCATCGTTCGCCATCAGATCGTGGAACGCATCGTTCGCCATGATGTCATGGAACGCGTCGTTCGCCATGACGTCGTGGAAGGCGTCGTTCGCCATGACGTCATGGAAAGCATCGTTCGCCATCAGATCGTGGAAGACGCTGTTCGACATCAGGTCGTGGAATGCCTGGTTGTTCGACAGCTCGTGATACACCGGGCTCGCGGTCACGTCCTTGTTCCCCGCGTTGGCCATGAGATCGTGGAACGCGTTGTTTCCCATGAGCTCGTGGAACGCATCGTTCGCCATGAGGTCATGGAACGCATCGTTCGCCATGAGCTCGTGGAACTGGTCGTTGCCCATCAGATCGTGGAACGCGTCGCTCGATGAAAGATCGTGAAGCGCATCGTTCGCCATGAGATCGTGGTATACGCCGTTCGCCATGAGATCGTGGAACGCGTCGTTCGCCATGAGGTCCTTGAACGACTTGGTCTTGATGAGTTTGATGATCTTGTCATCCTGCAACAGAGCCACGACCTCGGGACTCGAGAGCGTCACGGTGGCTTCGGTCTTCTTGTTGTAGCGTCCAGCCTTCTCGACCCCGCCCAGGCCATTGCCGATGGTGCCCGCGTCGAAGAGACTCGGTTGATATCCGTTCAATGCGTAGCCGATGAGAGCAATTGCCGCCACCGCTGTCGTTGCGCCAAGCAGCACTTTTTTCGTCAACATCAATTCCCCCATGAAATTTGAGATATCAGCCAGCTGTTGTGATGCCCATCGTGTGATCGTCTGCACCGTTGCCTGCGCATTCTGAGCGCTGGGCGATGCCCTGGAATTCAGTGTCATCGCGCTGTAGATCGCCTGCCGTGATTTCGGAGACGGTTCGCGATTTGGTACCTCGCCCAACAGTGCGCCGAGTGACTGCAGATTGGTCATGAGCGTCATTGCTTCCGGCTCGGTCGCAATCAGCGCCCGAGCCTCGGCGCTTGCTTCGGGAGTGTTCTCTCCGTCGCTCTCGCGGTTAATCAGCTCGATTTGATACTGAGTAAGCATGTTCAGGCTCCCGCTGCGACAAGTGACTCGCGGAGCCGTTCGCGCGCTGTGAAAAGCCGCGACTTGACAGTTTTAACGGGTACACCAAGCACGTCGGAAATCTCCTCGTAGGAGAAGGAAACGAAGTGTTTTAGAACCACAACCGCTCGGTCGTCGGGCTTCAGCTCCAGGAGCGCTCTTCCTACCCTTTCTTCAGCCTCAGCCGCGCTTTGGGACATCGCGCTCGGCGCAGCGACATCGAAGCCGGCGTCGAACGAAACAACGTTCCTGCGACTGTTCTGAGTGTTGAGCGATTCGTTAACGGTCATTCGATAAATCCAGCTGAAGAAACGGTACTTTGGGTCGTAGCTGTCGAGCCCCGCGAATGCGTTACCAAACACTGTCTGGGTTACATCCTCCGCGTCCTGCACATTCCCAAGCATGCGGAGAGCGACGTTGAACACACTGCGGTGAAAGCGATTCACCAACTCATCACCAGCAGCCCGTTCGCCGTCCAAAAATCTTCGGACGAGGGCCCGGTCCAGATCGTCGTTTGCCGCAGGTGAGTTGTCCACAGTACAAACGAGGGGGGGCGAAAGTTGGAAAACAATTGATTGGGCTCACCGGTTCAGGCCATTGCCTGAAGGCAAGTGAGCGCGGGCGCCCCAAAGTGCACCCGAACGGCGCCGCCTGCAATTCCGGAGTTTACAGATTGTTGACACTGACCGACGCGGGTTGACACGGAAAGTCCGGCGGGGCGTAATTTCCCCGCCGACCGGAGGGCGAAAATGGGACACGGAATCAAGATGTCCGTTGGCGCCGACCCCGGCGGGGTGGGCGAGGTGAGCGCGGCCTTCGCCGCGTTCGCCGAGGCGCACGCGATACCAGCGGACGTCCGGCGCAGCGTCACGGTCGCTCTCGACGAGCTGGTCGCGAATGCGCTCTCGCACGGGAAGGCCGGGCCTGACCCTTGCTCGGTGACGGTCGAGGTGGAACTTGACCACGAGCGGATTTCCCTCACCCTCACCGATGATGGAACGCCGTTCGATCCGTTTGGACGGGATGCTCCGGACACTACGCTGTCGGTGGAGGAGCGGCCTATCGGTGGACTGGGTATCCATCTCGTGCGGCAGCTGATGGACCAGGTCAGCTACCAGAGGCAGGACGGCAAAAACGTGGTGGTGCTCGTGAAACAGCTGGTGAACGGTTAGGACACACACTTATCGGAAGGAAAACTGATGCAGATCTCCACCCGCACGAGCAATGACATTCATATAGTTGCCATCGGTGGCAGCCTGGACAGCGCCACTGCGCCGGAGGCCCAGAAGTCCCTCGATGCAGTGGTCGCCGGGGCAAAGAAAGTCGCGCTCGACTTCTCGCAGCTGGACTACATAAGCAGCGCCGGCTTGCGGGTCCTTCTAGGCGCCGCCAAGAAACTTCGCGCCTCTGGCGGGAAATTCGGAATGTTCGGGCTGAACCAGTCGGTCAAGGAGGTGTTCGAGATCTCGGGATTCGCATCGATCCTGTCCATCTATCAGTCCGAAGCCGAGGCGCTCGGCGCGATGTAGATCTGCGGAATGCAACGTGCGGACGCCGCCTGAATTGCCGGGGTTCACCTCCAACCAGGACAGACCATGACAACATTCACAGTTGGCTATTTTGTCGGCAGCCTCGCTAAGGCGTCGATCAACCGAAAGCTCGCCCTGGCACTGACGCGTCTCGCTCCGCCGGAGCTGACGATGCGGGAGATTCCTATCGCCGATCTGCCCCTCTACTCGTACGACTACGACACGGATTTTCCACCGGCAGGCAGGGCTCTGAAAGAAGCAATCGCTTCAGTCGACGCCGTGCTGTTTGTGACACCGGAGTACAATCGCTCGATCCCGGGTGCTCTCAAGAACGCAATCGATTGGGCGAGCCGGCCGTGGGGCACGAACTCTTTCTCGCGCAAGCCGTCGGCGATAATCGGCACCTCTCCGGGAAAGATCGGCACTGCTGTTGGACAGCAGCATCTCCGGAGCATCATGGCGTTCTGCAACTCACCTCTCATGAACGCGATCGAGGCGTACATCGAGTTCACGCCGGGTCTCATCACCGATGAGGGCGAGGTGACCGTCGACTCGACTCGGGAGTTTCTCGCGAACTACATGAAGGAGTTCTGCGGGTACATTACGCGGGTCTACACTGCGATACCGCGGACGACGGGGGAGTATCGCGTCGAGGGTCCGTCGTAGTCGCAGGCGAGGGGAACGTCGGAGGCTTCGCCTGCTATTGGCTGTTGGCAACACTAGCTCGTCAGCTAATGGCTACTTCATTTCCTGATCACCGAGGTCTTTTTTGATTCGGCGGATTAAGCCCTGAAGCATTTTCGCCACTTCTTCAGCTCGCCGGTTCAGGTCGCCACCTTCATCTGATGGAATTGCTCGGCAGTCAACTGCAGCCTTTAGCTGATACTGCAGTTCGCCAGCTGAGCCCAGAGCGATATTAAGAAAGCGAAGGAACTCCCGCTCGCTGTGTTTTGTCCGGCCCTCGGCGATGTTTGAGCTCGTCGAAAGCCGACTTGACGAGTTGCTTCTTCAAGGGTTGGAGATGGGATGGGCGAATTCCCGGCGCCACTCTGTTGACGTCTACAAAGAGCTGGTGCGCCTTGTTCAGGACGTCGAGCTTGCGCCGAAATGCCATCCCGCAAACTGCAGTACACAACGTTGATCAACTGCATCGTCTTGCGCTTCAAGACAACATTCTACCGCCGGTTGCCGATAGCTAATTAGCTAATGTTGCTAACAGCCAAAAGCAGGCGAAGCCTCCGACGTTATTTTCCGCGAGCGATAGGGATTCCTTTCACTGACGTTGGCGGAAGGTTTTGCGGCTTGGCCGCAACGACGCTCGACCGCTTGACCATTCCAATTCTAGCTCCGAGTGGAGCTTTGGATTTCTTCTTATTCGCAACCATCGATTTCAAGACAGCTTTCGAAATCACGACTTGAGTTGTTGCCTTGCCCTGCGCGTTAGCTGCCCCGGCCGAAACAACGAGCGCAAATGCGCCGATAAAAGCAGTCCGAATTATCATTGCGCTCATTATTGAATAGTCAGAGTGTATGGTCCCTGCGCATTCGTGGGGACACTTTGCGCAAAGATCGCGTAGTACTTGGATTCAGTGGCAGTGAAAGTGATCTGCGCGGTCTTAGTCGACGAATCGATGTTGTCGTTCTGCGTGATTAGCGCGCCGTCCAGCGTTACAAGCTGAATGAACGAGTCGAGAACTGTTGACGACATCGTGATCGTTACCGATGTGCCGGCGCTCACGAAAATCAGATAGCCATCCGAATAGATTGGCGTCCCGCCGGAACCGGCAAGGTTGCAATCCGTCGACGCAATATTCTGATTTGTTGAAATACCCCTGGCGACGAAGACATGCTCGCAGTTGGCGACATCTGTCGAAGCAGCCGCAGAGGTGAGCGTGTATCCCCCGGTCACATTCGGAGCGAAAGTGCCGGGACCGAGCAGATAGTTGCCGGCTGGCAACAGCGCCTTGATTCCCGAGTTTGTCCCAGTGTCGAGCTCATCATCGTTCTCGGCGATTGTTGTTCCGTCGGGCGATGACAACAGGAGATACGTGTCGAACGATGCCGACTCGCGGAAGAGATATGCTCCAGCCTGCGGAATGTTCGTCGTGTAAAAATCGATGAAGGTGCCGTCGGGCAGCTGACAGTCGCCCGAAGCGAGCGTTCCACTGGTGGTTGTCCCTAGAGTGTGCGACGGCCGGGATCCGCAGACGGCTGAAATGGCTGTCGCAGTGAACGTGACCGGCGCGATGCCAGTGGCCGTGGCCGACACCGTGTTCACGCCGACCGAGCCGAGCGTCCAGCTGCCCACGGCTGCTACTCCACTCGAGTTGGTCACCGCAGCAGATCCAGCGATCGATCCTCCCCCGGAGGCAACAGCAAACGTCACCGAAACGCCGGCCTTCGCATTGCCGTTTGCATCCCTGACGATCACCGATGGTGGATTTGCTACGGCAGCTCCGGTAATGGCGACCTGGTTGTCCCCGGCAAATTTTACGACTGAAGCCGCTGGTCCCGGAACGGAGCTCGCTGTGAACGAAATACCGGCAAGGCTTCCCGAAGTTGCAACCAGCGAGTTCGCTCCGACGATTGGACCAAGTGTCCATGAACCGACGGTAGCAATGCCAGAGGAATTTGTAACGGCCGCTCCACCGGTTACCGACCCCCCGCCGCCAGCAACAGTAAAGGTCACTGATGCGCCGGAAATCGGATTACCCGTAGCGTCCTGCACAAGAACTGACGGCGGAATGGCGACTGCGCTTCCTGCAATTGCAGTTTGTCCGTCGCCCGAATTCCTGGCGATCGAAGCTGCAGCTCCAGCGGTGGCTGTCGCCGCGAACATTACACTCGGCAAACTTCCAGAGGTTGCCGTAAGAGTATTTGCTCCTGTTGCAGGACCCAATGTCCACGAGCCGACGGTCGCAACGCCGGCGGAGTTTGTCACAGCGTTGGCACCTGTGACTGATCCGCCGCCGGACGCTACCGCGAACGTTACCGAAACACCAGCTACCGGGTTGTTGTTAGCGTCCCGTACGATGACTGACGGCGGTATCGCGACCGCGGTTGCTGCTGCACCAGTCTGATTGTCGCCCGTGTTTTTTGCGAGTGATGCGGCGGCGCCGGCGCGGGACGTCGCCGTGAATGAAGCGGCAAGCGTGCCTGATGTTGCGGTGAGAACGTTCGCTCCCACCAGCGGACCAAGCGTCCACGAACCGACGGTCGCAATACCGGACGAATTTGTAGTGGCCGTCGCACCTGTGACAGAGCCGCCACCAGACGCGACTGCGAATGTTACGGTGATTCCTGCGGCAGGGTTTCCGTTGGCGTCTTTCAGGATAACGGAAGGCGGGACAGCCACAGCACTTCCGGCTACGGCAGTCTGAAGGTCACCTGCATTTTTTGACAGCGACGTTGCAGCTCCTGCTGCGGCCGTCGCCGTGAACGAAACGGTTGGGAGAGTTCCAGAGGATGCGGTGAGAACATTCGCTCCAGCGAGGGGACCGAGCGTCCATGCGCCAACGGTCGCAATGCCGGAAACATCAGAGACTACAGTCGCTCCAGAAACGACACCACCACCGCTGGTCACCGCGAAGGTTACTGACTCGCCCGCCATCGGTGCGCCGCGCTGGTCGAGAACGACAACCGACGGAGGTGGCGATACGGCAGCGCCGGCCACACCGTTGATGGACGTGGATGAATTCGCTGAAAGTGTCGTCGCAACCGGCGGCGCAGTCCCCTCCCCCTTGCAGCTGATGAAGCCGAGCAGGAGAAACGTGGATACCAGCCGGGTTGCGCTAACAGAAAAAATTTTCACATGGTCCGCCGGAATTTGCCGAGCGCGAAAGTCATTCAGACGCGCGAGTGGCAGAGCGTAAACGTCACCGGCACGGACTCGACAGGCGCTTACACTCGCGCTCTGTCGATGGGCCTTTGGGCTTATGGCTTCCGCAATGACGAGTACTTCATCATCAAGATTGGAGCTGCATACCCGGAATTGCCGGATTAATCGAATTTAACACAACTGCAATTTGCAGAAGAGTGGCCTCTTCCCGGGAACTCCACCTTCCGATCCTGACGCTGTTTGTGACAAGAGCACTGTGTTGCTGAACGAGGACCACGGCGCCTGACCGAAGACATTGTAGTAACGGACGCGCGCTCTTACACTTTCGCCAGCGCCGAAGGCGACGGAAAGCGTTTGTGAAGCGCCCGGTCCGGGGACAAGCTCAGTCGCGCGATAGACAAAGGTCTGCGAACCGGCTGGAGCAACCCAGAACTCAGCCTCGCCTCCCCAAGCCAGAGTCGTATTGGTCCACTGGACCTTTGCGGTCCCGTTCGCCGACGCGACGATCTTCACGGCGACCGGGATGTCGGTGAGCGGATTTGCATGAGTCTTTCCTTCGGTCGTCAGACTACCGTCTGCGTTCGCCAATGGCCGCGGCGACTCTACCCACGGTTCGTAACTCCAATATGTTGCGCCGACGATTCGCTTGTCGTTCATTATGCGACCCATCGCCTGCTTGAGGTGTTCCTGGAACGCAGCGGAGGATTCGTTTGCGGGCCAGCCGTGAAGTCCCCACCCACCCAGCACCATCGGTGCGCCGTGATTTATGGCCCAGGTTGCCTCCTTGTCGACTCGTGCCCACCAGCCGTTCATGTCACCGGCGGCGAAAATCACGCCGAAATCATGGAACCGCCATTCGTTAACTGGCGGAGGGGATCCATACCGCTGGATGTACGCGTTGTAGAACTGATCCGCGTATGACGTCCCGTGAGCCTCGGCGCACGGGATGGTCGGATACCCGGGACAACAGTGCGGATTGGCCTCGGCGAACCCTGCGGGAGAGACACGCGCAGTGGGATCGGCGCTGCGAATGGCGAGGACGAAATCGTGGTACATGCCGGCGTAGTCGTATGCAGACATCGACCCACAATACTGATCCGGCTCGTCGCCATCGATGTAGAGCCGGCCCGGGTTGGCACGTGCAAAGGCCAGGGTCTGCGCATTCACTATCCAGTCGACGAACTGGCGCTCCTGTCGAACGTCGAGCCCGAAGATCTGCGTCTGGATCGGACCATTCGAATAGGTGCGCGACCACGCCGTAAAGAAGCTGTTGAATGATGTGGCACGAACAGCCGTGACGCTGAGCGGCGCTTTGGGAGCCACCGGTTGCTGCACATCTGCACACCCGGACGCGATGACTCCCAGGAACGCAGCAGGGATGACCATGGATCGAGCGTATCTGGACCGAAGTGATTTCGGGTGATGCATTCACTGTCCTTATGTAGTTGCTCTATAGAAACGACCGGACGTCACTGGAGGTTACTTATTTGTGGTGACGTGGCTTCGGCCAAACTAAGGAGGAATCACGATCTTACAAGAGCGGAATTGCGACGCATGTTTGTGATACGCATTGCTGTGGATATCGCTTGCTTCGAGTCGCGAAGAAACACGGGGTTTCGCCTTAATCCACGCCTGCTCTTGCGTCACCACCGCAAGAGACGCCCGCCCATGTCGAGGACCTTATGGCTCCCAAATACTGGCCCGTCCGCATGCCCGCACGGTAGGTTTCGAAATGACAACATCTTCCGTTACTGATGGAATGATGCTCCATGTAACACGTCTGCTGACCGGTGTCATGTGCGCCAGTTTTATTGCCGGCTGTGAGCCGACTCCCGCCTCCGCCGACTCGGCAAGCACAGAAAAGGCGGCTACGGCGCAAGCAGCACGCCGACCGACTGGCCACGACTGGCCGCGATTCGGGTATGACGCAGGCCGCTCCAACGTGTCGACTGAAGAGACAGGAATCACAGCCGCAAACATTGCGACGCTGCGCCGTCAGCAGGTAATGCTTGACGGGACTGTTGATTCGTCGCCGATCTACATGCATGGCGTCACGATAAACGGACGCGCGCACGATGCGTTTTTCGTAACCACAACGTACGGAAAGACGCTCGCGATCGACGCGAACGACGGAAGCATTCTCTGGCGCTACACTCCTCCGGGCTTCGAGAGCTGGTCGGGCTCGAGACAGATCACGACTGCTACGCCGGTTGCTGACCCGAATCGAAACTTCGTTTACGCGGCATCTCCAAATGGACACATACAGAAGCTTGCGGTTGCTGACGGACATCCCGTGTGGAGCACTGCGATCACTCTGCTGCCGACGCGAGAGAAAATTGCGTCATCGCTGAATTTCGATCGCGGGCACGTTCTCGCAGTGACTGGCGGCTACATCGGAGATGCTCCGCCCTATCAGGGACACCTTGCGATTCTCGACGCCGCGAGCGGTCGAATCGTCCACGTCTGGAATTCCCTCTGCAGCGACAACACTACCTTGATGCAGCCGGCCAGCTCGTGCGCCCAGAGCGGCTCAGCTATCTGGGGTCGGGCGGGCGCTGTGATCGACTCGCGAACTGGAGACATCTACCTCGCCACAGGCAATGCGAGGTGGGATGGCCGCACGAATTGGGGTGATGCTGCGGTCGCGCTCGATGCCGACGGCAGGATGATCGACAATTACACTCCGTCCAACACAAACCACCTCAGTGATATCGACGCCGATCTTGGATCTACGTCGCCTGTTCTGCTCGGCGATGGATACATCGCCCAGGGTGGCAAAGATGGCATCATTCGTATCCTCAAGTTCGATCGAACGCGCGGCAGTGCACCGCGGCAGGACGGCGAGCTGCAAAGCGTGCGGACGCCGACGGGCGACGATCTCTTCACCGCTCCGGCGGTTTGGCGACCCGGCTCAACCGTCTGGCTCATTGCGGCCGACAACGGCGGCACTGCTGCGTGGACCTTTGCGAACGGCCACCTTACGCCGGCCTGGCAGAACCGGACCGGGGGAACAAGTCCCGTCGTGGCCGGCGGGCTCCTGTACGTTTACGATCCGGGCGGAGGGCTTCACGTGTACCTGCCCCAGACCGGGAAAGAAGTGGCCGCGCTGGAGTCCGGGCGCGGACACTGGAACAGCCCGATCATCGTTGATGGCCGGATTGCCCTTCCTGAGGGCAACGCCAACAGTCATAGCGACACCGGCGTTCTCAATATCTGGCGTCTGCCCTGATCGACAGCATGTCATGGATGCGCCATAGTTAGTCCGCTTCCCGAAAAGACAATGCCACATTCTCGGTACGTTCTCATTTCCGACATTCATGCGAACCTGCCCTCCCTGGAGGCAGTTCTCGCGGACATTTCGAGGGCCTTGCCCACGGCGATCTACCACCTCGGTGATCTGGTCGGGTATGGTCCCTGGCCCAACGAGACAATCTCGCTTCTCAAGGAGGCCGGCATCGAAGGAATAAGCGGGAATTACGACTCTACCGTTGCTCTCGATTACAAGCACTGTGGGTGCCGAGCGGATTCGCCGCGTGCAGAGGAACTCGCGCACATCAGCTACAAGTGGACGAGAGAAGCTGTTACGTCTGAATCAAAAAACTTTCTCCGCGCACTTCCGTTCCGACTCGACATCCGGCCCCTCGGCGGCCACGTCGCCGGTCCGGCCATCATGCTCTTTCATGCAACGCCGGTCAGCAATCTGGTTTACGTCACGGAGGACAGACCTGATGCTTTTCTTTCCAAGATGGCGCAGCAGGCAGGCGCGAGACCTGGCGATGTCATTGTTTTTGGACACACGCATAAGCCGTGGCACCGAGTGGTCGAAGGAATTCACTTCGTGAATGCCGGAAGTGTCGGGCGTCCAAAAGACGGCGACCCGCGCGCGTGCTACGTAGTCGTTGATATGACCGGTGAAGCACCGGTGATAGCATTCGTGCGTGTTGGCTACGACGTTGAGCGAGTTGCCAGAGGCATCGGAGAAGCGGGGCTTCCAGTCGAGTTCGCGGAGCACCTCCGCACAGGCGGAAAGACGACCTTAGCTTCGTGAACGCCATCCGCAGCTGACGACGACCGCTCGAGCTAGTACTTCTGCAGCCTCGTCCAGATAAGGATGCTGCCGCAGCCGCTCATCCCCTGGCGGAACTGGATCGGCGCCTGATCACCCGTGTAAATCTCGATTCCCGTAACGTCCCTCGGACGCAGCCAGGTATCGATGTCGTCAGAAGAAAGCGTCACGACGGCAAAGCCGGTTCGCGTGCTGTCGGGAGAGAATGTCGTCATCGCCTGGCCGTTGATGTAGATCGCCGGCTCGCACGTTCCAAACGCGCTCCTCATCCTGATGCGCTTTTCCACCAGATCATCGTCGTACTCGAACCTTAGCCCGGGCACTGCGCGGAAGACATCCGATAGCGTGACGGGCTGCCGTTTCGCAATTTCATCCTGCGTAAGAAAATGACCGAAGCCGCTTGCGCGCCTCTCCTCGAACCCGGCGAGGTTCGGCGACATCCGACTCGCAGTGATCTTGACTGTATCGAGCACCGCCTTCAGTGTCGAAAGCGACACGCGAACCTGCCCTGGAATGCCGACGACATCGACGCGCCGCCTCGCCGGAACGAAGCCAAGTGCGCGAACCTCGAGCATTCGCGTGCCAAGCGGAGCGTCAGTCAGCGTCCACTCACCTCGCTCATTGGCTTCGGTCTCGGGTCCGTCAGTAAGGCTTACATGCGCGCCGCGAACAGCCTTGCCGTCGGCCACAGCAACGATGGTTCCGCTGAGAGTTCCACTTCCGCGACGCACACGGCGCGGCTGCTTCGCGGTCGAATCCCCGCTCAACACCGCAACGTCGGTGAGTGTGGTCTGCGAGACGCCCAGGTAAAGCTCATGGCGCAGGAAGCCGCCCGGTGGGACGCTGACGTCGATGAAATCAGTGCTGTCCCCACCGCGACTGGCAATCAGCGCCATCGTGCCGGCGCTCGGCACGTTACACATGGCGAACCAGCCGTTGTCGCCGGTTGTGGCGACCAGCCTTGGAACGCGGCGAACTATTCCGCGCGACCTGAAAGTCATCTCGACCCACTCACCTGACACCGTGACACCGGACATCGGAGCGCCATCGTTTGCGTCACGGACAATACCGAGGACGACAGTGCCCGAATCTCGCGCCGCATTACCGCATATCGCTCTGCGAAGCCTCTGCGCGGACGGAATCGCCAGATCGGCTTTTACTTCGCGGGCGCCGTTGACGAAAACGTCCGTCAAGGGCGCAGCAACGCCAAGCGAGTCCAGCATCGGGTGAATGAACCCGATCCTGTGCCATCCGTCGGGAACGTCATTGAGCGTGAAACGTCCGAGGGAATCGGAAACCGCGGAGCGATCGAGCTGCGCGGGATTGTTGGCTGCGACGAGCTGCACCAGTGCTCCAGCCAGCGGTGCACGCGCGATGCTGTCGCGCACAACACCGCTGATCGTCGCGCCTGATGCGCGCTGGACCACACTCGTTACTTGCGCGTCAGCGACTGCTGCCGACAACGCAAGCATCAACACTGGCTTGAGGCGCATGGAGGCCGCCCGCAAATGGTTACCAACCAATCTACATGCCGTCACAAAGAGTGGGAGGGCGCCCCGGGTCAGCCTTTCGTCCAGATCACAATAGAGCCGCAGCCGTTGCCTGCCAGACCATGAGTGAATTGCGGAGGCACGTTGGACTCTGTATAGACCTCGATCGCGGCAATGTCTTTCGGGAGGAGCGCGGCATCGAGATCCTCACCGTCATAAGTGAACATGTATCGCCCATCGACATAAAACTCGGGCGTGCACCAGTCTGCATTCTGGAAGATTCCCCGCATCTGGATAGACTCACCGGTCTCAGTTCGATTCACCCGCAAGCCTGCAATTGTTCTAAGAACTCCTGAGGTGAATGCTGCGCCTCGTTTTGCAATGTCATCCGCGGTAAGGTACCTCCCCATCCCGCTTCGCTTGCGCTCCTCGAAACCGCTGTCGTGTGCATCTGCAAGCCTGCGCGACCGGATCCTCACTGTGTCGAGCACGGCCTTGAAGGTTGAAAGCACAAACCGAACTGGAGGCGCTCCTGTAACGACATCGACTCGCCGGCGGTCCGGGTAGTAGCCGAGTGACCGAACCTCGATCATCCGGGTACCCATCGGAGCATCGGTAAGCAGGAATTCGCCATTCTGGTTCGCGGTCACACGCGGACCGCCAACAATAGCCACCTGCGCTCCGGCTAGTGGCTTGCCGGTGGCGCCGGCGATCACCGTACCGGTCAGCCGCCCGTTTCCGTAGTGCACCGTTATCGGTTTGCGCGCAACGGAGTCAGTGCTTCGCGCCGGCGCAGCGGCGACAACAGTCCGCGTCGATCCGATAAACAACTCATGACGAAGAAATCCCTCACCCGGCACATCGACTTCGATTCGGTCCGTGCTGTCAGTGCCCCGATTGGCGCTCAGGGACATCGTCCCGCCGCTCGGCACATTACAGAGGGCGAACCAGCCGTTGTCGCCCGTCTTCGCAGTGCGCGTCGGCATGCGCCGGAACATTCCGCCTTTGTCGATCGCGATTTCCATCCATTCGCCGGTGACGCTGACACCGGCAGCCGGCGATCCGTCGGCAGCGTCGCGAACGATACCGAGGACCAGCGCGCCCTGATCCCCGGCGGCAGACTTACCGCATACGGCCCTGCGAATTCGCGCGGGTGGGGGGATCGCCAAGTCAGCGCGAACGGCGCGACCGGCCATGGTGATGTCGCGCGGCGGAAGATCCACTCCGATTGAATCGAGCACCGGATGAAAGAAGCCCAGCTTGTATCGGCCATCCGGCACGTCGGCGAGCGTGTAGTGGCCTGATAAATCTGACGTAGCGGTTGGTCCAAGGATCGCGGGGTTGGCCGCATCCACCAGCTGTATGTCGGCTCCCGTCAATGGAGCTTTTGCGATGCTGTCGTACACAACGCCGCTGATTGTTGCGCCCGCCCCTCGAGCGCTAGCGGCAGTCTGGGCGTTCGCGACCTGCAGGAAGCAGAGAAACGCCGCTGCAATTGTCGTGGCGAGGCGAACTGATGCGGCCAATGCCGTCTTCCTTATATGTACGATATCAGCGCTGCCGGGAGCCATACGATAAGGGTCTTTCACTTCACTTGCTACAACAAAAAAACCCCGGGAGATTTCCCGGGGTTTTCCTGTTGATTGTTGCTACCGGTTTGCCGTGTTATCCAGAATTGGCCGGTTAGCGGACGTTCCTGTGGAGCTGATAGTCGCATCGCCCCTCGCGCCGATGGTGTAGACGGTGCCGGCGCTGAAGCTGACGCCAGTTCTGACTACGAGGTCGGTGCTCGCGTCGGTAGCGCGTGCAGAGATGTCATAAACTCCCGAAGGAATCGCCGTGAACGCTCCGGCGCCCTTGTACGATATCGCGGCTCCGATTGGAGTCACAGCGAGAGTCGTCTGGTGCTTTGCACTCAGCACCATCGGACTCGAGTTCGAGATCGCATTGACGAATCGAACGTAAGCCACTGTGAAGTCGCGCGCAGGTACAGGATCCTCCACGACGAAGGCTTCGGCTTTCTTCGTAGCCGCGTCGTAAGGCCCGCTGATGTAATACGAATACCACTTGCCGTCAGCGATTGGAGCTGAAACGGTTGAAATCACCAGGTCCTTATCGGTGGCAGCGGAAATCCTTCCGGTGAGGGTGTACGTGCCAGGTGCGATTCCCTCGTAAAAGCCGCCCGAGCCAACTCCGCCCTGCGCAACACCGGTCACTGCCTCGGCACCGGTGGCTGACAGGATCGCCGTCATCTTAGTGTCGTTCGCGTAGAAGTTTACGCTGGGGGCGCTGAGACCGAAATTGAAAAACCTGATACGGGACGCCGGTGCCGGAACCGTGATATCCTGCACGCCGTTTTTCTCGCATGAGGAAAGCACGGCCGCACACAGAACGCCCGCAATACGCAGATATCGATTCATGTTAATCACGGCTGGATGATCCATGGCTGTTTGGTGTGATAATCGAGAGCGTCAGCGCCAATTGCCTTCAACGCGGCGACGTTCCAGACGTACTCGGAGTTGAACCGCGGCCTCATTCTGTACGCGACCTTGCCGCCGTTATCCGGATACAGGTTGGTCGGCGGTGCAAAGTTCGGGTAAACCTGAATGCCGGACGCCGGATCGATGTCCGTATAGTGGAACCGGCGCATGTCCATGAAGATTTCGTTGTGGCCCCATCCCCATAGCGCGATGTACTTCTGGCTCATGATCATCGTCATCGTGAGGCCAGCCGGTGTCGCCGGAACGATTCTCGTGTCAGCAAGGAATGCCGTCTTTTCAGCCGCCGAAATCTGTGTTGGCGTCTGTCCGTTGTCTGTGTTGCGAGCGTTTACCCAGTCTATGTGTGACGAGATTCCGTTTCTGTAGGCAGCAAGCGCGGTTGCCTTGTCACCCATTCTGTACGCTGCCTCTGCCTTGATGAACTGAAGCTCTGCGTACGTGACGACTGCCAGCTTCGCCTTGTCGTCGAAGATGTACTTGCCAGGGAGCTGAGCGCCGCCCGTGCCGGGGTAACCGTTCAGATTGTTCGGCGCCTGCGCAGCGGTAAGAGCACCGAAACCGATAACGTTCACATCGAGGCCGCGGAACTGGCCGTCGGGTGAGACCGACAGCATGCGGCTCATTCTCGGATCGACAGCCCCGAAAACGTCGCCGTTCATCAGCTTCGTGACGAACACAGTCTGCCGGTAATTCGACAGGTTGTTTCTGGTACGTCCCCAGAAATTCGTGTCGTCGTTGTTAGTCGCCAGGTACGTAAGAAGCGGATCGTCAGCGTTGCTGGCGAGCGACTTGTCTACGGCGGCGATTACTTCAGCCGGCTTGTAAGACGCCTTGTTTGAGTAGTGGTTCAGATTGATGGCCAGCATTCCATACGCCAGCTTGAGCCACTTTGTACGATCGCCGTTGTAGACCTTGTCACCCTTGGCGAGGTATGCAGCGTTGACCGCCCCGTCTGTCTTCGACAGGTTTGCGATCGCCTTGTTGAGGAGCGACTGAATCTCCGCATAGGCGTATTCCTGCGTATCGTAATCGAACGCGAACCTGGTCTGGTCGATAGCCTGCTTGACGATGATTTCGCCATGCATGTCGGTCGTGACCTGCCATCCCCAGGCCTTGAGGATCTGGCCAACGCCGAGGAGATCCCAGCGCTGCTCGGCCTCCGCCAGGGTTGTCATGTCGACCAGGTTCTGACCCAGTGACCAGTAAACATCGCGCCACTGCTGCGCGGCGTTGTCACTCGAAGGATCGTAACCCATCCTGTCCCACGTACCCAGGCTTGTACCGGCCAGGTACCACTGCTGCGTGTAGCGGCCGATAAAGCGTCCGTCGAACTGCGGAGACGATGTCATCCAGTGAATCATCGGCGGCAGGTACAGATTGGCCGATACTGTCTGAGGAGCGTTCGGGTTGGTGTTTACATCGAGGTAATCACTGCAGCCTGCCGGCACCGCGAGCGAAGCCGCTACGAACAGTGCCGAATAAAGTTTTTTCATCCCTTTGGTTTCCATTATCATCGCGTCAGCCGAAGGCCGAAATTGAGTCCGCGGGGAATCGGGAAGTTGCCGTAATCGATACCGGCTGCTCCGGATCCGCCGACAGCGGCGCTGTTGCCGTTAACAATTGGATCGAGTCCGGTATAGTTGGTCCACAGGAACAGGTCCGTACCGGTAAGGAAGATGCTTGCGTTCTTCATGAGGTTTTGAGGCAGGGCGTACGCGATCGTTATGTCTCGCAGACGAAGCCAGTTGATGTCCTTCTCGATGAAGAGCTCTTCACTTATCGAAGTGTAGTACGACGTCTGGTTCGCCGGAATCACGACGATGTTGTTCGGAGTCGGCGTGGCTGTGTTTTCCTTGCCGTCTCTCAGGACACCGGTGATGACTCGCGGCTCGTCTCTGTTGACTGTGCTGGTCGCGAGTCCGCGCGCAGTGAGATACTGCTCGGTAGCATTGAACACGTCGCCGCCCTTACGAATATCCCACAGGAAGCTTAGCGACAGCTTTTTGATCTTGAGGTTGTTCGTGATGCCGACGGTGTAGTCAGGCGTGCGATCGTAACCGTGATCGATGAACGCCGTCGATCTGATCGGAAGGCCGCTTGTGGGGTCAATGAGCAGTTGTCCGGCGGTGTTTCTGAGGTAGAACAGGCCGGTCAGTGACTGTGTCGAGAGACCAGGAGCCGTTCCGTTGCGAACGTTTCCGAAGAGCCACGTGTCGGAGACGTACGATTCAGGCAGTGCATGCGGGAGCGCCAGCGTCTTTCCGTGAGCCTTCTCGAAGTTGGCGAGGAAATCCCACGTGAAGCCACTGCGGAGAACCGGCGTGCCTCTCAGTGTGAGCTCGAATCCCTGATTGCGGGTCTCGGCTCCGTTCAGGTTGAACAGGATGTACCCTGTTGCGTAACTGCCGCGGATGTCGTTGACGATCTGATCCTTGGTCTGCTTTCTATAGAACGTCATGTCGAGCCCGACGCGGTCGTTAAGGAAGCTGGTTTCAGTACCAATCTCCCACGACTTTGCGAATTCAGGCTTGAGGTCGAGGTTCGGACCCGTGAAGCCGTATCCGTATCCGCCGTAATCCGTGAGCTTGTACTCGAGCGACGGACGATACGCGTACGGGCGTGCGTCCTTACCTACTTCTGCGTATGCAGCTCTCAGCTTGCCGGTCATGTGGCGGCCGAGTGCCGGGAACGCGTCAGAGAACACAAAGCTCGACGAGATGGAGGGATAGAAGAATGAGTTTCTCTCCTGCGGAATCGTCGACGTCCAGTCGTTTCTGCCCGTTGCCGTGATGTAAAGAATTTCCTTGAACGCCAGTGTGGCACTTCCGAAAGCGCTCACCAGGCGACGCTGCGCAATTGTCGAGCGATTCTGTCTAAGGTTCGTATTGTTGACCGAAACGAAGTTCGGCTCGAGGAAGTCCTGGCCCTTGAGCGCATCCGTATTCGAGAGCTGATCGGAGACCGACTGGCCAATGAGCCCATTGAACGAGATGCTCTTGGTGATCTGACGCGCGTTCAGGTTGAACAGCGTCTGAGCACTCAGGTTTCTCGTAATGTCGTTCGCGACGTCGATGATTCCGTTGTTCGAGCCGCTGATGGCGCTTTCCGGATGCCGGAGAATCAGGTTCTGGTTCGTGTAGCTGTCCATTCCGATGTTCGTCTTGATGTTACCGAACGAGAACGGAGTCAGCTTTAGTCCCAGGTTCGCAATGATGCGGTTGTTCTTCGACTTGATCTGGTTCTTGTTGACGCTGAAGTACGGATTGTCTACTTCGGACGCTGTGGCAAGGTTTGTCACTCTGCGGCGCGTGCCGGCCGCGGACAGGTAATCCTTCGCGTTGTCGGTCGCAGGCCAGACGAGCAGACCGATAAGCGGTCCACCGTCGCCCTTGAATGACTGCCGGTTTTCTGCGTAGGTGTAGCCCATCGACAAATCGACGTTCAGCCACTTCTTCACCTGCGCCTGCGACGCTCCCGTGACGTTGTACCTGTCGTACTTGTTGTTCGGGATGACGCCTTCCTGATTCGTCGCCGAGGTGGCAAGCCGGTAGTTGATCTTGTTATCCGGCGAGGCGCCGCTGAACGAAAGGTTGTGCTTCTGCGTCAGCGCGGTCTGGAAGAAACCGTCTACGTTGTCGTAAAAGGTGGTTCCTGCCGGATACGGAGCGCCGAAGTACTGGAATGTCGTGCTGCCGACGCCGCTGGGCTGGTAGACATGCTGCACTTCCGGTCGCGCTCTTGTGCTTTCCATGCGGAAGCTGTTGCTGTACTCAATTCCGCCTGTGCCCGCCTTACCGCGCTTGGTCGTGATGACGATTGCGCCATTGGCGGCATCAATACCATAAAGAGCAGAAGCCTCGGGTCCCTTGAGGACGACGAGGCTTTCAATGTCTTCTGGATTCAGGTCGGCGGCTCTGTTCGTGAAGTCAACGCCGCGATTGGAGAAGGCCGTCTGGGAGCCCGGCGCGTCGGAGGCCAGAACACCCGTATTCAGCGTCTTGTTGTCCATTGGAAGGCCGTCAATGATCATGAGCGGCTGATTGCTTCCGCTGATCGAGCTGACGCCCCGGATGGTAATCGACGATGAGGCGCCCGGAACTCCTGACGTGCTCACGACCTGAACGCCGGCGACACGACCCTGGAGTCCGTTGACGAAGTTCTCGCGCTGCGTCTCGGCGATGTCACGGCCCTTGACGGTCTGTTGCGCTGTGCCCAGCGACCTTTGCGCCGTTGTTTCACCGAGCGCGGTAACAACCACTTCATTAAGAGTGGCGGCCGTTGCGTGAAGCGCAAAGTTCTGTGTCGCGCCAGCGGAGGCCGAGATCGTTACAGCACGACGCTCTGGCGAATAGCCGACGCGGCGCGTTGTAATGAACTGAGGTCCTGTCGGAGCTCCGGTGATGGTGTAATTACCATCGGTGCCGCTCAGCGTACCGATCTTGGAGTTTTCGATGCGTACCTGGACGCCGACCAGCGGCGTGCCATTTGTGGCATCAGTGATGCGTCCCCGGATAGTACCAGCGCCTTGCGCGAGAACTAGTGAGGGTGGCGCAAGCAAGGCGAACGCGAGTAAGCCCAGAACCCGACGTAATGGCATGGTGCCTCCGTAAAACGATTGTAGATGGCAGACGATTACCTGTATCGGTATCGTCGACCATGATCACCGCGCAAAACTCAGGTGGAGTTTTGGAATCTCCGCGGCGCACCAATCTTATTGGTGCGCTGTAGCGGTGTCAAATAATCTCGCGTCAGTATCAGAGGGGTAAACCCCTACGTGCTGCCCGTTTCCGTATGCTGCTCGATCTTCTCCAGCATGTCCTTCGGAGCGAGCTCGCGGAGGAGATCGAGAATTTCAGGGTTGCGAGCTGCATCCAATCCCATGTTGTCACTGATTGCTGCAACGATCCGCAGCACGTGAGTTACTTCGTGCTCAGTCAGAAGACTCGCCTGAAGGCCCAGGCGATTTTGCAGCTCCTCCTGTTCTGACATCCGGTTCTGGGCGATCAGAACGAAGGTCGCCAGGAAGATCGCCTCGATCGAGGCGACGGTCCCGAGGACGGTGAAAGACGTATCGTACGGAGGCAGGCCGGGAATCCACCCCAAATCGCCCGCCGCCAGGACTCCGAGGAATACAAGATGGGAGTAGACAAAGTTCATGCTGCCGGCGAACCGGGAGACTGCAAGCGCGACGCGATCAGCTCGCGTGCGATTTCTCTCTCGCTCGGCAGCGTGCTCCACCAGCGCACGGACATTCCGCTCGATCACGGGCGTTGGCCGCGGAGCGCGGCGGCGCGACTGGCGGGCGGCTTCGCCGGCTCCGTCAGTCAACTGTCAAGCCGGCGGTCGGTTCGCGACCGCGAATTCAACTGTGTATCGCAATTCTGTAAACCGCCGCAGAAGATCATTTGCATCGAGGCCGGCCCTTTCATTCCCGGATAGATCGGCAAGAATTTCGCCGCGATGCATCATGATCGTCCGGTCACCTTGCTCCAGAGCCTGTTCCATGCTGTGCGTGACCATGAGCGTGGTCAATTTGTTTTCTCTCACTACACTGTTGGTGATCATTATTACCTGATCAGCCGCGCGAGGATCGAGAGCGGCAGTGTGCTCGTCGAGCAGAAGGAGTTGAGGACGCTTGAGCGTTGCCATGAGCAATGTGACAGCCTGACGCTGGCCGCCCGATAGAGTTCCCATCGACGCGCGAAGGCGCGGCTCGAGACGCATGCCGAGTCCCTTGAGCAACTCGTGGTAGCGGTCCAGCGACGTCTTGCTGAGGCCGACACGAAGTCCGCGCCGGTCGCCGCGCAGCTCGGCCATTCTCAGGTTCTCGGCGACACTCATCGACGGGCAAGTTCCCTTGAACGGATCCTGAAACACTCTTCCGATCAGGGCGGCGCGCTTGAATTCGGGTTGACGGGTGACATCGATACCAGCAATTCGAATGGTTCCGGCGTCCGGAAGAAAGCTTCCGGCAATTGCATTGAGAAGCGTCGACTTGCCCGACCCGTTCGTACCGATGACAGTTATGAATTGTCCTGTCGGAATGACGACATCAACGCCCCGTATCGCCGGAACCTGTTCGCCACCGGGTTGCGTAAAAGTTTTTTCCAGCCCCTCGATCTCGATCATAGCGCGGCTCCGGAAGACTTTCGCAGCTTTGGAAGAGCAAGCGCGATTAGAACGAACGCCGCAGTCGCAAGCTTGAGGTCAATTGGGTTGAGGCCCATTCGCAGTGCAGCCGACACCATGAGACGGAACAGTATCGCGCCGCCGGCCACCGCCATGATCGTCACGCCGAGCGATCTTCTGTTGAAGAGGAGCGTCTCACCCATGATCACCGCCGCCATTCCAGCGACAAGCGTCCCAACGCCCATTGCGATGTCAGCGAAGCCCTGTTGCTGAGCGATCAGCGCACCCGAAAATGCGACAAGGCCGTTGGCGATTGCCAGGCCGAGCTCGATCATGCGCCGCTTGTCCACTCCCTGCGCCGTGATCATCGTCGGATTGTCGCCGACGGCGCGCATCGCCATGCCGAAGTCGGTGCGAAGGAACCACGCGAGAATTCCGCCGAGGATTATCGTCAGCCCAAAGAAGAGGACGCCAAGCGAAAGGTCGTCGGACCAGTTCACCGATGCAGGAATGATCCTGTGAACATCCGCGACGAGGGTGTGAACGTCGAGCAGCGAGACGTTGGACTTTCCCATCACGTGGAGGTTTACCGAATAAAGAGCTGTCATCACAAGGATGCCGGCGAGCAGATCCTTTACGCCGAGCCGCGTGTGAAGCACCCCTGTGACGTAGCCTGAGATCATTCCCGCAGCGACCGCGACGAATGTCGCGACTATCGGGTCGGTACCCGAGACGATCATCGATCCCGCAACCGCGGCGCCAAGAGTGAAGCTTCCATCGGGAGTGATGTCGGCAAAGCGAAGCACACGCGATGACAGGTAGACGCCCCACGCGAGTGCTGCGAATGCAAGTCCCTGAGTAATCGCGACGAGCCAGTACTCGAAGGGGTTGCTCCTTTTGCGCGGGGTTTGTTTCGCAGCCGATGCCGCAGTCACAGCCGGCTGGGTTGCCTTTGCCGCCTCGGCACCGCTGCCGTAAATCGAGTCTGCGCGGTTGACGATGGCGGGTGGAATGGTCAAGCCGTAGGCACGAGCGGCGTCGAGATCGACGATCAGCGTGCGTTTCCTGGCAATATGAAACGGCATCGTGGCCGGGTTCGCGCCGCGGAGCACCTGAATCATCATCGTGCCCATGTCATAGCCGTTACTGTAGAAGCTGATGCCGAGGCCGAGCGGTGCACCCCTGTAACTCGTCGAGGTGGCAATCAACGGCATGTCAGCAGCCCGCGTCGCTTTAACCACCGCTGCGAATGCTCCACCGATCATCACGCTCGGGATCTGAACTACGGCGCCCGCACCCTGTGCCTTGAGCGCCTGAATTCCCGCGCCGATGTCTCCGGGAGCCGTGCACGCGACTGTTATCAACTTTACACCTGCTGCCGCCGCGCCCGCTTTTGCCTTGCCGAGATAGAATTCGGCAAACGGGTCACCGGGATCGAAGAGAGTACCGAACGCCTTTATCTCGGGAAACGCCTCGTGCGCGAGAACGATTGCCGAATCGACCGGAAGCGGAATTTCTGCGCCGGTGACGTTTGCCCGGTGCTGAGTCGGCGACGTGCCGGCTCCGATGACGTAAGGATTCGCTACGGCGCCAAAGATGACCGGACGATCAGTGATGGTCTTGAGCGCTGCCTGAGTCGCGACCGATGATATGGTCGCGACATGAGTGACGTTCTGGTTCAGAAACTCGCTCATGATCAGCGAGAGCGACGGAATGTCTCCCTGGGCGTTGCGCTCGAGAACGGTGATCGTGGAGTCGGGCACGTAACCCGAATCGGCGAGCGCCTTGAAGAATCCCGCGCGCGCGTCGTCGAGAGCGGCGGCAGAAGATACCTGTGCGTATCCTATTTTTGGTCGCTCAGATTCGCTCTTTGTGCCGCACCCAGTGGCAAGGAGGGCGAGCGAAATAATTCGTGCTGCCGACGGCAGCTTTCTCACGACTCTTCGTGAAACATCGAGCCCCGCAGGCAGTTTATTGAGCGCGCCGGCCAGTGAGGCCGACGCGGAGGTAGGACTTTATGGCATCTTACGGGGCGAACTGTCAAGCGCGGCCTCGAGCTTTTCGAGACGTCGCTTCAGCTCTGCGTTCTCCTGCTCCAGCGTTTTGATGCGCCGGTCCTGGGAGATCGTTCGCGCGTCGAGTGCTTTCACACCGGCAAGCGCAACTCCGTCCGCGTCGATTGTCCCGATCGAGGTCGCTGCGTCGCCCATGCCGAACGCTGACTTGAAATCCTGCGCCATCGGCCCGATGTGCTGAATCGAATCGGGGTCGATCTTGTAGCTCCAGGTGGTGATCGGAAGAGCTCGAAGCCTGTTCAGTATGTCGTCTCCCGACACAGGCTTGAAGAGGTGCTTGCGGTTCACATCCGAGTTGTTGGTCCAGACGCCCGACGTTGACAGCAATGCTCCGGTGCTCGTGCTGATAACTGCGTTCGACTGGCCCCAATTGCTGACTGAGGAGCCCGACTGGATCGTCACGCCGGTGGAGAGATTGCTCGCCGTGAAAATCCGGAACCCACCGCTCACTCTCCAGCTCGCTGAGTGATTGACGCCGGCGCGAAGCGAGTCGACGCTGGAGCGATCCGAGAAAACAAAGCTTCCCTGTCGTGCATTCGTGTGAGCGTGGTATCCCATTGCAACTGAGGCTGCGCCGGTTGCCGTGTTGTCTTCACCAACGGCGAACGATGACTGCTGCGCCGCGGTGGACCTGAGCCCGAACGCCACGGCATTGGAAGCGCTGGCGCGAACATCCTGACCAATGGCAACAGAATAATCACCGATGTTGGCTGCATCCCATTGAGTTCCATTGATTCCACCCGCTCGGAACGCTCCCTTTCTCGGATACCACATGAGACGGGTGCCAGCGCCCTCGCTTGGTATGCCAGTTCCGGTCGCGTCGCCATCGTAGACGCCGCCACCCAACAAGCCTGCATCGACATTCACGCGCAAGAGGCCCTGTCCCGCCTTGCTGACTGCAAACGCTGAGTCAGGGGTCTGGGCAGAAAGTGTCGTCGCCGAAATGACAAGCGTAAACAACGCCGTCAATGCGTAAGTGTTTTTCATTTTGATTGTGGTATGAAATTGATTGAATCCAGCGCGTTATTGCAGCTGAATGCTCAGGGGTTTGTCGGCGACCGAAAGACTGCCGCCGGCAATTGAAACCGCGCCGGTAGCCCTGGTTGCGCGCTGAAGCTTTACGGATCCTGTCACCTCCAATGCGTCGATGTTGCCGCCGAGCAATGCATTGACGCCGCGCATTCTGACAGTTCCGCCAGTAATGCTCCCGACTGACTCGACGTTTCCGTATGCCGTAAGCTTGAAGCCGCCGAGGGCGAGTGAGCTGCCACTTCCAACTCTGAGGTTGGTGAGCCGGATGTTCGACGCGACGACCGGATACACACGAGAAGCGAGCAGGCTATCGGTCGGAATCGTGGCGGTGCTCGCGCTGTCCGGAACTACGCCGTCTCTCCAGTTAGCCGGGTTAGCCCACGTGGTGCTTGTCGAGCCCGTCCAGATGTTGCCGAGGAGACCAGTCTCCGGTCCCGTGACAGGCGAGGAGACGTAGACCTGAAACGAGAATGTGCTGACCGAGCCAGCCAGCTGGAACTGCCACGGGCGAGGCGTCGAAACCTCAAACGGCGACAGGATTTCGCCGTAATGATAGTACGCCTGATTGGGTCCAGTGAACGACGACATTCCGTCGGGGTTGGCCACGGTTACTGTCCCGGTCCCGCTCGTAACTGTGGGTCCGGACTGGAAGAACACCTCCACTCCATTCACTGTCTGACCGTCAGCGCTTCCCATCGCATACTGAAGAAGATTCTGTACGTCGACGTTGCTGCTGAAGATCCCGGTGCCGCCGTCGTACGCAGTGCCGCCGCTCGAGAGTTTTACGAAGACATCCTGCCCGCCGAGAATGACGTCCTTGCGAACACCCGAGCTGAAATTCTGCGTGACTCGGGCGTCGGAGCATGTCAGCGTCTGGGCTCGTACATCGGCGCTACAGATCGCGATCGCGCGGGGGTTGATTGACGGAAGAACGGCGGTTGGGACAATGGGCTCGGTGCAGCTCCCCGCCAGGGTTATCAGCGCAAGCGCTGCGCTCCAGCTGGCCGTTATCGAAACACGTTTTTTCAAGTTCCGGAAACTCCGACAGTTGAACAGATCTTCTCATTAATGTTGGTGAGTCACTCTAAGGAAGACGCCTGTCAGAGTCAAATGTTTCCGTTCACAGCAGCGACAGCTGTGCTGCCGGTAAATGTCGCTGACGACTATTGAGTCTGCCGAGCGAGATGTCTTCCCTCGAACTGCCTGCACCACTCCACCAGTTGTTCGGCGAGCTCGTCAGGGATGTCCGCGGGATCGCGCTCTGCTTCGCGGAGAATTTCCTTTACCGCGAGGATGATCGCCGGAAGCGAAGTTCCTCTCATCTGTTCCGACTCGACGTACCGGCAAACAGCGTCACGCAGAGCTATCCGATCTGCGACAGCTGCTTCGGTTCTCTCGGAGACCACGGTGTTGAGCTCACTGAGCAGAACCCCTTTCTCGTTGTCCGATTTTTTTGTCACCTTGACGCCTTGATGAAACTTGTGGGGCGTCGCCAGAAGCGCCGAGGAGTATTCGGTTAATGACCGTCGATGGAAGCCGGGCTGGTGCGATAACCCCGGTCCATCCATTTCGAGCTAGACTAGGCTGTCTTCTCGCGAAAAAATTCTTCGATACACCAGGTACTTATTTTTTCGTGCAGCCGGCTGCCAGTCGCCCACTCGGTCGGATGAACTGCAATCGCAGGGAAACTGCGATTGTAAATCACGTTCTTAAGGGAAATGAGCACATGCTCGGGCGTCGTGCCCTCGTCTTTCAGGACGATCGTGAATTCTCTGACGGCATCACGCAATGCCGCCATTGATTCGGCGCTTCGCCCGGCAGCGTGCTCAACGGCCAAACGCAATTTTTCGCACTGCTCTGCCGGTGGCACGGGGACGTGCAGCAGCAGCGGGACCCGCGGCATTTCATCCATATGGTGCTCAGCGCGCAACACGGCGTCGCCAGAAGCGCCAAGTGCTGTCCTTTAAACGACCGACAGCTGGTGCGCGGGCTGGTGGGAGGCTTCCGCGCGTACAATTCCTAATCAATAAGATACAACTTTCGGCTGGGAATACCTGTAAACATTTCGTTAGACCACGGGGACGTCCTACTTCGACGCCGGGCCTTGTGGACAGGGCGCGGGAAGGCTGCCGAGTCAGGCAGCAATGACCTCACCGAACGGCGACGTAGATCTCCACCTCGCCGGGCTTTGCCGAGTGGTACCTCTCGAAGTCTGTCGTAAATGCACGCGTGAGGGCCGTGGTCTCGGAGAAATACTTCCAGGCCGCGGCCCAACCAGCCGTCGCCGCCTGCCGCATCTCTCCCTTCGACGTAAAAACGACGTACTCCTGCGCGCGGATCGTGATTCCCGTCATCCCCCTGGGTATTTCGTCGAGATCGCTCACTTCCATCCCGACTATGAGCGAGTACGGTCCGGTGTCGTCACTCTGGTAGCGCGTGTAGACACCGAGCATCACATCAGGATCCGTTGCGTTCGGAATCTGGCCGGCGATTTCTTCCTCCCGAGCACGCTCCCAGATCACCGGAATTTTTGCTTTTTTCGGCTTGGATTCCTTCTTGTTGCTGGTACGAACTTCCCACCCGACTACGTACTTGCCGAACAAACTGACGAAGCGGGGCTCCGGAACTATGACTTCACTCATCCGTACAAACTCGCTGTATTTGTCACGGCCGTCACAGAGACTTCGCCGCCACGAAGGGGCGCGGCCAGCGACATGGCGTCATGGAATGCGAAGTCCTTCATTCAGACAACATTACGGAAAATCGCATGAAGAAACTATCGATTGTCGCCATTGTGTTGGTCCTCTAACGCTGGCTCCCGGGCGACATGAATTCACCCAGATCGCTCATGTCGGCGTATTCGGCCGCTTCGCCACGGCCAGGGCCCTTCAGTCTTACCGCTGAGACGCCGAGAATAAACTGCGAGGCCGCTGAGGAACTACAACGAAAAGGGGAACTGCGGTCGGTTTTCTGCAGTTCCCCCAATTCCCGATTTTTCCGCTTTCTCAGCGGCCTCGCCTTTCCATCTCAACTCCTCAGAGGTAAGGTTTTTCCGAAGTCTGGATCCTTCGTGTTCTCGCAAATTGTCAGATGGGTTCGGCATACATTTGTACGGATTGGCTTGAACCCGGTTTCGATCCTGCGCCAGGCGCGCATTGAGGAGTATCTCAATCCTCTTCCGGGCGTGTTTACCCGCAGCGCCTCAGAATCCGTTTCGGCGATGCCGCCGAGGGAAGCAACCCGGCAGCTTGTTTCGCGTACGGCCGGGCCTTGGCGCACCTACCGCGGTTCGCGTAAAGCTCGGCCACGCGGGTGTTTATCCGATAGCTGCCAGGGTCCCAGTCAGCAGCGCGCACCCACTTTGCTGTCTGGCCACCACGTCCGACTATTGTCATCGCGGTGGTCTGGGTCGCGCTTCGAGTCACCGATAACGCGACGATGAGGAGCGTCACCGCCGCGAGCACCTTCCATCCCGTCTGGCTAATCTCGATCTCCCGACCCCACTGGGCCATCGTCGGGCTGGAACCGCCACTCGCGGTACCGAGGATTCCCCACACAAGGAAGGCCGGCGCGGCGAGAATGAGAGCAGCATCAAAGCAGCTTACTACCATGGCAGCGGTAATTGTCGAGGCCAGGGTGATCTTGAGCAGCACGGCGTCACCATCGGGCATCTCTTTCCATTTTCTGATCGACCCGAGGAACAGAGCGGCGAATACACCGAGAATCGCGAGCGCAGCAATGAGTCCCCGCTCCGACACGAAAGCGACCCAGTCGCTGCTCGGCCACGGATTCGCGGTTGTCCCGTCTTCCGTCAGGGACTTGTCGCCGCGCGCCGCGTATCGCACGTAGCGCACCGGCCAGTTTCCGGGTGCGACGCCAAACACAGGATTCGCCTCGACCATCTTGAGCGAATTCCTGTACTGCGATATGCGGCCGCCTCCGCTGCCTTTCCTGTAATCGACGACTCCCTTTGCGGAATCGAGGTAGGGTGAGTCACTGTTCCAATGGAGACTGTTGGGAAGAGTTATCGAGAGGATTGCACCGATGGCACCTGCAAGCGCAAGCCGCGCGATGCGTCCACCGACAAGCTCGTGACTCCAGTACTTACGCGACGGAACGAGCAGGATTCCCAGGATGAACAGAGATGCAAGAAGAGCGAGCCACGCGGCACGCGACCGCGAGAGGACAAGAGTCGCGGCGACGATCGCCATTCCAAGCGATCCGGCGAGAGCTCCAAGCTGCCGCCGCGTAGTGATCGTGCACCAGACGATCGACGGAAGTCCGATCGCCGCGACGTGAGCGATGAAGTTCCGATTGCCGAGCGTGCCACCCGGAGCCCGTGCGAGCGTGAAGAGCTCGGTTTCGAGGCCGTACGCCTGGAGCAGTGATGATGTAGACGCAATTACTGTTGCAAGTGCGGCGGCGATCATGAGACCGCTCGCTCCGCCTCTGCGGGCGATTCGTCTCGTTGCCCAGAAAATGAGAGCCGACGAGACGGTGAGCCCGAGAGCTCGTTGCGCGAGCCAGTAGTTGGTCGCGAACAGCGCCGACAATCCGCTCATCACCAGGAAGATGATGAGCATGATGTCCGTCACGCCGAGTGAGACTCTGCGACGATGCCAAAACAGCGCTACGCCACAGACCAGCGCGACGATGTGAAGTGCGAGCTCTTTAGGAACGAAATACCTGTCGAGCTCAAACGGCTTGTAGGCGAGCGCGACGACGATGACGGCGATGAAACCGAGTATCAGAAAGATTTTCGCTGCGCGGTCGGTGATCGTCATCGTGCGAGGAACAATAGCAAGAAAGCCCGCGGTCAGGGACCCGCGGGCTTTCCCTCGTCAGCAGGAAATCCTATCTGCCGAGCCAGTACGTTGCCTTGACCAGAAAGACGTTCGTCGGCCTGGTCTTGAAAATCTCACCGATGTCCCGGCTGGCACTGAAGTCGCCGATCGGCTCAAAGCCGCTGCGCTCCTGCTGCCAGACGAAGAACAAAGCCGATCCCGGACGATACTCCCACCGGACAACCGCGTTCCCGCGTAGACTCCGCACGTTGAAGTTCGGATCACCGAACTGAAAAGCGGTCGCCGGGCCCCCTGCATCTGGATCGACCGTGTAAACGCCGCTGGCACTTTTCGCGATCGCCCCCTTGTCACTTCCGTAAACAGCGAAGTCGAACTCCTTCGGAGTCAGGAACTCCTTGAAATGCTTGTAGTCTCCAGTGGCGACAAACGGCTGCGCGTACATCTGGAGACTGAGCGTCGGTGTGAACGTCCATTCCACACGGGTGTCCATTGATAGCGTTGTCTGATCGATGTCCGCAAAAACGTAGCGGCGGCCAAACGTTGTGGTCGCCAGCGCGTCAGTGACGGCGCGGACGTACTGACCAGTTGACGTACCGCCGGAATAACTGGGGCTGAAGCTCAACCGCAGGCTCGTGGTCGGACGATACGTGAGATTGAGGAATGCGCTCTGCTCAAAGCCGCCGGACTCGTTACGGCGGTAGTTCACACCGCCGCCATAGACCACGGGCTTTCTATTGTCAGATCCGACGTCGAAGCCGGCGTACCACGAGGATGGCTGCCGCGCGTCAGGTCCCCCGCGGGTGAACCGGTCGCTGTAGTAACTCGGATTGCCACCGGCCTTCAGGCCGAGCGACCACAGGTTCAGGAAAGTCATGTCGGCGCCAACTGCTCCAGAGCGAATGATCGACAAGCCTCCGAAGTTGTAGGCCTGATTTGCGAAGCCGTAGTAATCGAAATTCCGGAAAGTTTTTCCGGCGGTAAAGTTCTGGTAGCCGATGAGCGCAGAGGTGGCGCGATAATCAACTCGCCCGCTGAAGCCCATGTCGTTGAGCTCCAGACCAGGGCTCGCCTCCTTGTATGCGAGTGAGCCAAACACGCTCCCGTTGTGCGCGATCGCCAGCTCTCCGATATGCCCGTCGAGCGACGTGCGATTCGCATCAAACTCGATGTAGTCGGCCTGCGGACGCTGATAGTAATGCGTGCTGTTCAGCTGAGTGGAAGCAATGGAGCTGGCTGATCCCGTAACCCTGGTGCCGGCGAGATAGCCGCTCGCTACCCACTCCCGCTTCCGCATCGAGTGCTCGAAGTCGATTCCTCCGAAGCTCGCGTTGCGGCGAAGAACGTCCTTGAAGACATCGTCGTCCACATTGCGCATGGTTGACGTAACCATTCCGCCGATCACGCTGCCGCCGTTTCTGAAGTCACGTCGTGCCCGTCCCGCGAAATAGTTCGTGAAAGGCTCAACTGGTGACTCCGAATCCGAACCGTCACTGAGACGAACGTCTGCATGCTCTTCGGGGGTCACACCATCGATGACTCCCAGAGTCCACGGCCCGACCTTGCCGGTGACCTTCGCAGCGCCAGCGATCGTCGTCTGACCCGGAACGTCGGCGAACTCGATGTTGGAAGCGCCGGGGAACAGCTGCGGCTGTCTTCCGATGCGCCGCGAGTAGAAGTACCGCTGCGAGCCGAAATCATTGTGCGTCGTTACCTGGCCGAAGGTGAACACATCGCTTCCTTCGAGAAAGAACGGGCGCTTCTCGGGGAAAAACGTTTCGAAAGCCGAGAGGTTTACGACCGATGGGTCGACTTCGACCTGACCGAAATCCGGATTGACCGTCGCCGTGAGCGTGAGCCCACCGGGAAGGCCATAGCGCAAGTCACCGCCGACAGACGGCGTGAAATCAGTCTTGCTGTAGAACGGGTTAGCTGAGTTTCCGGGCGCACGAGTCGCGCGGGCACTGACGTATGGCTGGATTTCGAGTCGACTCGGCCGCGGAATGTTTACCAGCCCGGCAAGATCACCAAACCGGGAGACGAATCCCGGCTCCTGCTTTGTCCATGGCGACCATGTATCCCGCTCGCTCCGCCTCGCAACGTCACGCTGGACCTGGAAACCCCAGATTCGCTCGGCGCCGGCCGGGGCGCTTCCAAAACGGATCTGCGAAAGTGGAATGCGATACTCGGCAGTCCAGCCCATTGAGTCAATACGTGTTCCGACATCCCACACAGCGTCCCAGTTGATGTCTTCCGCGCCATCGTTCGACGTGTAGACGTCCTTTTTGACTCCTTTCGGATTTACCGAAAAACGGAAGCCAGTGCGGCGGTCGTGGTACGAGTCTATGATGACGTGAACCCAGTCCGAAAAAATTCCAGAGGCATCCCGTCTTGCCAGCTGAGCAGCGATCGAATCGGGATGCGAATCGTGCATTCGCACGCCGACGTAAAGGGCAGCGTCGTCGTAAAGGACTCGAACTTCTGTGGGGTCAGGAGCGGGAGCGCCTGGCTTCGGATAACTCTGAACGAAGCCCGAGCTCGGAGTGGCCGAAGCCCACGCTGCTTCATCAAGTCGTCCATCGATAGAGATGTCACCGCTACGGCGCGCGGCATGCGCGACGCGGCGGGCGATCGTGTCGGAAGCCGCGGGCCTGGTATTCTGTGCGGCTACAAGCGATGGAAGGGCTAGAAGACTGACTAAGAAAAGACGCATTGGATTGTGTGTTGAGGTGGCAACACACGTTAACGCCACTCATATGGGCGGGTCATCACAAGTGCGTTGATTCGTTCAAAACTCTTACAGTGCAAACCATTACAAAACGCTAACAAATTCAGTCCTGACTTCGCGGAGCCCCTTCCAGCGGAATCTGCGGAACGAGAAGATGGAAGCCGATGTCGTCGGGCGAGATTGTCGAGTTCGAAAGAACGATTACGCCGCGGTGATGCTCGGTGTCCATGCCGATATAGGTCCTGAAGCCGCCGGTCCCTCCGTTATGCCACGTGACCGATGTGCCGAACAGCTGAACGATGTTCCAGCCCAGCCCGATCGAATTATTCGGTCCAATGACTTTGCGCGACGCCTGAGCCATTGCCATCGACTTTCCGAGAGGAATGGAAGCGGAGTCGAGATTGGCAGCGAGAAACTTCAGCATATCGTTGGCGGTGGATCTCAGCGCGCCAGCTCCAGCGAGAGTCGGAATATCCCATAGCGGTACGGGCGCACCATGGCCGTTGAATCCCTGCGCCATGTGACGCTTCATCGATGGGTTCAACGTGATTCCCGTTTCGCTCATTCCAAGTGGAGCCAGCACCCTCTCCTTCACGAGGGCTTCGTAACTCTTGCCCGCTTTCAATGCGAGCACGTGCCCAAGAAGTCCCATCGCGAGATTTGAGTACTCGTACTGCGATCCGATATCGCGGGGAAGTACGTATGACGACAGGAACTCGTACAGCTGCGTCACTGAATAATCTGCGTAAGGATTTGTCGCATCCGTCGGACTGATATTAGTCGGCAGGCGGGGAAGGCCGGACGACTGCGTTGCGAGGTCGGCGAGGGTGATTTTCCTGCCTTTTCGCTCGGGGACACGTACACGGGCCGGCAAAAACTTCGCGACCGGATCGTCGAGGCGGACTTCGCCCTTCAACACCATGTCGGCGAGAACCGTGTTCGTGAAAATTTTAGTAATGGAGCCAATCTCGAAGACGGTGCTCGCATCCAGTGCCAGCCCGGCCAGGCCCGACACTCCAGCGGTGTAGACCTGCGGCGCTCTTCCCTGCTCGAACGTCGCGACCACAAGGCCCATCGCGCGTTTTCGGGCCACCCGGTCCGAGAGAATCGCCCGGACAGTTGAATCGGCGGGAAAAGATGACTGAGCCAGCGCAAGGTCAGCCCGGGTAAGGGTGAACAAGGCTGCGAGCGCAGCCGATCGAACGATTCCAGAACAGTTCATCTTCACAATCTGGCTGAGAGTACGTCTCATTTCAGGAGAAGTCGTAGATTTCACAATACCCTTACGCATCCCGGTCATCGATGAACCACTATCATCTCAATCGAGGAGTTTTGCAGCGGGCGCGTCACGCAAGCGTCGCGTTCCTGATTATGCTGGCCGTAGCGTCGTGCGGCGGCAGTGACAAGCCTGGCATCACCGATCCCAATACCACTTTAGTGGAGATGCCCGGGAATGCATTCAGCCCGTTCAACGCCATCGTCAAAGTTAACGGCACGGTGTCGTTCGACTTTCCGGGCGATGAGCACGACGTCACGTTCGTCACCAGGGCGGGAGCTCCGGCAAACATTCCGGTGACGAAGAACAGGGTTGTAACGCGAACCTTTACTGTCGTCGGCGTCTTCCCGTACGACTGCAAGGTGCATCCGGGAATGTCGGCCCAGATAACCGTTACGGAATAACCGCCCTACCTCGTCACTCCACGGAAGTTTGGAACGAAGTCGGGAAATACGAACGACAGCAGGTTGTTGCTGAGGCGGTTCTTCACCACCTCTGCCAGAACATCGCGATGGTCGATCGTCACCTTCAGGTCCTGGCCAGACTCGAGGTTCTCGCGAGCAAGTGACGCGAAGTTCTGCGTCATCACGCGTCCGCCCGCGATGTTCTTCCCCATCACGAACATCGCATTGCCACGACCGTGATCCGTTCCCTTGCTCCCGTTCTCTCGAACGTTTCTCCCGAACTCCGACACGATCACGACAGTAACGTTCTGAGTTTGCGCGCCTGCGACCAGGTCCTTGTACAGGGCCGCTATTGCCGTAGAGAATTGCGTCATCGTCGTGAACATCGAGCCGGCGAGCGGATCCTGCGCTGAGTGAGTGTCCCAGCCACCGATATCCACCTGCACTGCCTCGACTCCAATGTCTGCCTTGATGAGCGCCGCGGCCGACCTGAGACTCGTTCCAAAAGACGTTGTCGGATAAACAGCACCATTTGCAGGCGCGTACCCGGTGAAGTTGATGACTTTGAGAAGATCGACGGTTGCAACCGCATCGACCGCCGCGGATTTCACCGGATCAGGTGTGTTGAGATAATCGGCCTTGAGCCAGTCCGTGCGGGCCTGCCGCGTTGTTGCGCTTCCGCCAAGCGAAAAGCTCGCAGGATTTGGGATCGGAAGCGTCTGCGGCGCGCCGACAAGCGTTTTGGCAAGGCCGTTGGCGATTCCCAATGCTCGCAGCGGCGCGTTTGTCCTCACGGGCGTCGAGCTCGCCAGATGGCGCCCGAGCCAGCCCGTGATGATCGATGGATCACGCGGCTTGCCCACTTCCATGAAACGCTGCGCATCGAAATGGGAGCGAGTCGTATCGACCGAGCCCGTTCCGTGAACGACGAGAAGGTCCTTGTTGGTGAACGGCTCGACGAGTGACGACATCGCCTGCGGAAACATGAACTTGTCGTCGAGGGCGATGCCCTTGTTGGCAGCAGTGCTGTCGGGCCGCGGAATCGCAATCGTGGGACGCCCGTTGTAGTACTCGACATCGTAGAACGGTGCGCAGAGTGAAAGGCCGTCGGCGCCACCGCGCAGGAAGATCGAGATGATGACGTCGCGGTTCGATGCATACGACTCAGCCAGAACGATCTTCGGCAGCCACGGGGGAATTACTGTCGCGAGAAATGCGGCGCCCGCCGACCACGTGATAAACTGTCGCCTCGAGAGTTCGTTGTATTCCGTGCAGCCTTCGTCCTTGCAGTTGTGCATTGCCGCTATCTCCTGATTTCCGGTTTTGACCCGGAGCGCGTGAACGAGGCTAGTACCACTGGAAGGTGCTCGAGTTGATCGCCAGGGAGAGTGCTTCGCGAACGCGAGTGGAATTAAGCGTCCCCCCCGCGAGGTAGGATCTTATCTGATCGCGCGTCCGGTCCGGGATCTCTCCGCCGAACATCAACAGGTTTATGGATGCCGTGACGCCATCCACAGTATTCACCTGTGTAAACGGCGTTGTGTCGACAATCACGTCCCCAGTCGTAAGTGCAGTGAGGTAATCACCAAAACCCCAGCGCTGCATGACGAGCCCTGACCAGAATTCAACCACGTCAGGATACCCATCAGGAGTAGGCCAGAGGAAAGACTGGTGTCCAAGGAGCGACAGTCGCGATCCTGCTATTGCCGCGACTCCCTTCACCGTGGGATTCAAGGCGCGCAGAGCCGACGTCACGAAATGAAACGGTCTCTTATGCTTGGCCGGTGCCGCAGCAAGATTCGCGGGCGTGAGAATAACTCTGATCATCGCGGGAATATTTCCGCTCGTTGACAGGTATGTCGCCGCGACCTGATCGATCAGTGCCTGAGTCGGATCGTATGTCAGGAGCCACGCGATCATCTTCGTCGCGATGTACTTCGCCGTGTTCGGATGCGCCGCGAGCGTGTTGAGCACCTTGTCGCCCTCGGCCACCGCGGGCGCGCCGGTTCCTGGAGCGGCTGGAATGTTGATCCCCAGGAACGTCTTCGAGCCGAAGTCGTGACCGGTGGAATCGAAATTGAAATCGCCTCGACCCTTGATCGTCCATCCACTCAGGCAGCGCGCGACTTCAGACACGTCCGTCTGCGTATATCCGCCATCAACACCAAGCGTGTGGAGCTCCATCAACTCTCGAGCGTAATTCTCGTTGACCCTGGGGAATCGGCTCGTGTTGTTGTTGAGGTACACAAGCATCGCGGCGCTGTGCGCGCTGGCGCGAAGCATATCGGGGAAATTGCCCAGCGCGTGCTTACGTATCGTATCCCGATCGTCGAGCGTTTTGAGATAACCGATCTCGGGCATCGCGATATTGAAATGGTCCGACCAGAATTCGACCATTCTTTCGAAAAGCTGGCGCTTCGAAAACGCTGCCCTGAATAACGTCGCTTCCTGAAGCTGTCGCTGAACGAGGCCTGAATCGAGCAGGTAGAGGTCGATACCCTGCTGTGCCATTTGAGGGTAGTTCGTCGCGACGAAAGCATCGACGGCGGTGTCGTCGATTGCCGCGGCGTTCAGGTGATACTCGAGGTACCCGCTGAATCCCAGCCTTCCCACCCGGTCCACTTCATCGGGGCTCAGTCCATTCGTAATCCGCCTGACAAGACGAAGCTCGGGCGAACCCCATGCCTCGTTGTTTGATGGAGGCGGAAGAGGAGCGGGGCCGGCAATTTGTGGATCGCCAATTGGCGTGCGCGGACCACTGGTGGTAACGATCGCCAGGGCAGATGCAGCAGCGGCGGCAGCCGCAGCGCCGCCGATGAAAAAATTTCGACGCGTGGATGGCTGTGAGATACGAGTAGGCTGACCGATGGGCTCAGCCTTCACTATAGGCGGCTCTTCGGGTGGTAATTCCGTTTCGACAGGCGAACTCATACCGCCCCCTTTACTCGAGATCGTTTGTCTCACGCGTCAACGGTTAGACGACGCGAAAACCCGGGTGTTACCGGTCGGGATGCCTTTTCCAAGCTAATGCCCGACCCCGTAAGAATATTGCGCACCCGGGCCTCAGCCGCTCGATAAATCTGCATCCTCGTCCGTACCCCCCGGCTTACCGTCACGACCAAGCGTCTGAACATCGAACCCGGCCCGGTCCTTCTCACCCGGGCTCCTGTAGATGTAGGGGTGCCCCCAAGGATCGACCGGGACGTCCTTCTTCAGGTAAGGTCCGCGCCAGTTTCGCGCTTCCGGCATTCCCGACGGCTTTGCTCTCAATGCGCCGAGCCCCTGCTGAGAGCTTGGGTAGACGCCATTGTCCAAATGGTAATTCTCCAGCGCCACGCCCAGCAACTCGATCTGCGTTTTCGCCGTCGTCACGCGCGCATCAGACACGCGACCGAGGATCTGCGGCGCCACAAGACCGGCCAGCAGCCCGATTACGATCAGCACGACGACCAGCTCGATCAGCGTCAATCCCCGGCGCAAACGCAATGAATCTCCCGATCGAAGTTGTTTCATGTCATCCAACATGAGCGTTGACGCTGTAGATCGCCTGCAGCATTGCGAGTGCCACAAACCCGACAAGCAACCCGAAGACTACAATCAAAGTTGGCTCGAGCAGGCTGATCGCGGTTCGAAGCCTTCTCGACACGTCACGATCATAGTTATCGGCGACGCGCAGGCAGAGTTCGGCGAGGCGTCCGCTTTCTTCTCCGACTGACATGAGCTGGACAGCGAGTGGCGGAAAAATTCCCTGCAACTCAGTCCCCAGCCGCCTGCCTTGCTCAACGCCTTCTGTCACACGCTCCACCTGTTCGCCTATGAAGTCATTGGTGATCGCGGACCGGGCGATTCGAAGTGAAGACATGATTCCAACTCCGCTTCGCTGAAGTAATCCAACGGTACGCGCAAATCGAGCAGTCACGTAGTTGCGCTCGAGATCGCCGAACACTGGAATACCCAGACGGGCCCGGTGCCATTTGTAACGATTCGCCGGCGCAGAATGCCACCGATACACCAGCGCGACCGCTGCTGCAGCGAGAGGGACCCACACCCACCACCATCCAGTCATCGCCGAGCTCAGCGCGATCAACAGGCGCGTTGAAAACGGGAGGGCACCGCCGACCTCACCGAGCATCTCGACGAATCTCGGGATGACGAAAAGCAGAATGACGGTGACACCCATCGTAGCAACGATAGCCATCAACGCCGGATACAGCAGCGCCGATCGAACCTTTCCGCGAAGCTCGGCTGCTTCGTCGAGATTGTCGGCGAGACGCGCGAGCACCTGGTCGAGCGCTCCAGACTCTTCACCGGCAGACGCCATCGCGACGTACAGTGCTCCGAACACCTTAGGCTGCTTGCGCAACGCCCTCGCGAATGACGATCCGTCTCTGATATCGGTGCGAACGCTCTCCACCGCAGTTGTGAGGGTAGCGTTCGAGCTTTCGCCCGACGCAAACGACAACGCGCGTTCCAGGGGAAGACCGGCTGACAGCATCGTAGCGAGCGTTCTCGTCCAGACGGCCAGGGCATCCGCAAGCGAGCTGCGCTCGGCTTTGTGCGACTGCTCTATCGCACCTATTTCCGATACGTCGACGGGAAACAGTGATTGTCGCCTGAGGTCTTCGATTGCGGAGCGCCGCGATTGAGACTGTAGATCGCCTTCGATCACGCGACCCGATGCATCGGCTGCTCTATAGCGGTATCGGGCTGTCACGCGTCAGCGCTCTCGTTGACGACGCGTCTCAACTCTGCGATCGATGTTCGTCCTGCGCGAACAAGATCCCATCCGGCGTCCATCAGCGAATGAAACCCGTCGCGATTGACCGACCTCAGCTCGGCCAGCGTGCCACCGCGCGTTATGACAGCTCGATGAGAATCACTGACAGGCAGATATTCATAGATCCCGACGCGACCCCGATATCCAGTTTGCGCGCACTTCTCGCAACCCTTCGCTTTTCGATAGCGTGCCGCTCCGTTCCCTGCGTTTCGCGCAGGCAGCTCTGCTGGTTCAGGCTCGTACGTCTCCGCACAGTCGTCGCAAAGCAGTCTGACGAGTCTTTGCGCAACAATTCCCTGTACCGTGGCGGCGACGAGGTAGGGCTCGATCTTCATCTCGACCAGTCGTGTTATGGCGCTGGCAGCGTCGGTCGTGTGCAGCGTCGAGAAAACGAGATGCCCCGTGAGCGCTGCCTGTATCGCGAGCTCTGCCGTAGTTCTGTCGCGCATCTCGCCGACCATTATCACGTCAGGATCGTGGCGAAGGATTGAGCTCAGCGCCGTGTCGAATCCAAAACCTGCCTTTGGATTGACCGGAATCTGGATCACTCCTGGTATCTGATACTCAACCGGGTCTTCGACGGTCACGATCTTCACGCCCGGCGCGTTCACGCGCGCGAGCGCAGCATAGAGGGTCGTTGTCTTCCCCGAACCAGTGGGGCCGGTGACGAGAATCATGCCACTCGTTCGGTGGATCAGCCGTTCGAAATCCTCACGTATCCCGGGAGGCATACCGAGGTTCGCGAGATCGCGGCCGTGTCCGGCATGATCAAGAATGCGGAGCACGACGCTTTCGCCGTGAAGTGCTGGAAGAATCGAGACACGCAGATCCACGTCGCGATCGGCAAGCCGCGTTCGCGCGCGCCCGTCCTGCGACCGCCGTCTCTCCGCTATGTCGAGCCGTGCCATGATCTTGATCCGACTGATCACCGCCGCGCCGTATTGATCGGCCAGCTGCGACACCTCCTGCAGCACGCCGTCGAGCCGGTACCGAACGCGCAATCCGGCCTCGTTCGATTCGATGTGAATGTCACTCGCGCCGGTCTTGAACGCGTCGAGCAAAAGAACATTCACGAGTTTTATGACCGGGGCCTGATTCGCGAGCGCTTCGAGGTCATCGATCGCTCCGGATTCCTCATGGCCTCCGTTCTCTGCGGCTCGCGCTGGACGCGGTGGGTCCTGTCTGGTTGCCGACATGATCGCCGCGATGACTTCGCCTCGCGGAACCTCTACCGCCCGCAACTTCGCCTTGTAAAGTCGTGACAGCTCGTCAGCGACACTTCGTCCGAGCCCCGCACCGACGGCGATTTCCAGAATGCCATCCTCTGCGATGCCCAGCGGAATCAGGCAGTGCTCTTCCAGATACCGTGGGGACAGCCGCGATGCGAGCGCGCCTCCGGCTGCCTCACGAAGATCACGCGCTCCAGTGCTCACCGTGCCGGGCCCGGAGGAGGGATCACTTTCGGGAGAGAGTCGTTGAAGATCCCCGGCGATTGCTTTTCGAGGCGGCTTCTGACGCGTTCGCGAACCTGATCCGCTGTCTCGTCATTCCTGATGATGTATGGCGTCACGAAGATCGCGAGCTCCGTGCGGTTGCGCGTGCGGCCCTGACGCTTGAAAAGATTCCCGATGATCGGGATGTCTTTCAGGAATGGAACGCCACTGTCAGTGTTCTCCTCTGTAGTCCCGATAAGGCCTCCGATCACGACCGTCTGCCCATTCTTGATCGTCGCGCGCGTTGATGCTTCGCGCGTGGAGATCACCGGCGCATTCAGCGCCGATGCGATCGTCTGCGAGGTCAGTGTGCTGACTTCCTGAAGTATCTGCACGCTCACGTAATCATCGCTGTTGATCGTCGGGATTATCGTGAGGTTGGTCCCCACATCCTGGAACTGCACCGTCCGGTCGATCGCGATGTCGTTCCCCAGCCTCGTTGACACGACGAACGGCACTTTGCTGCCAACCAGGATGTGTGCCTCACGGTTGTTCGATGCGAGAATCTCTGGCGTCGACAGAACTCGAACGTTGGAGGTTGCAGCGAGCGCCCTGAGAACCGCGCGCACCTTGAACCGGTCCACCGAGACTGCACGAAGGACGAAGTCGTCGATCGCCGACGTGTCGGGAGCCAGGGGAGAACCGAATTGAGCGCTGGTCGTCCCATTGAGCGCAGACCAGTCGACGCCGAACTGCTGTGACTTTCCGAGTGATATTTCAGCCACAAGGACCTCGAACAGCACCTGCGGCGGCCTGGTGTCGAGCGCTTCAACTGTTTCACGCAATAACGAATAGTTCGGCGGAACTGTCCGGATGATCAGCGAGTTTGTCGCAGCGTTTGCGACAACTGTGGTCTGCCCAATCAGGTTGCCCGTGTTCGCGCCATTTCCTGCAGATGGATCTGCGGAAAGGTTCGAGATCGCTGGCGTTGAAACCGGGGGCGCCGTGATCGGCGTGTCCCGACGCATTTGAAATGCCGTCGCTTCACGCTGCCTGAACGCGTCAAGATTTCGGGACAGGCTGCGATCGTCGAGCGATTGTGACATGCCCCCGGATACTGCCGACCCATAGACTTTTCCAAGCGCCGCGGCGAGGTCTTCAGCGGCCGCGTACTTGAGTGGAATCACGTACGTGTGAAGCGCTTGCGCCGGCGCCCTTTCAAGCGGCATCACCTGAGCGACAGACCCTTTTTGAATCATCACGAGTCCGTTGCTCTCGAGGATAGATTCGAGAATCTCGCCAACAGCACGACGCTCAACGGGTGCGGCGGTGGTAAATGTCACTCGCTTGTCTGGCACGTCGGTGAGAACGACGTTGAGGCCAAGCGACAGCGCGAGTGTGCGGATGATGTCTGACAGCCGCGTATCTACGAAGTTGAGCGCGGTGCCCGCAGCCGGCGGAGGAGTTTGAGCCCCGGCCGCGCTCGCGCCGATCACAAGCGCAATTACCGACGATACCAGGAGGCGTCGCGTCACTCGCGCTCCTCGCGTTGTTCGACCTTGAGCGACACGCGTCCCGCGGGACCAGTGACGACCACTGAGCTGGGAAGAATCTTTACGATGCGATAGGCGCCCACCCGGTCTCCTTCGCGGTAGAGCCGGCTGCTTGCCCCGGCCGAGTCACCTTCTATCAATGCTGTCGCTCCATTGGGTCCGGTCATCGTGCCATACACTCGCGGAGGTGGTGCCGCCGGAGCCGCCGGCTCGTCCTGCATCGACGCGTCTGAAGGGTCGCTGGACATTCCACCCGCACCGGGAGGAGTATAGCGAGCCGCCGGAGCCGCGCGAGATGCAGAAAACATGTTGGAGCCAACAATGTCGATCGCGTCTACCGACGAAGTCATTGGCCCGACCGCCGCGAGCGAGGTGGCAGCATCCAGGGCCGGCGGAATGCCGACAGGAGGAATCACGGGTTTCCTGAACCAGAAGAAAACTCCAATCACCACGAGGCCAACCGTAAGGATATTGAGAATCCGCTTGATGCTGCTTGCCTCGCGGGTCATTCAATTACCGCCGGCGCACGAAGCTGAAGCGACATCTGGAGAAGCCCGCCGCGAAGTGATGAGTTCGACACGACGGTAAGCTGCCTTACCTGAACTACCGGCGTGCCATTCCTGAGCACCGTTAGAAAATCCGAAAGCCCATAGATATCGCCTACCGCGGAGATGGTGACGGGAATACTCGGGAGTGCGCTCGCCGCCGAGTCGGGTGGGCCAGCCAGGTCGAGTCGATTGACGGCAACCCTGCTGCGATCGGCTGCTGACTGGATGGCTGCCTGAAGCGCCGAGCCGGCAAGCGCGGTAGTCCTGCCTGACACGAGTCGTCGCGTACCGTTTGTGCTTTCAGATGAGCGAAGCATGCTTCTCAGCCGGGCGTCGTCGTTGATCAGCGCCCGTAGCCGCTCGATGCGATCGGCGGTCGACGCGATCGCCTCCTCTCGCGCGTTCCACCGGCCAACGAAGGGAATGAGCGCAAAGCGAGTGAGCAGCGCGACCACCACGATCGCGGTCCCGATCACGATTACATGCCTCTCCCGGCGACTTGCGTCAGCGACTTGCATGCATCGCCACGGAAAAGGTCTCGTACGTTCGGCTTCCCTCATTGAAGTGGGAGCTCGCGGAAAGAAACCTGACGTTGTCGAGCCTGGGATCTGCGTCTAACGCAGGAACTATGTTGGCTGCCTTCGCCGCGGTTCCGTCGACCTGCCATTCGTCGCCATCGGCGCGAACGCTCATAACGACTGCGTCATGGGGCAATCGCCTGCTGATAGCGGCCAGGATCGCGACTGGATCTGAATGCGCAGACGCTGCAGAAAGGGCAGTTTGTGACTCGAGATCGAGCTGCGCCAGACGCGCCCTGATCGCAGCGGGGCCTTCTGCCTTTGCAGACAGCGACGCGATCTCTGCGGCTCCTGCTTCGAGGACCCGCGTGCGGGACCGGTCAATCGCTGCGAGTGCAAAAGCCAGAGCGAGACCAAGGTTTATCGCCGCGCGGACCACATCCATCCCTCGCTGCCGCCGCATTGCTTTCATCCCGGCAGGCGGGAACAACATTCCGTCCACGGCCGCGCCGAACCCTATTGCCGCGCCGTATGCCGCAAGAAACTGCGGGGCGACTCCTCTTACCGACGGCAGCTGCTGCGCCGAACCCGGCGTATCGTCGGCGCGCCAAGCCGCCGCAACACTTCCGTTGACCACTTCCATGAGCCCACGCTCATTCGCAGCACCAGGAATCTCGAAGAGACCCGACTTGACGCGTCCCGCCTTCAATGCACGCGCGTATGACAAAGGCGACGGTTCAACGACCTCCACAGGAGCCCACGCCGAAAAAGCCGCGATCCACGATTCAATGAGCGACGAATCAGCTCCGAACACGAGGTCCCCACTCTCCGGAATAGCGACGACGAGGGTCTCAGAGTCGATCGCGAAAAAGCGATCCGGCTCGAGCGTCAAAATCTTGCGCCGCTCCTCTGCCGACACCGGCGGGAGGCTCACGTTTTTGACATGCGTGAATTCCAGACCGATCGACAACGCAATCGAATCCACATTGCCTAGTTGTTTGCGGAGGAGAGCCGCTGCATCTCCCGGAGCTCTGGGATCCCACCGAATCTCGAACGACTGCTCGGCCGCATTTCCCCATCGGCCGACAGTCAAAGCGCGAACGCGCTCGTGGGTAAGCTCGAGTCCAACACGCGGCGTCACAGGTCGCGCTCCTGCCACCGGACGAGACTCACCGTGGTTCCTTCGATAGCGTAGACCGCCTGTATCTCGTGCGTGAGCGGCTGTCCCCTCAGCCAACCGCGCGAGATCACCAGAATTCGCGACGGCTCGTTGACGATCGATCCGGCTGCCGCCGCCATAACTGTGTCGGATGCCGCCGTACGGTTGATCCGTCCGTCGCCGTCAACCGTGAGGTATGGTACGACATCAAGCACCAGCTTCTCCGGAACTCCGGGAATTCGCCTCAGGTCATCGAGAGCACGCAACGGGTTGGCTGCCGGCATCCTTGGATAGGCGAGGTCGCTCCTAGCGGGCAAGCCACGCCGGGGGTATTCACGATCGCCGCGCGGCGCGTCCACGTAATCGCGAATTGCTTTCGCGGCGGACGCCGCTTCAGCGCCGTCAGTGAAATAAGAAAAGAGACGCACGAGCTGGGATTGAGATGCATTGTTGACGTCGACTCGCGAATTGACGTCGACGTAAGCGACCGAAAAACGCTCATCGCCAAACCCGTTCTCGGCACGTTTGGAGGCATGAGGCTGAAGCGAATTCAAATACGCGGACCGCTTCACCGCATCCGTTATGCTGGCGAGGCTATCGCGCATCTGCGCCACCGCGAGAACGACGCCGCTCTCTGACGCATACCTCCCGACGAGGCGAGCGCGAAGATTCGATGCGACCCCCGTTGTGTTTTTCGCCGACGACGCGACGCTCCCACCCATGACAGTCAGAAGCACGATCAGCCACAGTGCCAGCATCAACGCGACGCCCCGGCGATGATTACTCAACGCTCACCCAGCCCGGTCTGAACTATGAAAGGCGGGCCACTCTTTCCGAATAAGTCGTTAAATGAGATTTCAACGACCGCAGGAAATTGTTGTGTGGACTGCCAACGATCCTGCCACGCCATATCGTCAACCGCTCTCAGAACCCGCACGTCGATCGAGCTGAGATTGGGAAGGTGGGTTCGAATTGAAGCTGCCGATTCGAGCGAAATGGCTTCGAGCTCCACCCCGCTCGCTGACGGCCTGAGTGCAACACGCCAGAGCTGGCCCGCGCCAGGCACACCACTCACCCCTCGCGTGACAAACTGAATTCCGTCTCCACGATTTCCTGCAAACGAAAGCAGTTCGAACGCGGGATTCCCATCGGGCGAATCGGCCGGATGACGCAAGGCATCTGAGACCATCACTCTTACCAACGCCTCAGATTCCACGGTCTGTCGTTGCATTGCCAACCGATCGGTGCTGTCGATGCCTGCCTGAATCGATCCGTATGCAATAAGCGAAACGATTCCTGTCAGCACGAGCGCAACCATGAGCTCGATCAATGTGAAACCGTAGCGTCTTTTTCGCATTACTGCCGAACGAGACGGTGAATTGTCAGAGCCGCGCCGCCCGGAATAGAAACCGAGACTATTACGTCGGTCAAACCATTCGGGCCGGGCCGCGCCTCGAGCTGACGACTGTATCCCGGCGGGAGCGACAGCGCAGTCGTTGAGCTGGAGAACGACACCCCCAACTTTGCCGACTCCATTCCCTCTTCAAGGTACGACGTGGCAACAGTCCACGCGCGTGCATCTGCAGCGGCCCGACTGGTCTGCTGAAAAATACCGAGCACTCCGATTGCTGTCAGTGAAAGAATGACGATGGCGATGACGCTCTCGAGCAACGTCATCTCGCCGGCCCCTCGGCCGCCCTGACAGTGCAGGCGAGCGGATTCAATGTTACTGACTGCGTTGGATCGCCAACTGAGTGGTCGTCTGTCGTGCAGAGTCCGAGCGCGGAGATATCGAGCCGTAATGACGGAGAGCTCCTGGCATCGAGCCGGCCCGATCCAACTGCCTCTCTCCCGGACCGAGATGCGTACGCCACCCACTTTCCGTCCGCGCCCACGAGAAGGGTTACCGGCTCAGCTCGGCGCAGCGCAAGATTCCTTGTTCTGTCAATCACACTCTGCAATCCGTCAGCGGCCACGGGGCGCATCAGCGACGGTCCGGCAATCGACAGGGCGATGCCAAGAATGGCGAGCACCACGACCATCTCGATGAGTGTAAAGGCGGGACGAGTCTGCGAGGGCGACTGCATCCTGCGAAAGTGGCCCTTATTCCTTCAACTCACCAGATGGGGTCGGCCGTCAAAACCTCATGGACGGCCTCGATTGTGATCGGCGCGGAAAACAGATAGCCCTGGCCCTGGTCGCAGTTAAGCGAGCGAAGCTCTCGCAGCTGCTCAGCCGTGCTTATTCCCTCCGCCTCGGCCCGAACACCGACGATTTCGGCGAGGGTGAGAATAGTCCGAACGAGGCGAAGATTCTTCTCGTCGGTGTCCATGTTGCTTACAAACGCGCGGTCGATCTTGATTGCATCAATCGGAAGGCCATGCAGATAGCTGAGCGACGAGTAGCCCGTGCCGAAATCATCGAGATAGATCTGCACACCAAGGTCGCGGATCTTCTGAAGAACGTTGGCGGAGCTTGTTCCCTTGTCGATGATCGCCGACTCAGTGATCTCGATTCTGAGGCAGCCAGGACTGATTCCACTGGATGTGATTGCAGATCTGATCTGATCGACGATGTCCGGCTGTGAGAACTGCTTGGCCGACAGGTTCACGCCGATTGTCAGCGGCTCGGTTCGAGGATGTGAGTGGTGCCACTCCTTCATCTGCCTGCAGGCTTCATCCAGCACCCATCGTCCCATCGGAACGATAAGTCCCGTCTCCTCGGCGATCGGAATGAAATCGCCGGGATGAACCAGCCCGCGACTTGGGTGCTCCCACCTTACAAGCGCCTCGAGTCCGGTAACCCGCCCGGTCTTGAGAGACACGAGAGGCTGATAGTGCAGCCGGAACTCACCAAGCTCGACTGCCCGGCGAAGATCCGTCTCCAGCTGCAGTCGTGCGAGCGCATCCGTGTGCATTGTCCGATCGAACATCTCGTATCGCGCGCGACCCGCAGCCTTGGCGCGATACATCGCCATGTCGGCGCTGCGAAGGATCTGTTCCGGCTGATCGTGTGCCATCGAGCTTGTCACGATACCCATGCTCGCTGACGTCAGCACTTCAGATCCAGCGAGATTGATCGGGAACGACAGAGCTTCTTCGATGCGCTCGGCTACGCGTCCGGCGTCGCTTGCTTCGGTGATGCTCTCGAGAAGGATCGCGAACTCATCGCCCGAGAGGCGCGCGACTGTGTCCTCGGGACGGAGACACGCTTCGAGGCGACGCGCCACAGCGCGAAGCAGCTCGTCTCCGGCAAAGTGACCAAGGTTGTCGTTGACGTCCTTGAACCTGTCGAGGTCGAGAAAAAGAACAGCGAACAAGTCGTCAGGATGACGCGCGGCGCGGCGCATTGCATGTCGGAGGCGCTCGGTGAACAGCGACCTGTTTGGCAGTCCTGTGAGGGCGTCGTGGAGAGTGCTGTAAAGAAGATGTTCCTGCGTCTGTCGCTTCTGCGACAGGTCGCTGCGGAGCTCGATTTCCATCACGAGCGACGCGGCAAGGTCCATCAGGCAGTTGATCTCTGTGTGAGTCCACGCGTGGGGCGACGTATCGATGACGCACAATGTGCCGATTACCTGGCCATCGACGGTCATGACGGGCGCGACCGCATACGCGACCCCGTCGGGCGTCCGCGCGTCCGGATCAGCGTCGATCGCGAGTTTTTCGTCGGTATTGCCGACAAAAACGGGTCTGCCCGTCGAGACGACCTGTCGCGAAAAGCGGAGGCCAAGCGGAACCTTTCGCCACACTCTCGAGCGTCCTGTCAGCCCAATGCTGCTTTTTACGACGTGGCGGTCTTCATCGAGAAGAGAGACGATGGCGACCGGGGCGCGGAGCGAGCCCGCGGCAAGGCGCGCGACCCTATCGAACGACTCCTCAGGAAGAGTGTCGTACGGCGTCGCCGGTCTCGCGGGACTGAGGCCCGGGCGTTCTGGCAATTTGCCAACCCGGTCGTCGAGCGCGGTCTTGCCGCTCTTTACTGGCTCGGGCATGCAGGATTTTTGAGACTCATCATCAAATTTCTGAGTCGCGAAATGGGCCGACTAGGGTCTTCTCCGGTAGCCCCACAATGTACTACCCGAGCCCCCGAATCAAAAGAAAATCAGCGCTGCAAGGCCTCAAAACGAAGATTAACCCTCAGAGGAGGGACTTAATCCATCCCCCGTCCACCGCGATGGACTGGGCGGTGATGTAAGTCGCCCGCTCCGAGGCCAGAAAGGCGGCGAGGGCCGCGAATTCGCGGGGTTCTCCGAGGCGTCCCATTGGTATCTCGGACGTCCAGCGGGCGACAGCTTCATCCTCAGAAATTCCTTCACGGGTGGCCATTGCCGCTGACAATTGCTCGACTCTTTCGGTTCGGGTGTACCCCGGCAGCAGGTTGTTGACCGTGATCCCATGCATTGCAACTTCGCTGGCAAGAGTCCGGGCAAAGCCGGTGACGGCAGCTCTAATGCTGTTGGAAAGGATGAGCCGATCTACAGGCTGTTTAGCGGCAATCGATGAGATGTTGATGACCCTGCCCCATCCCCGCTCCTTCATCCCCGGAAGAACCGCGCGTGTGAGATTCACGACACTGAGCAATGTGAGGTCGACAGCCGATCGCCACATCTCCGGAGTCAGCGATTCGAACTGACCACTCGGCGGACCGCCGGCGTTGGTCACGAGGATGTCGATCCTTCCGAATCGCTCAATCGCAGCTTTCACCATCGCCTCCACTTCCCCCGCATTGGACACGTCGCCGGGGAGAGCAAGGACTTCCGCACCTGTTAAGGACTCGATTGACCTGCAAGTTGACTCGAGTGTTGCAATCCCGCGTGCGTTGATCGCGACCGACGCGCCCTCCGCGGCCAGCTCTTCTGCGACCGCGCGGCCAAGTCCTTTGCTGCCCGCTGCAATGAACGCGACTTTGCCGCGCAGCCCGAGATCCATCTTCTACTTTCTCAGGTAGCTGTCTGTTTTGTTCAGCCAGTCTTCCCTCGGTGGATCGAAGATATCGACGTCCAGGGTGTCTTCGAGGGCCAGGGCCTTGTGCGGGAGGTTGGACGGGATGTGGAGCACCTCGCCGGCGCGTACGACCACTTCTTCCGTCTGGTCTTCGCCGAGCCAGAAGTGAAGCGCGCCTTCAAGAATGTAGGTGAGCTGTTCGTTCGCGTGCGAATGCTTGGGGACGATGCAGCCTTTCGCCAGATAGACGTGAGCAAGCATCATCCTGTCGCCGGTAATGAGCCGACGCTCCAGCGTCTCGCTCACCCGCTCCTTCGGCATATCGTCCCAGCGGTAGTGCGTTGCGTTTCGCCCGGTATTCGATTCGGCCACGAGTCTCTCTCGGCTGGAGTTGTTGAACGATCGCAAAATCTACTCGATAGGAAAGAACAGGCTCCAGAAACTGGAACCCGTTGTGTGGTGCTGCCGTTAGCGTGTGGCGTGTGGCGTGTGGCGTGTGGCCATTGGTGTTACTTAATGGTGAAGTCCTTGCTGCCCGCGGACGTCCCGTCGAGCATGATCTCTACCTTGTAGTTCCCCTTAGGCCAGGCACTCGGCTTCGAGACGTGGAATTCAAAGCGCGATTCGCCGCCGGCAGGTGCGATATTCTGGGTGTCGTCCTTTACCGTTTCGGCGCCATTGTTGAACGTCCACTTCGCGTCGAGTTTCGAGCCCGCCGATGCTCCGTCGGTCTTAACGAGAACGTAGATCGTATCGCGAACGCCAAACTCGCTCGTCGAGTTCGCGAGATTCTTGTCCGCCGTGAGTCCCTTGCCGGTAGACACGTCCGTCACGTGTATGGGCGCTGCTGCCGGAGTTGTGGCGTCGGGAAGTGGACCCAATACCGCGCTATCGGTGGCGGCAGCGTCTTTCTTCTTGCAGCCGGCAACGGCGAATACCAGTGCCATCGCGCCCATGACGGCGAGGCCGCGCGAGTTCATTTTCATTCTTGTCTCCTTTGTTACCGCGTCACGCGGAGGGAATTGTGAGGACTTGCCCCGGGTGAATGAGATCGGGATTCTTGATCTTGTCGCGGTTGGCGTCAAAGATCTTGTGCCAGGAATTGGCGTCGCCGTATAGATGCTTGGCGATCTTGCTCAGCGAATCGCCACTCTTGACGGTGTAAGTCTCGGTTGCGGCCGGAGCGGTGCCGGAATGTCCGCTCTCGACGTCCGAAAAATCAGCCGGTTCCGCTGTCGAGCCCGTTGACGCCGACCCTCCTCCCTTCACATCGGAAAAGCTGCCGCTCGATGTGTTTTCATCCTTGTTGTCGAAGATGCCCATCCTTCCTCCTCACAGTAAGTCGGGCCGAGCCCGAAAACAGCACAGGGCTGCACTTACCGTGCCCCTTCCGGACGAAAAAAACAGAACAGGGCGAACAAATCTGCCAGCGGTCTGGTAAAATTCACGGTTAGTATTTTTTTAATTGTCTTAACAGGTCGCGTCCCACCGGGCGGGCAGATAAACGAGAAGCCATGTCATTTTTGAATATCGCAGTCACCGTTCTTACTCTGGCATTCGGAGCTTCCGGCCCCGAAGCCTTTCAACGGCCCGCGGCGGGCCGGTCGGCCCCCCTAAGGGCACCGTCGTGGCGCGGCGCGACCGGCGACCTGTCCGTCGACCTAATGTTCGAGCAGTTCCGCGATTCGATTTATGCGCGCGGGACCTACAAGACCGAAGGGAAGAAGCGAATCGGATGCGGCGGCCAGACACTGGCGCGAAACGGAAACCTCACGATGCGCGCAAAGGGAAATATCGCGTCGTTCCGGGGAAAATTCCTGTTTGACTCCGGATGGATGCCGCCGGTATCGGCAAAGCAAACGTCAACCGGAACCGTCAAGGTCAACATCGGCGCCGTGGATAAGCCCCGGTGCGTATTGACCCTGGAGAAGTGGATCAGGGTCGGCGGCTCTCGCTAAGGGTCGTTCGACTCGTCTGGCCGGCGGGCGATGAATCCCTGAAGGCGTTCCTTCACCGCCGGCCATTCCGTATCAAGGACGCTGAAGTAGATGGAATCTCGATAACGGCCGCGCTGCGTCAGCTGATTCCGGCGAAGAACTCCCTCTTCTATCGCGCCGATTCGAAGCATCGCATTTCGCGATTTCATATTGAGCACGTCTGTCTTCAGCTCCACGCGAACGCAGTTCCACACCTCGAATGCATGCGTCATCATCAGAAGCTTCGCTTCTGAGTTGACGTGCGTCCTTTGAAACGCAGGTGTAATCCAGGTCCAGCCGATTTCGACTTTCCTGTTCGGCGGATCGATGTTACCAAAGCGCGAGCTGCCGATCACCCGGCCTGATTCCTTGTCGATCGTCACGAACGGGAGGGCTGTTCCCTTCGCCGCATCGGCCAGCGCAGCATCCATGTACGCCTTCATGTCTTCGCGCTTTGCAGCATTGACTGCAGTGAGCAGCCAGAGCTCGTCGAACCCGCCCGCGAGGACGAGCGCGTCTAGATGCTCCTCCGTCATCGGCTCCATTCTCACTCGATCGCCGTCGAGTGTCACCGGTTTCACATCCACGTTCTATTTCGTTGGATTGAGCGGGACTGCGGGATGAACGAGATGGAACCCGGTCGCCTGCTGATAGGCATTGGCGACAGCGAGCAGCTTCGCTTCCTCGAACAAGCCTCCAAGGAAGGTCAGCGACACCGGCGTTCCATCAGCGCGGAATCCGTTCGGAAGAATGACGGCAGGATGCCCTGTAAGATTCGTCGCAACGAGCTGTGATGGATTCGCTGCATTCGTCGGGGTAACGATGACGTCGAAATTCCTCATCATGTCGTCCCACTTGCCTATCGCAGTCGTACGCAGGCGGTTCGCGTTGATGTAATCAACTGCCGGGATGAAGCGCGCCGTGCGGAATGTGTTCGCCCAGTCGTTTCGCGTCTGCTGCACGAGCTCGCTGTCGCGGTTCGATCGCGTGAGCTCGTCGAACGCGGCAGCCGCCTCCGCCGTGAGGATGATGCGCATCGGATCGTACGGCATGTCAGGCAGCTCGACAGGAATCAGGTTCACGCCCATTTCTTTCAGAACTTCAAGCGCGCGGTCGTCGAACACTTTGCTTCCGTGCTGCGTTCGCTTCTCGTCCTTGGGGTCCATCATCGGCATGTCGAAAGCACTCTTGACGTAGCCAATGCGAAGGCGCTTCGGGGAAAGAGTCGCATCCCAATGGAACGACGCCGGAATCGCCATGTTGTCCTTGCCGTCGGGCCCGTGTATCGCGTCGAGTACGAGCGCGCAGTCTTCGGCGCTCCGGCAAATCGGCCCGAGCTTGTCCATGCTCCAGGAGAGCGCCATCGCGCCGGTTTTGGGAACGCGTCCGTAGGTCGGCCGAAGCCCGGTCGTTCCGCAAACTGTGGACGGCGACGAGATCGAGCCGAGGGTCTCGCTTCCGATAGAGAATCCAACGAGACCAGCGGCGGTTGCCGAGGCTGGTCCTGCCGACGACCCGCTCGACCCTGTTTCGACCTTCCATGGATTTCTCGTGCGTGCGCCGTACCAGATGTCGCCCTGCGCCAGCTCGCCGAGCGTGAGCTTTGCAATTAGTACGGCACCGGCGGCATCGAGTCGCTGGACAACGGTGGCGTCTTCATCGATGACCTGTTCCTTGTAGGGCCCTGCGCCCCACGTGGTCTTGTAGCCCTTGACGGCCAGCAGATCCTTTGCGCCCCACGGGATTCCATGAAGTGGGCCGCGGTAGTGTCCACTCGCAATTTCCGCATCAGCTTTCCTGGCCTGCTCCCGCGCGCGCTCTTCAGTGATAGTGATCACGCAGTGGAGCACGGGATCGTATCTCTTGAGTCGCTCGATGTAGAGATCGGTCAGCTGCGTTGACGTGATCTGCCGGCGCCGCATCAATTCTGACAACTGTGTAACTGTCATGAACGCGAGCGCATCCGCCCCTGGCACTGAGGCGCGCTCGACGCGGGACCGGATCATCGCTCGCCGCGGCTCGTTCGGAATCTTCTTTCCTGCAGGAACTGGATTGAACACCAATGCCGGGCTAACTGAATTCGGCATCGGGATTTTGTGAAGCGCCTCGATGCGGCCCTCATTCACCTTCAGCCCATCGAGCATCATTGCGCGCTCTGCGTCATCGAACTTGAGACCAGCGAGCTCCTCTGCGGCCGCGATGGTCGCGGCGTTGATCTCCGTTCCATCGGCAACTTTCGCCCAGAGAATTCCTGGCAGCAGCGTCGAGCCGAGGCCGACACTCGCGAAGTAGGTCATGAAAGATCGTCGATCGTACTGAGTTGGCATCGATGGGGGTCTCGCGTGGTGGGAGGGATTTTTCAACGCGAGAATAATGCGCACTCCGGCGGAGCTTGGCATCCACCCTGACGGGTGAGGGCCACGAAGTCCACGAAGGAACGCCCGAAGGACACGAAGAACTACGGAAAAGATCAGGGATTAAGAAGCGGAACGACCGCACGCCGTTCCGTCGTTTAACCTTAAATGCAGTTCTGTAATTCTTCGTGTCCTTCGGCTTTTCCTTTGCGCCCTTCGTGTTCCTGCCGAAAGCGAACTAGAGAGTTACCGGGAAGATGAAGACCGAGAATTACTGGACACACTGCCCCTTCGGATCCGGTTTCGCATGATCAACAACAATCCGATGATCAAGATTCGCGATGTGAGCAGCAACATCGGCAACGAATCCCGCAACTCGCGCAAGGTGCGTGTAGCTGATGTACTGCGGCTCGTCAGTGACCTGATGATAGTCAATGTGACCGCCGGTACTCATGAACGCGACAGGAATTCCGTACCGCGCGTACTCATAGTGATCGCTGCGGCAGTAGTACTGCTCGGGATGGCCGGCGGCGTCGAACGTGTAGTCGAACTTCATGCCGTGCCTGTTGGCAATGTTCACTTTTTCGAGCAGGTCGCCCAGCTCAGACGAGAGGCGCCGCGAGCCAATAAGCTGCAGATAACCAGAATTTCCGCCCGGACGATCGCTCGCCTCGCCTCTGCCGATCATGTCGATATTGAGCTGCGCCACAATCGACTCACGCGGCACGGTCGGATGGTCCGTGAAGAATTCCGAGCCGAACAAGGCGAGCTCTTCGCCAGTATGCCACACGAAAAGAAGCGAGCGTTTCGGCTTGTACTGGTCGTTCGAAAACTTCTCCGCGATCTCGAGCAGCCCGACTGAGCCCGATCCGTCATCGTCGGCACCGTTGTAAACCGAATCGGGACGCGCCGGCCGAATGCGACGCAGGCTGTCGAGGTTGACCCTGACGCGTGCCTTCTCATCGGCGGTCAACCCAGTACCCGGAAACTCCGGCAGCTCGTGCGTGCGCGTCATGTAGATCTTTGCGGCCATCTGGTTGAACGCGCGAACAGAATCGGTGTCTATCGCGCCCTCGTGACGAATTCCGAGGTGATCGTTGTGCGCGCCGATTGCGACGAACTGCTTTCTGAGGAGGGAATCGCTTCCACGAATTATCGCGACTACGTTGCGTGCAGGCGCGTCCACCATGTTGAATCGGACTTCGCCTGAGAGAGTTCTTCCCAGTGTGCCCGGACGCGCGTTCTGAAGTGGTACACCAAGAAAGCTGGCGATGGACGCCGACGGAACTGCGAGCGTCAGCGAGACGCTAACCGTGTCGGCGGGCTCGTGCATGAGGGTCGAGACTTCCGCCGCATACTCCCTCAGCTGCGGAATCACATAATCGGCAGGAATGATGATGAAGCCGGCAGCGTCCGGATATCGTCGAGCGATTCCCGGCGTCGGTCCAGCTACAACCACCACTTTCCCGACTGCCTGCGCGGCGGGGATCATGTTTGCGGCGTCGAGCGTGGTCCCGGCGTAGATCACCTGCCTGCCGTTCAACGACCGCGGCGTACCGCCCAGATGAAGCGGGTAGTAATCTTTTCCTGCAACCAGCTGAACGTCATCGGCCTTCAGTGACGACGACATGTCGAAGCTGCGGCGGTAAATCGGAACGGCCTGGAAAAACGTGCCGTTGTCGCCGGCGGGCACGAGACCCATACGACGAACTTCGCGCTCGATGTAGGCCGTTCCCTTGAGGCCGCCTGGGTCACCGGCTCCCCGGCCCATCATTGAATCGTCCGCAAAAACGTAGAGACGCGTCATCGCGTCAGCCGCGGTTATCGCCGGCTGAGTCTCAGGACCTTTGTACTTGAGAGGCGACCGCGGACCCTGCGCGGCGGCGATTGCAGTCGTGCAGGCGATCAACACGACTGTCATCAAAGCGCGGACGTGCATCGGGATGCTCCCTACTTTTGCGTTCGACTGAAAGCGTCAACCCCGTCGAACTGCTGAAGCTTCTCGACGTGATGCCAGATATGCTCTTCGCCAACCTTTGTAAGAAGCGAAAGTATTTCGGCATTTGTAAGATTATCGTTACGGTCTTTCTTCATGAACCGGCAGCGATACGAATCGACGAGGGTTACTGACCGCTCGTTCTCGACCGGGAAAACGGTGTTGCCACGGTTGCCGATCATCTGAAGCTGCACTGTGGTTCCTGTGCAGAGCGCGGTGAGTATGTCGCCCAGCTCCTGCGGCTGAAGCGAGCTCTCGATAAAGACGTCGAGTCCGGTTACGCGACGCGATGTGGTTTCTAGCGCCTGAACTTCACGCGTGGCTTCGGGAAGGTTGACAGCGCCGAAATCGCGGGTGCCTTTCGAGGCGGAATCGCGTCCAAGGTTCGCGATGATCGCGTCAGCGAATTCGTTTGTCCCGGTCGCCGGTGCGTCTCCGGTCATGTCGCCGCTGCGAATTCCGCTCTCGAGAGTGACGAGAACTGCCTGTTCGATATCGTCTGCTGCTGCGCCTTCGCCGATGTGGCGAAGCAGCATGGCGGCGCTCAGAATGATCGCAGTCGGGTTTGCGATGTTCTTCCCTGCGATATCGGGCGCGGAGCCATGAACTGCCTCGAAGATTGCAGCGTTGTTGCCGATATTCGCCGAAGGAGCGAAGCCGAGTCCGCCGGTGAGGCCCGACGTCAGATCGCTCAGAATGTCGCCGTTCATGTTCGTCGTGACGATGACGTCGAATTGCTCCGGACGCATCGCGAGCTGATGAGCGCAGTTGTCAATGAGGATGTGCTTCGCTTCGATCTGGGGATAACGCGGAGCGATCTCTTCGAACGTGTGCTGGAGCATTCCTTCGGTGAGCTTCATGATGTTCGCTTTCGTCGCGCAGTGGACGCGTTTGCGACCCGCCGCAACTGCGAATTCAAAGGCAAGCTCCACGATCTTTTCACATCCCGTGCGGGTGATGATCTTGAGCGCTTGCGCGACGCCGGCGGTCTGCATGTACTCGATGCCTGTGTAGAGATCTTCGACGTTTTCGCGAACGATGACAATGTCGAGATTGCGTCCGGTGAACGGAGTGTGCACGCCCGGAAGCTCACGAACAGGCCGCAGGTTTCCGAAAGTCTCGAAAAGCGTACGGAGCGTGACGTTCGCGCTCTTGTTGCCGTGGCCGATCGGAGTCATCAGGGGTCCCTTGAGGACCACCCTGGTTTTCTCGATCGACTCGATGGTTTCGCGCGGAACGCCTGACTCGATTCCCTTCTCGAAGCATGAGGCGCCCGCCTGCTGGACGTCGGCCTCGATGTCAACTCCGGTCGCTTCGATGACTTTGAGGGCTGCCGCTATGACTTCGGGGCCGATTCCGTCCCCGGGGATTACAGTGATTTTTCGTGTGTTGAATAGCATGATTGCAACTTAAGCTTGTCACATTGGGTGCCAAACCCGTTGCGTTGACCCCCTTGGGGGTGCGGGTTAGTATGCGGAGGGCGGTTCCACCGGGAACAGGCTCACTTGCGCGCGTAGCTCAGTTGGATAGAGCGTCGGCCTCCGGAGCCGAAGGTCGTGGGTTCGAGTCCCGCCGCGCGCATTTCAGAGTCGATGTACACGACCCACCCCCGGCGATCCTCCAGGATCCCGGGGGCGGGGCCTTTTTGCGCCGAACGCGGTGGGTGGTACGGTCCGCTCGATGCCGGCCCAGACGAGCGAGCGCTGAGCCGGGGCTGCCGACGGGCGCTGTCCGTGCCGGACGGGCGTCGCCGGCGGCTGGTCCGACGCTTGCTCCTGCTCGGGTCGCTGCCGCCGCGCGTCCCTCCGCCTGCGGCCTGCTCTCCTTCCCCCGTCCATGCCCCGACGTAGAGACAGCTGGCGCGACCTGATCCCCGGGCTCATCTGCGTCGCCGCCATCGTCGCGGCAGTGCTGTCCATCCTCCTGTTCGCACGCGTCGGCGCCCTTCACGGCGACACCGTGACGCTCTTCGCAGCGACCTCCGAGGCACGCGGCGTGGGGCACGGCACGGAGGTCTGGCTGAACGGAGTCAAGGTC
>DATLDF010000067.1:0-3331 GCA_035525975.1 Gemmatimonadaceae bacterium
CTCCACCAGGTCGTCCCTGTGCTCGATACCAACGGACAGGCGCAGGAGGCCATCGGAGATCCCGGCATTCGCCCTCGCGTCGGCGTCCATCGATGCGTGGGTCATGGTCGCCGGATGGGCGACCAGGCTCTCAACACCGCCAAGCGACTCCGCGAGTGTGAAATACTCGAGCTCGTTCACGAATTGCTCGGCGCCAGTGATGCCGGACCTGAGCTCGAAGCTCACCATCGCGCCGAATCCATTCTGCTGGCCCGAGGCGATTGCATGTCCCGGATGAGACTTGAGGCCGGGATAGTTCACGCGCGCTACCGCCTCATGACTACACAGCGTTTCAACTACCGCTTCGGCGTTTTCGAGGTGAACGCGCATGCGCGCCTCGAGCGTTCTGACTCCGCGCAGGGTTAGATAACTGTCGAACGGCGCGCCTGTCAGTCCGAGACAATTCGCCCACCAGCCAAGCTCTTCGGCGAGCTGCGCGTTGCCCGCGATAACGGCGCCTCCGACAACATCGCTGTGGCCGTTCAGGTATTTCGTCGTCGAATGGACAACGATGTCCGCTCCGAATTCGAGCGGACGCTGAAGAGCCGGCGACAGAAACGTGTTGTCCACGACTACAATTGCGCCAGACGCTTTACCGGCCGCACATATCGTCTTCAGATTCGTGATTCTCAGCAGTGGATTGCTCGGCGTCTCGATCCACAGCAGCCGCGGTTTGCGCGACGCGACTTCCGCAGCAGCGTGCTCGTCAGTGAGATCCGTGAAGACGACGTCGAACAGCCCGCGTGCCGCGAGCGAGCGCAGGATTCGGTGCGTGCCGCCGTAACAGTCGTGCGCTGCGAGCACGAGATCACCAGGACGAACGAGCTGCAGAGCGAGCGCCACGGCTGACATCCCCGTTCCTGTCACCACGCCCGCGACTCCACCCTCCAACTCCGCCAGAGCGCACGCAAGGTATTCGCGCGTCGGATTGCCCGACCTTGTGTAGTCGAACTGGCGCCTGGTTCCGAACTTCTCGAACGCGAAGGTGGACGAGAGATGAATTGGCGGTATCACCGCACCGTGATGGGTGTCGCAGGCAATGCCAGCGCGTACGGCGCAAGTCGAGCGTTGGCGTCTTGATTCAGATTGACCTTTCATTGCATAGCACCTTGTTCGAGTGACAGCCGTTTGAGCTCAATGAAGCCGCGATCACTTCACTCATCGCCCGGGGTTCTTTCAGAAATGCATCGTGTCCGTATCTCGACTTGAGCTCGATGAGCCTCGACGGTCCGCCCAGCCTGCTGGCGAGCTCCCGCATCTGCCATGGCGGCACGAGCGCGTCGGTGTCTACTGACACGAGAGTTGTCGGAACCTGGATCTCTTCCGGAATTACGTAATGAAGATCCAGCGACAACGAGAGCGACACGAACCTCGCCGGTGTAAACGAGTTGGCGAATCGCTCGCCGCACTGCATGAGGTAGTCCTCAACCGGGAAGCTCTCGGAGTCAGCGTCATTCGGCTCAGTGCTGAACCTGTCGGCAAACTCTTCCGCCGTCCGATAAGTCGTCATCGCGATTCCCCGCGCGATCTTCAGCGCGTCGCGACCGCGGTCGGTCGACATTCCAAGCTCAACTACGCGTCGCTGCATTGATCGCAACCCGGTTGCCATCGGGTGACTTGCGTGAGCGGCGCTGATGACGACGAGACTACCAACACGATGTGGATAGAGAGCCGCGAATGACAAGGCGACCATTCCACCGTACGATGCGCCTACGATTGTTTGAACCTTGTCGACGCCCGCGACATCCATCACGCGGGCGAGCTGATGCGCCTGGTCGCTGCTTCGTGCGCATTGACCATCTGGATTCTGCGCCACGTAGTCGAAGCTCAGGACGGAACAAGTGTCGGTGTCGACAGCCTTCCGGGGACCGACTACGTCCTGCCACCATCCGCCGCATCTTGATTGTCCGGCGGTCACATGCCGTGTCGCGGAGATTCCGCCGAGTACGGCAATTACTGGCCGATCATGCTTGCCGACGATCTCGAAATCGGCGCAATCCAATCTTCGGAGAACTGCAAGCGCGCCCATCAGGAAACAACCTCGCTCTCATTGATCTCAAAACGGGCGCGTAACGGTTTGAGATCGATATTGCGCAGGCTCGCTATGACTGAGTCAATCCGATCCGTTGGCGACGGCCCCGTCGTTACATAGGCATCGCCTGCCTGATGAAGGACATCGGTCACTGGGACACCGGCTTCGCTGCAACAACTCACGATCAATTCGGGCGAAGCGTCAGCACCGATAATCCATCGATGCTTTCTCGGATCGCCAACGGAGACCCAGGCACGCTCGTTTCTCGCGATTGGTCGAGCGAGCGGAGATGCGTTCGCCAGGATGTCACTCAACAGTGATGTCGCGGTCGGTGCACCGCCGGCACCGGGACCCGAAACGCTGAGCGGGCTTCCCCATCCGAGATCGACTTCGACGCGGTTGTCCTCGAGGACAGTCTGTCCGAAGGAGCCTCGAGGTGAAACGACGACTGGCTCGACGACTGCCGTCAGACGATTGCCCGGAAGCGCGACACACTCCGCGACAAGGCGGACCCTACCCCCGACCGCAGCGCCCGCACGCACGAGGCGACTTGGATCGGGCAGGATTCCCGTCGTCCGTGGCTTCACCGAGCCGACTGGAATGCCGAACGCAACCCATGCGAGAATCGCGAGCTTCGCGGCGGCATCCCGGCCGTCCACGTCTCGCGAAACGTCGTCTTCGGCGAGTCCTCTCTCTCTGGCTGCGGCAAGTGCGCACTCGTACGACTTCCCTCTCTCGAGCTGTGTCAGAATGAAATTCGACGTGCCGTTGAGTATTCCCTTGATCGAAGCCGGTGAGTTGCCCCCGAGCGCGCTCTGGATTGTGCGGATTATCGGAACGCTTCCACCAACGGCAGCGTCGAACTGAAGCACTCCGTCGTTTGTAGATGCAAGAGTCTGCAGATCCGTGCCGAATGCCGAGATGAATTCCTTGTTCGCGCTGATGAAGCGCCGGCCGCTAGCAAGAGTTGCCTGGGCGATTCTGCGTGCAGGCTCTTCTCCGCCGATTGCTTCGACTACGATATCAGCATCAGCAGCGAGAAACTCGGTAACGTCATCCGTGAAGAGGGATGGATCGACAGACAAGCCACGGTCTCGCGCGACGTTTCGAACGAGAATCCCGACGAGCTCGACTCTCACACCGTGACGCGAGCGCAGTGATTCAGCGGATGAGCTGAGCAGGTGAACCAAACCGCCGCCTACGACTCCGCATCCTGCAAGACCAAGTGTGATCGTTCGCATATCTCATCCCTGCATGTGT
>DATLDF010000068.1:0-7251 GCA_035525975.1 Gemmatimonadaceae bacterium
GAGCTGAAGCTTCTGCGACTGGCGCCACGCATCTCCCAGGTACAGGGCGCTGTTCACACTGCGCGCGTTTCTGTCGCGGCTCGCAAGCGTCCGAGTGAACGATGCAGGTCTGCCTGCTTCGAAATCAGCAATTGAGTTGAAAGTGAATGTGCCGAGGGCGTTGTTGAACGTTCCATTCTCGCTCTGCTCCTCGTTAAGAAGGCCGCCGAGCTTGAGACGGTGCGCGCCATTTTTTGATACGCGCGAAAGCTCGTCACTGAGCTCCCGGAGCCGCGTTCTTGTTTCCTGAGGCAGCGACGGATTGACGCCGAACTGCAGCGTCGAGACACCGAGCGATCTGTCCGGAAGGTTCGACGCCACGACAACTCGGCCAGATGGAATGTCGATGTACGGGTCAGTGCTCCGCTTATCGATGGACTGATAAGCACGCAGCTCGTTGATGAAGCTGGAATAGTGTGACGTCAGCGTCACCATCCCGCCGCCGCCTGACCCCTTTGCATTCCCACCGCTATGCGGAACCGAGAAAGCCGAGATCCTGCTTGCGTCCTGAACCGATCCCCGCCAGTCGCCTCGCACCATCAGAGTGTTTGCCTCGGCGAGGTTGTAATCGACGCGCACGAGTGCTGACGCGTTGTCGTTGAGACGCTCGTCGGGAATCTGCGCCGAAGTTGGCTCGAGACCGTAACGGTCGAGCAAGGACAGGAAGTGAGCGACTGAATCTGCGTTCGTCCCGAGCCGCTGGAAGGCGAGCGGATCGGCAGCGAGAAGTGACTGGAGCGGATCGGTTCGTCTCGTGAGTGTCAGCGCGCCAAACGTGAACAGCTTGTTCTTGATGATTGGTCCGCCAAATCCACCGCTGATCTGATTCTGCGTGTACTTCTGAGAGAACGCGTTCTCTCCGTCATCCACGAACTCGAGTGACGGATCGCGAAGCGAGTATCCGACCGCGCCCTGAAAGAGATTGGTTCCACCGCGCGTAGTGCTCGCAACCTGACCGCCCGTGAATTGTCCGCGTGCGACGTCGTACGTGCTGGTTATGACGCGCGTGTTCCGAACGGCTTCCTGCGGAACGCTTCCCGATCCGAACGAAAGTCCGTCAAGCGTGAGGCTGTTCTGATTCGCCGGTTGTCCGCCGACCGAGAACGACGCCGGGGTTGAATCGGTTCCCGCAACTCCGATCACACCGGGGGCGAGAGTCGCAAGCGCGTTAAGATCGCCTGCATCAACGGGCAAGCGGTTGATCAGTCCCGGAGGAAGACCTCGTTCAGTAGAGCCTGCTTCAGGCCGATCCGTATTTCTTGCCCGATTGGGCGCGGCCCGAACCTGCACGCTTTGAAGAACGGTCGCGTTGCGACCCATGACGACATCATGAACGAGGCGGTCTTCGTCGTTGTTGCGCACGACTGCAAAGCGTTGCGGCGCAAAACCGATCGAGAGAACCGTGACGTTGTACGAACCGCCGCCATCGGGAAAAAGGACCGAATAGCGTCCGTCGGCGTCCGTCGCCTTTGTCCGGGCGATCTGGGTTTCCGTGGATGTGACTTCGACCTTTGCACCGGCGATTGGCTTGCCGTCCGGTGAAGTCACCCTGCCCATGATGATGTCAGTAGTTGAGCCGACCTGGGCGAGGGCTGCGGCGGGCAGGATGAAAAGTGCCGCGGCAAGTGTGATGAGCGAAGAAAACTTCATGATCTCTTGATGTGCTGTTAGCGCCAGTCAGGCGGATATCTGTAGTACGCGCACGCTGCCAAGGGTGTTGGATGGACTAAGCCTTTGAGGCGAAACGAGTTGAACGCCATTAGTTTTTTCAGTTCATGACCGAAGCCGCGGCAGTCCGAAAGACATTCTTCAATAGAGTCGCCCTCCCGGTAATCTCGTGGGGCCTGCCTTTCCACAGCCTCATCATCGCGATGCTGTTTGGCGGCCTCGGGCTGGCCCTCGGCACCGTCCGGACTCTGGCCGCCTGGAAGGAGGCCTTCGTACTCGGACTGATTCTTCTGGTCATTCTGCGTGCCGCTACCGGACGTGGTCCTCGTGTGGCTGTACACTGGATCGATCTCGCGGTCCTGACGCTGATCGGCATCGCCGCAGTCTTCATGGGCGCCGGACACGCGTTCTTTCAAATAGACTTGCCGCCAGGCGCCGAGGCTTACGGCATTCGCGACATCGCGTTCTTCCTGCTTCTCTATTTCGTCGGAAGGGCGAGTCCGGAAATCGCCGACGATCCGAACACGCTGCGCCGTCTCTACATCATTGTGTTGTTGACAAGTGCCATCGCCGTCGTCGAATGGATTCTCGTCACGCCCGACATGCTCGTCCTGCTCGGCGTCGCTTCCTATTTCCAGGACTTCCTCAACGTCTCAGCCTTTACGACCGGGAATGAATTCGGGCTGCCGACAAATTATTGGTCAAGGATTGGGAGCGTTGATGTGCAGCGGGCCGGCTCGATCTACCTCTCGAGCCAGGGTTTCGCGATGCCGTTCCTGATTCTTCTTCCCGTCGCAACCGCGTACGTGTTTGGCCGAGCAAAGCGGGTGACGACTTCGACGAAAATAGAATACGCGATCGTCTGGATGGGCTTGCTGCTCAGCATAACGCGAATGACGATTTTCGTTTGCATGATTCAACTCGTCTTTGTCGTGATCATGCTGCGCAAGCCGGAGTGGGCGGTGGCAGGGTTGATCGTGACCGGCAGTGCACTTCTGGTTGCGATTTTCACGGTTCCCGACCTTGGTGGATTCTTCTGGGACACGCTCACCGGTCAGACAGGCAGCAATGCTTCGCACTCGAAGGACGTTGCAAAGGGCGTCGCCGCGTTCCTCGAGCATCCGTTCGGCGCAGGCCTCGGTACGACTGATCAGACCGCAATTCGCGTTGGACTCACGCCCCTCACGGCCGACAACGGCTACCTCAAGTACGCAGTCGAGCTCGGAATCGAAGGGCTCATCGCGCACCTGCTTATTTTCGCCGGCATTCTGGTGACGTCGTTCAAGGTCGCGCGCAACGCGCTGACTTTGAACAGAAGACTGTTGGGAACTGTTGTTTTCTTCACGACGATCGGCGTGATGATGAACGCAATGACCGGTGTTGTGTTCAATACACCCGTGCTCTCCTATCTGTATTTCTGGTTTGCCGGCTCAGTAGTTTCGATTTCCCAGATGGAAAGAGCGCCAAGGGCAGTTCGACAGCCGGAGCAGCGGCTCGAGCTCTCCGCAGCATAACATTCGCAACGTGACCCAGGCCGCCGACGAGATGCAAAACATCAAAGTCGTGCACGCCCACGATTTCTATCTGCAGCCAGGCGGTGAAGACACCGCGTTCGCGGCGGAAGTAAAGCTGCTGCGAGACAATGGGCAGCAGGTGATCGAGTACGTCGAGAACAACGAGCGCATCGCCGCAAAGAGCCAGATCAGCGTGGCCGCCCAGACGCTTTGGTCGTGGGAAACGAAGAAGAAATTCGCCGCGCTGCTCCAGACGGAAAAACCCGACGTCGTTCATTTTCACAACACCTTTCCGCTGATCTCCCCATCGGCGTATTACGCGTGCAGTGAGGCCGGCATCCCGGTTGTTCAGTCACTGGATAACCCGCGCCTGATTTGCCCATCGGCGAACCTCTATCGCGACGGGAAACTCTGTCAGGATTGTGTTGGGAAGACGGTGCCGTGGCCCGGTATCGTTCACGCGTGTTATCACGAATCGTCGCTCCACACTGCGGTCGTTACTTCCATGCTCACGATGCATCGCATCAAGGGAACCTGGAACAGGAAAGTGGATGCCTACCTGGTTGCGACCGAGTTCTACAAGCGAAAGTTCAGCGAAGGTGGTCTCCCGCCCGACAAGCTCGTGGTGAAACCGCATTTCATTTCCCCGGATCCGGGAATTCGCTCGGGAGCGGCGTCCGATCGACGCGCATTGTTCATCGGCCGCCTGGATCCCGAAAAGGGAATTCGCACGATGATGACTGCGTGGAAAACGTTGAAGGACGTTTCACTCGACATTCGCGGCAGCGGTCAGATGGAAGACGAAGTGCGTCGGTTGATTTCCGAGAGTGGCCTGACGAACACAGTTCAAATCATCGGCCGACTCTCTCGCGAAGAGCTTACCGTAAAGATCAAGAGCGCATTATTCCTTGTGTGGCCATCCGAAGGCTTTTACGAGACGTTCGGTTACGTGGCAGTGGAGAGCTTCAGCTGCGGCGTGCCGGTGATCGCGTCACGCATTGGAGTCCCCGGAGAGATAGTCACTGACGGTGTGACCGGGCTTCTGTTCAACGCGGGCGATGCCTCTGACCTGGCGACGAAAGTTCGCTGGGCGTGCGATCACCCGGCAGAAATGGCTCGGATGGGATTGAATGCCCGCCGCGAATATGAGGCGAAGTACACGGCAGAGAGAAACTACGAGATCCTGAAGAGTATCTACGAGCGAGTGATTTCGGAGAATCGTGTCGCCAGCTGATTCGGGCGCCGACCCACACGTCCTCGGCACCCGCGTAGACGCGACCAGCTACGCGGACGCTACCGCGCAAGTGATGGACTGGGCGAAGAACGCAGAGAGCCGTTACGTCTGCTGCGCCAACGTGCACGTCGTGATGGAAGCGTACGATTCTCCCGCGTTTCGTTCGCAGGTCAACGCTGCGGATCTGGTCACGCCCGATGGAATGCCGTTGGTCTGGGCATTGCGACGCCAGGGACATCCCAACCAAACCCGCGTCTATGGACCGGACCTGATGATGTCGGTCATTGAATCAGCTGCGAGGGAGAATGTTGCAGTTGGCCTTCTCGGTGGGAAATTGGAAGTTCTCGAAGAGCTCGTCAGCCGGCTCGTGTCCCAATTCCCTGCTCTCGACATCAGTTATCGCTTCAGTCCGCCGTTTCGCGCGCTCAATGCAAGCGAGGACAATCGGATCGTAGAGGACATCAAGAAATCAGGAGCGAGAATCCTTTTCGTCGGCCTCGGATGCCCGCGTCAGGAAATGTGGATGGCTGAGCATGCCGGGAAAGTTCAAGCGGTAATGCTGGGAGTTGGTGCTGCGTTTGACTTTCACGCCGGTGCCGTCAAACAGGCGCCGAGCTGGATGCAGCGCACGGGACTCGAATGGGCGTATCGTCTTTCGCAGGAGCCAACGCGCTTGTGGCGCCGCTACCTCTATCACAATCCACGTTTCCTTGTTGCCCGGTGGACTGGATCCAATCCGAAATCAGGAAGCCAACGCCACCTTTAGGTGACGGGTTGCTTCAGTGAGTGCTTCGGTCGCCAGCGGACAAAGCAGCCTTCCCGCTTCTGACTGAATGATTTTGAGCGCCGCATCGCGGGTCAGGCCGGCACGATAGGGTCGATTCGCAGTCAGGGCTTCGTACATATCGGCAACGCAAAGAATTCGCGCCGGGATGTCGAGCTCAGCTCCTGGCACTCCCCACGGATACCCGGATCCGTCGAGCTTCTCGTGATGAAGAGCCGCGGTTCGCGCAAATCCTGCGAATGCGCTCACGTTCTTGAGAATCTCCCACGTGTACAGCGGATGACGCTGCATGGCAGCGCGCTCTTCGGCAGTCAGCGGACCATTCTTGTTGAGAATGTCGCTAGGAACACCGAGCTTGCCGACGTCGTGCAGCAGAGCCGCGCGGTTGAGCACGCGAACTTCTCTCTTTTCAAAGCTCAGCTCAAACGCAACTGCGCGAGCGTACTTCGCGACGTTGGTCGAATGCTGATAGGTGAACGGCGATTTGGAGTCGATGATCTCGGCGAACGCTTTCGCGACTTCGTCGAGCCCCTTGTCGTCGACAAATCGCGTGTGCTGCTGGGGTTCGGCTGCGAGTGCGAGCGCCGTTGCCTCGGGCGACATCAGCGACTGCCACCAATCCACTTCCTCGCGCCAGCTTCGAACAATTCGAACGAGGTTCGGATCGAACCACTGTCCGCTCCGCTCGCGCGTCATGCGCATCGCGAGCGGGACTCCGCGTTGAGTCACGAACGCGTCGACGGTCTGGGCGATCAACACTATTCGCGAGAAGAGCGGAATCTCGTGTTCCAGTCTTCCGTCAGGACCGCTGCCGTCCCAGTGCTCGTCGATGCACCTGATGGCATCTGCAGTCGCGGTGGAAAATCCCATCCGCAGCGCCATTCCCTCGCCCCGCTCACCACGCGACTGAATGATGGGCAGCGAACCCAACCTGCCGCTTTTTCGGCCGAACATTGAGCTGACGCTATCCTTGATCGCGTCGCGCCCGGCCAGAGTAGCGGTATGAAACGCGTGTCTGGTTTTCCGGGGCAGCGAGCTGAGGTCGATCAGACGCGACTTGTGCACCGGCGCTTCCGCGGCAACGACTTCATCGAGCCTGGTTGCGCCACCGACTCCGGAGTCTTTCAGAAGAAGTGCGCCGTAAAGAGCGACTTTGTCGAACGCCGAAAGGTCGAGCTCATCCGCGATTCGCATTCCGATGATGCACGTTCGTACCGTGTGGCCTTCCATTCGGCCTTCGGTGAGATCGAGCGCGCGCGACATTGCCGCCAGCACCTCCGACAGAGAGACGTGCGTTATCTCGACCTGATACGCCGTAGTTTGCGCGTACCGGCCAGGATGACTGGAAGCCTCCAGATCGTGCACTATGAACTGCGAATCGGACATGCGTCCTTGCGTTTGAAACCTTTGTTGGCCAACAAGGCACTTAAAGGACGACTGAGGCCCGCATCTGTTTCCCCTATTTGCCTCCTGGACGGTACCTAAGCGCTTCTGCCACATGGCGTTCCGTCACTGCGTCGTCCTGGTCGATGTCAGCTATCGTCCGGGCGACCTTGAGGACGCGGTGGTAACCCCGGGCCGAGAGCGATAACGAACCCGCCGCTTTCTGGAGAAGTCCGCGGGCCGAGGGTTCGACGTACCCGTGCGAGTCGATCCAGCGGCCCGGCGCGTGAGCGTTGCATTGAACGCCACGCAGGCGCACGAACCGCGCATTCTGCCGGACCCTTGCTCGCGCCACCCTGTCTCGAATCGCCGAGCTCGGCTCGGCGTTCTCGCTGGAGCTCAGGTCACCGAGTGGAACCGCGCCAACGGCGACGTGCATGTCGATTCGGTCACTCAATGGGCCGGACATTCGACTAGCGTAACGCTCGACCTCGGACGGTGAGCAGATGCACTTGCCTGTGGGATCTCCCAGTCGCCCACAGGGACAGGGATTGCTTGCGCCGACGAGCGTAAATCGTGCAGGAAATGCCACAGACATCGTTGCTCGTGCTATGACCACCTTGCCGTCT
>DATLDF010000073.1:0-31140 GCA_035525975.1 Gemmatimonadaceae bacterium
ACTCCCCAGGATCCCCAACAACGCATACTCAGCCAGCAGGATCTTCATGATCTGGCCGCGAGTTGCGCCAAGCGTCTTGAGAAGCACGCCCTCGCGAATTCGATCTCTTCGGGTTGCAGCTACGGCGCTGAAGAGGACAGGAATGCCCATGCCCAGGCTGAACAGAGCCATGAACCTGATCGCCGTCGAGACCTTGTTGAGTATTTTCGCGACCGTCTGTTTCACGAGCGACAAATCAAGGCTCGACACATTCGGGAATCGCTTCACGATGTCACGCTGAAGAGCCGCGATAGCCGGCGCTCCGTTCACGTCCGCAAGCAGAACGAACTGTTTTGGCGCATCGCGAAGCGTCGCCGTCGTGAATACCGCGAAGAAGTTCGGCTCGAAGCGTTCCCAGGTGACTTCACGAAGACTCGTCACACGGGTCGGAATCTGGACGCCCTGCACATCCCACGTCATCACGTCGCCAAGCTTCACGCGGAGCTCTTCAGCGACATCCTTCTCCAGAGACACTTCTCCTGTGTCGCCTTTTAGTGCCGCAGCGCCAAACCATTTTCCGCTCGAGATCTTCTCGCCCGTCGTGAGCTTGTCCCGGTAGGTCGAGCGATACTCACGCCGGAGTGCCCAACCCGGCCGGCCGGCTGGCTGGCGTCCTGCCGGTGAATTCGCGTTGTTCCGCTGGAGCTCTCGCCTCTGTGACGGCGTCAATGGCTTCTCGCCGCGCTTCGCACGGGCGAGCGAATCGGCCGTGATCTTCGCGCGTGCCTCGCCAATTATCGTCTCTACCGAACGGTCGTTGATCGATGCGATCCGCATCGTTACGACCGGAGCTGTCTGAAGCACCTTGCCGCGTGATCTCACGATTGAATCGACGGGAAGGAATTGATCCTCCTGTACGTCGAAGAAAACGAGATTCGCGTTCGACTGCTCGACCTTGATGTTGAACTGCTTCAGCAGGTTTGACTGAACGAGGACGAGCGTGGTGATGAGGAACGCGCCGAACCCGAGCGAGAGAGTCACCGACCTCGTCTGATTTGCCGGACGATAGAGATTCGCCACACCCTGGCGTATCACGTAAGGCCAGTGATCGCGCAGGGCCTTGCGGGCAAGCCACGACAGGAAAACGGCGCTCAGTGTCAGAACACCGAGCACGGCAAATGTGGCTCCGCTGATGCCGAGCCCCTGCTTGACGGTTCCCGAGCGCAGCAGCGCAATCGCAACCACGCTCAATCCCAACGCGACGTTTACCGCGACCCTCGGCACATCGTTCCAGTGCATCTTCAGCACTTCCGAATCAGCGTCGCGTCGCAGTGTCTGAAGCGGCGAGACGTTGCGCAGCGCCAGCAGCGGTCGCAGCGAGAAGATCAATGCGATCCACGTGCCTATTGCCACGCCCGTAACAATCGCCGCCGGCTCGAGAGTCACCGACACGTCGACGGGCAGGAAATCACCAAAGACAGACGGCAGTCCGAGCTGCACCGCGACACCAAGCGCCGCACCGGCAATCGAGCCGATCAGTCCCATCGCTGCTGCCTGGGCGACATACATCGCGAGAACCTGTCCGCTCGACGCGCCGAGGCAGCGTAGAATCGCGACAGTGTCGATCTTCCGCGCAACAAAAGCGCGAACGCCGCTCGCCACTCCGACTCCGCCGAGCAACAGCGCCACGAGCCCGACAATTCCGATGAACTGGCTGAGCTGCCTGATAGCGTCGGTGGTGTTCTCTTCGCTCTGCGTCACTGTGCGGGCGCGGAGCTGCATCTTCTCGAGCTTCGGTCGCTGTGGCCCGATGATCTTGTCGGGGTTTGCGCCGTTCGGGAGCCGCGCCAGAACTCCGTATTCAGCGGTGCTGCCGAACACGAGAAGCTGTGTCTCCGGCAGGTAACGCTCGGGGATGAAGACTCGCGGGCCTATTATCTCTGCGACTCCCGCCGTTCCGGGAACGTCTTTCAGAGTTGCGCCAATGACGAACTTGCCGAGCCCGAGCGTCAGCGTGTCGCCAACTTCTGCGCTGAGCGCGATCAACAGCGACGGATCGACGAGAGCGACAGCGTCAGTACGGAGCGATCCCCACTTTCCAGCTGGCGCCGTCGTGATCGTTCCATAGAAAGGATAGTTCGCGCTTACGGCTCGAACCTGGACGAGCCGCGTGTTGCCGTTTCTCTTGATGACTGCCATCGAGGGGAAGGTGACGACGCGCGCGTACGTTGCGCCGCTCTTCTTCGATAGCGTGTCGAGGAACGCAGTCTGCTGCGGCGTGTATCGCCGGTTCGATGCGAACGCAATGTCGCCGCCGAGCAGCGCGCGCGACTGTTCCTTCACCGATCGGGTGACGTTGTCGGCGAATGAATCGATTGCGACGAGTGCCGCGACTCCGAGCGAGATCGCCGACATGTAGAGCAGCAGTCGCCTCCTTGCGCTCCTGCTCTCGCGCCAGGTCAGGCCGGCGAGCTGCGCGAAGGAGGCTCGTCCGTTGTAGACCTTCGACGGGGAAGGGGACGTCACGCGAGCGTCTCTGTGTCGGAGACGACTGAGCCGTCGGCGAGACGAATCGTGCGCGACGCGCGTTGTGCCAGCACCGCATCATGCGTGACGAGAACGATCGTCGATCCGGAATCACGGTTGAGCGACTCCAGGAGCTCGAATACGCGCGCGCCCGTTGCCGCATCGAGATTTCCTGTCGGTTCATCAGCGAAGAGGATCCGCGGATTGTTGGCGAAGGCACGCGCAATCGCGACGCGCTGCTGCTCACCGCCCGAGAGCTGCATTGGGAAATGGTGCCCGCGAGCCTTGAGTCCGACGCGGTCGAGAAGCTCGTTGGCTCTCGCCGCCGCGCCACTCAGACCCTGAAGCTCGAGTGGAACCTGAATGTTCTCGCGCGCGGTCAGCGTCGGAATGAGCTGGAAGCTCTGGAACACGAAGCCGACTTTTTCACCTCGAAGGCGTGCCCTTTCGTTCTCACTCATCTGCGTCAGGTCGCTTCCGTCGAGGATCACCTGGCCCCGCGTTGGTGTATCGAGACCCGCCAGCAATCCAAGCAGGGTCGTCTTGCCGCTGCCGGAAGGTCCTACGATTGCGACGAATGCGCCTTGCGGTATCGTGAACGAGACGTCTCTGAGCACTGCGATCTGCTGATCGCCGCTGCGATATTCCCGTGTAACTTCCTTCGCAATGAGCATGAAGAATCTGATTGTTGGTTTTATGGCCGCGCTTGCCGCCTGCAGCTCACCACCGCAGGTGGAAAGGGTGCCGAGCGAGGCGGAGGATCAGCGTGTGGCCGACGCTCGGAATGGAACTGCGGCCCAGACTGACGCCTACGGCTCCGCAGGCCACCCGGATTCGTCGAAGGCTAAAGTTACAGTACTGTTCTTCGGGACGAGCCTCACGGCAGGGTACGGCCTTGCCGACACGAAGCAGGCGTTCCCCAACCTCGTGTCTCAAAGGGCGGCGGCGAGCGGAACTCCGATTCTGGCGATCAACGCAGGGCTGTCCGGAGAGACGTCTGCCGGTGCCGTACGGCGAATCGAATGGGTGCTGAAGAGGGCTGTGGACATCGTAGTGCTCGAGACAGGTGGCAACGACGCGCTCCGGGCGCTCGATCCCGACACTCTGAAGGCAAATCTGCACGCGATAGTGGCGAAGATCCGGTCTGAGAAACCGAGAGCGAAAATCATGATCGTCGCGATGCAGGCCCCGCCGAACCTGGGAGCAGCGTATACACGGCAGTTCGCGCAAGCGTACCGGCAGGTGGCGGCCCGCGAAGGCCTGATCCTGGTCCCGTTCCTTCTCGACAACGTCGCAGGGCACCCCGAGCTCAATCAGGGGGACGGAATCCACCCGAATGAGAAGGGCGAGCCGATCGTTGCGGACAACATCTGGAAGGCCTTACAGCCCGTCGTTAGGGAGGTTTACGGAGGGGGTCCAAAAGGTTAAATTTCAAGGCTTGCTTTGAATTGACCTCAAGACACGCCGTGTCCGGCATTCTCCCGGTAGAGAATGAATGGGCCGGCGGTATTTATTGGATAAAGGACAATGGCATTTCCCGCCACACAGATACGTAGAGGAATGGTGCTGGTATTCGAGGGCGACCCGTGTCGCGTGATCGAATTCCGACACCACACGCCGGGCAACCTTCGCGCGATGGTGCAGGCCAAGCTGAAGAATCTTCGGAGTGGCTCGAGCTTCGAGCATCGCTTCCGTGCTGCCGATACAATCGAGAAGGCGTCGATGGAGACGCACGATCTGGAGTTCCTGTATCAGGGTGGTGAGACGTACCACTTCATGAATACCGAGAACTACGACCAGCTCGAGATGGACGAAGAGATGCTGGGCGACAACGCGCAGTGGATGCAGCCGGGCATGAAGATCACGGCCGAGTATTACAACGGCCGCCCGATTGGAATCGATCTTCCGAATTCGATGACGCTGGAAGTTGTCGATACATCGGCTGTCATGAAGACGGCAACGAAGAACGCGTCGTCGAAGCCGGCAAAGCTCGAAAACGGCGTGACGATCAACGTGCCCGAGTTCATCAAGGTTGGTGAGAAGGTTCGCGTGAATCCGAGCACCGGCGAGTATCAGGATCGCGCGAAGTAAGCGAGGGAATCGCGGGTCATAACGCGGTTGATTCACCCTTGAGTTGCGGTTAAGATGCAGGCGTAGGGCACATGGTGGCTGTAGCTCAATCGGTTAGAGCACCGGTCTGTGGCACCGGGGGTTGCGGGTTCAATTCCCGTCAGCCACCCTCCGCTCCTGAATTTGTTGGCAGAGCATGAACGGGTTGTAGGTCCGTAGCTCAATTGGTAGAGCACCGGTCTCCAAAACCGGCGGTTGGGGGTTCGATTCCCTCCGGGCCTGTTTGCGGAGTGGCGGTGAGGCAAAACGTGAAAATGCGCAGCCGGACAAAATAATCTTTTGTCCGGCTTTTTCGTGCGCGCTGGAATGACGCACAGCATTTGTCTTTTTCGTGACTTCCGCAACTTTGGGGAGCGGATTACAACATTGGACTCGTTGCAGCGAGCGAATCACCGGGGAAGTTGTATTTTGAACACGGAAACGAGCCTTCAGTCAGTGATCAATTCCTGATTTGTCGCTGTTTCAGTAAGGACGGAGAGAGAAAGCACTTGACCCATCGCTCTGCCGCGGCCGATTTCGCTTGACTTTGCGAATTGCGGGGGCGGAGTGTGTATGCGAGAACCACAGAAAAAGTTTTTCGCTCGCTCCTCCCACCACACGAGTGCACCCGATGAAAATGGTCCGATCCCTCTTTCCCGCTCTCATCGGGATGTTCTCTGCTATTGCCGTCGGCGCGCAAGCGCCCACGGGCACAGTGACAGGGCGAGCGCTCGACAGCGCCAGTCGTCGCCCGGTTGCCGGCGTCACCGTCGTCGTCGACGGAACAGGCCGCGGAACAGTTACTGGCACGGATGGAATGTTCAGGCTGAGCGGCGTTCCCGTCGGCACCAGAGTCGTTCGCGCGCGCCAGATAGGCTACACGCCTCAGGTGCGAAACATCAATGTCGGCGCTGGAGCCACCACAACCGTTGAGTTTACGCTCACGGCAAGTGCATCGCTGCTCGATCAGGTAGTGGTCGTCGGTTACTCGTCGCAAAGAAAGTCAGATATCACCGGCGCTGTCTCGACAGTGGACGCAGCAGACCTGGAATCACGCCGCGTTGCGGACGTGTCGCAGGTTCTCCAAGGGCAGGTCGCCGGCGTGCAGATCACGTCGAGCACAGGAGCACCGGGCGAGGAAGTCAGCATTCGCATCCGGGGTGAGGGAACGATCGGCAACAACAGCCCGCTCTTCATTGTCGATGGAATTCCTACACGCGACATCTCGTTCCTTAATCCGGCTGACATGGCATCACTCACGGTCCTGAAGGACGCCGCAGCGGCGTCCATTTACGGATCCAGAGCTTCCGCCGGCGTCATCGTGATTACGACAAAAGGCGGCAAGACAGGGAAGTCTGTTTCCGAGCTCAACTACTATAGTGGTATCCAGCAGGCCGTGAACCTCCCGACCATGCTGAACGCCTCGCAATACATGGACAAGGTCGAAGAGGCCTGGAAGAACTCGGGATTCTCTGGAACCAACCCGTACACCACCGCCAAAACGCGCACCGACCTCGCCAACACCGACTGGCTCGGCGCTTTGTTTGAAACCGGCAAGTCGCAGAACGTGCAGTTCACCACAAGCGGTGGAACTGACAGAATCAGATACCTGACGTCAGTCGGCGCATACAAACAGGACGGCATCGTCGTATTCAACAACGACATGTACAAGCGGATGAATTTCCGCACGAACGTCACTGCCGGCCTGAACAGTCGTCTGAACGTCGGGACCAACCTTCAGCTCTCGTACGCCGCGCAGGACAAGCTTTCGTCGAAGGGTGACGCGCCGGGCATCATTCGGCATGCGCTAATCCGGCCGCCAGTGATTGGCGTCTACAAGAACGCAACCGATCCCACGTACTCTGCGGCCGATCCGTACACCGATCTGCCGTTCTTTGCATCAAACTGGGACAACTCCAGGAACATCTTCGAATTCAGCTCCAACCCGGTTGCTCTCGCGTCCTATACGAGCGACAAGCGCGACAACTTCAAGACCTTCGGCAACGTCTTCGCCGAATACGCGCTGATGAAGAATGACGTGCTCAAGCTGAGGACCAACGTAGGACTCGACCTCAACCTGAACCACAACAAGGCGTTCGCCGAGAACTTCGGAGACAACGGTGGTGGGGGGAATGCCACCGACGGGTTTGGCCGAATCAACCGCCCGACCTCTTTGAACGAAGACAGAGGGCAGGAGACAACAGTCACCTGGAACAACACTCTCAACTTCGCGAAGAACACTCCAAAGAACGGATTTACCGCCCTCGCAGGCACCGAATACATCACCAACTATTCGTCGTCTCTCGGCGGATCACGCCAGAGATACGATTTCGAGAGCGCTCCGTTCCAGTATCTGAACTACGGCGGAGCTACAGGTCAGAATACCGGCGGGTCAGCGTCCGAGTGGGGCCTCTTCTCGCTCTTCACCTCAGGTACGTACTCGTATGATTCACGGTACCTGATGACGGCAACTGTCAGAGCCGATGCATCATCGCGGTTCGCTGAAAAGAACAAGTGGGGCACATTTCCCTCCGTTTCTGCCGGCTGGAACATCTCCAACGAGAAGTTCATGCAGAACGTCAAAATGGTGTCCGACGTCAAGCTCCGTGGAAGCATTGGTAAGCTGGGCAACCAGGAGATCGACAACTATGCGTTCCTGACGCTTCTTCGTAAATCAGGCGACCAGTACCTGATCTCGCGTTACGGGAATCCCGACCTCAAGTGGGAAACGACGACGCAAAAGAACGTGGGAATCGACGTTGGCCTCCTGAGCAACAAGCTCTACGTCTCGGTCGACTACTTCAACAAGCTCACCTCAGACATCCTGCTTCCGATCTCGCTGCCATCGATCGTCGGCAACGTTTCTCCGACCATCGTCAACGCCGGCGAAGTCAGCAACAAGGGATTTGAGTTCGCTGTCGATTACAGAAACAAGGTTGGCGGGTTCAAGTACAACATCAACGCCAACGCTGCCACCGTCACGAACAACGTCGAAAAGCTTCACCCCAACCTTCCGAACATCACGGGTGAAGTCTACAAGACCACGGTTGGCCAACCGCTCGGTGCATTCTACGGATACAGAATGGTCGGTATCTACCAGAACGCGGCTGAGGTCAAGGCATATCTGCACGGAACAAACAATCCTGCAGACAAGCCGGGCGACATCAAGTTTGCCGACCTGAATTCGGACGGTGTCATCAACGACAACGACCGCACGTTCATCGGAAATCCGATCCCGAAGCTCTCATACGGGTTCAACCTCGGCGGCGAGATGCGCGGCTTCGACCTCTCGATGCTGGTGCAGGGAGTTCACGGTGTCGACAAGTACAACGACGCCAAGAAGATCACCGATTACGACAGCAGGCCGTTCAACCACACGACTGCTGTGCTTGGCGCGTGGCACGGCGAGGGAACGAGCAACACGATGCCGCGCACGACCTTCAACGACAACGGAAGCAGCAAGACCTCGAGCATCTTTGTCGAGGACGCTTCATACATGCGCCTGAAGAACATCGAGCTCGGTTACTCGCTGGGTTCGCTTGGCGCCGGCAACCGGCTCGGGCTGCAGAACGTCCGCGTCTACGTCTCGGGGCAGAATGTTTTCACGAGAACGAAGTATACGGGCCTCGATCCTGAGTCCACTGACATCCTGGACCGCGGAACGTATCCGCAGTCCAGAGCTTTCCTGCTTGGATCCAACGTCAAGTTTTGATTCGATGCCAACTACTAATTCAAGGGCGGGAAGGATGAAGAAGGTTTACACGATCCTGGCATTGATTCCGATTGCCATCTGGGGCTGCACGGATCTGCACAAGGACCCCGTCGGGCTGCTTACACCTGAGCAGATCACGACTGACCCAACACTCAGCACTGTCACGACCTCGGTGACGTCGTCGTACCAGATGCTGGCGAGCACCCTCAACCTCCTGAACGAATGGAGATGGGACCTTGGCACAGTTTTTCGGAATGACCTCATCGTGGCGGACATGGCGTCCGACGATATGGCGAAGAAATGGAGTCCCGACGGCGACCAGTCGTGGATGGACCAGGTTGTCAGCTTCAACTTCACGTCGTCGAATCAGGCTTTCGGCGGTCTATGGAGCTACGACTACGAAGGAATCTCCCGGGCCAACCAGTCGATCGCGTACCTGACGGACGCCGCACTGATGGCGAAGATCAACATGGCGCCGGCGCTGAAGTCGAGACTGACAGGCGAGGCCTATTTCCTCAGGGCGTTCTACTACTTCGATCTTGTCAATAACTTTGGCGACGTCCCGCTGTTGACGAAGCCCCTGACGAACTTTGACGAGGCGTACGCCGTCGCCAGGAGAGAGACCAAGGCAAACGTCTACACTCAGATCAGCGCTGACCTGGCGCAGGCGAAGGCGCTTCTGCCCGCCGGCAGGTACTCTGATGCAACCGAGAAGTGGAGAGTGTCGAGAGGAGCCGCCATCGCGATGCAGGCCAAGGTTGCTCTATACAACCAGAAGTGGACAGACGTCATCACCATTGTCACAGAGCTCGAGTCGCTCGGCTATTACAATCTGGACACGAACTACTACGACAATTTCGCCGTCGCCAAGGAGTTCGCCGAGAACGAAGTGATCTTCGCGTATGATCATCAGTCTGGCGCGAATCCGAGAAACGGCAACGGCATCTCCGCGCCGCTTGACTGGGGTTTCATGGCTCCGACCAGCAATTTCATTGCTGAGTTCGAGCCGAACGATCCGAGACTTCTGTACACGGTCAGAGTCGACGACAAGGCCGTCTACAAGCTCCTTGGCACCACGACCACGCAATACAAGGGCAATGATGACGCCCCGGCGAACAAGATATACATTCGCTTCGCGGACGTCCTGCTGTGGAAGGCCGAGGCTTACAACGAGACAGGCGCCCCTGCTTCGGCGATTGCGATCATCAATCGCGTTCGCCAGCGCGCGCGCAATGGCCTCACGGTTGCCGGCGTTGCGGTTCCGGCTGGAACGCTCCCAGACAGGAACGTTGCATCGGTTGACAAGGTCCAGGTCAAGGCGTGGCTCGTGCACGAGAGACGCGTAGAGCTCGGCTTCGAGTCACAGCGTTTCAATGATCTCAAGAGATGGGGAATCGCGAAGGCAGTCTTGACGGCCCTTGGCAAGAATTTCCAGGACCGGAATTATCTGTATCCGATTCCGCAGGGCGAGATCGATAAGTCCGGTGGGAGCATCACGCAGAATACCGGGTATTGAAGTTTTTGTAGAGCGATCAGAAAGCCGCCTCGAGAGGGGCGGCTTTTTGTTTGGGGGAGGTCTGGGACTGAGGCAGAACTGCGAATTGCAGACTTTGCGGCCTCAGGACTAACTGCCACCGATGATCGGCGACTGAGTGAGGGTTGAGGAGAGACCGAGAACTCCGGATACATCGGTCCGCGGTTCGCGAGGCCCTCAGTTCGCAGTCGCCCCTCAGTTCGCAGTCGCCCCTCAGTTCGCAGTTAATCGCCGATCATCGGTTGTAGTTAGTCCTGAGGCCGCAGAGTCTGCAATCCGCAATCGATCAGCTAACGGCGGAGACTCGTCGATCATCGACAAAGAGATGAACCCGCTCGCTGTTCAATCGAACGTTGATTGCATCTCCGACTTCTGGTAGGCGTTCGTTCGTAACCGCCGCCAGGAGACGATGAGGGCCCGCGTCGAAGTGGATGTGCGTTGTCCCGCCGAGGCGCTCGACGAGCACCACGCGGCCCTGCAGGCCACTCTGCGGCGAATCTGACTGCGTCTCCCAGACATCGACTTCCATATCTTCGGGGCGAATCCCGAGAGTTATGGGCCCGCGCGGCATCTCTGACGGCAAGCGAGCAGGAAGAAGAGCACAAGTGACCCCCTCAGCCGCGAAGGCAGCGCTGCCGTTCTCCCCATTGATTAGACCATCGACGAAGTTCATTGGTGGAGTTCCAACGAATCCAGCGACGAATCTGTTTGTGGGAGAGCGGTACAGATCGATCGGCTTGCCGACCTGCTGAATCTTTCCGTCTGCCAGCACCACGATGCGGTCGCCCAGAGTCATCGCTTCGACCTGGTCGTGCGTGACATAAACTGTTGTAGTCTTGAGCCTGCGTTGAAGCCCGCCGATCTCGATTCTCATCTGCGCGCGCAGTCCTGCATCGAGATTTGACAGCGGCTCATCGAAAAGAAACACGAGCGGCTCGCGCACCATTGCGCGTCCCATCGCGACCCGCTGCTGCTGGCCGCCTGAGAGCTGCTTCGGCTTGCGATCGAGCAGAGGCTCCAGCCGGAGCATCTCTGCTGCCCATGCAACTCGCCTGTCAATTTCCTTCTTCTCGACTTTCCGGAGGCGAAGGCCAAGCGAGAGATTCTCGCGAACCGTCATGTGCGGATAAAGGCCGTAGTCCTGGAACACCATCGCGACGTCGCGATCCCGCGGGGCAAGCGCCGTGACGTCGCGCTGGTCGATACGAATCGTCCCTGAAGTGACTTCCTCGAGACCGGCGAGCATCCGCAGAATTGTCGTCTTGCCTGAGCCTGAACCGCCAACCAGCACGAGCAGCTCGCCGTCGGCGACGTCGAGACTGAAATCCTCTACTACCGTTGTCGCGCCGAAGCGCTTGGTGACATGATCGAAATGAACCGAGGGCATCGTTTATCCTTTTACTCCGGAGCCAGCCATGCTCTCGATGAAGTTTCGCTGAAGAATCGCGTAGGCTATCACGACTGGCACTACGAGCACCATCGCGGACGCGAGTGATACTCCCATCGATCCAGCTCCGCCGCCGAGTGAGAAGACGGTCAGCAGCTGCGGGAGCGTCATGAGCTTCTGCTCTCGGACTACAAGAAGGGGCCACAACACTTCATTCCACGATCCCATGAACGTGAAAATCGCGACGATCGAGAGCACCGGTCGCGAAAGTGGCCAGAACACCGTGAAGAGAATCCGCATTTCCCCCATTCCGTCCATTCGCGCAGAGTCAATGAGCGATTGCGGGATCTGAAGAAAGAACTGCCTCATCATCAGGATGGCGGTCGCGTTGAACAGGTAGGGAAGGATCAATGCCGCATAGCTGTCGATGAGACCGAGCTGCACGATCAGCGTGTACATCGGTATCAGCGTCAGCTGCCCTGGCACGAGCAGGACTCCCATCGTCGCCGCGTTGAGCCACAGGCTTCCACGAAAGCGAAGCCTCGCCATCGCGTACGCTGTAATCGAGCCGAAGACGAGAACCGAAAGAGTGATCGTCCCGGCGACGAACATGCTGTTGAGAAGCGCCCGGCCAAACGGCGCACGTGCCCACATCGTCCGGTAATTGTCCAGTGTCGGATGATCAGGGATGAGCGTCAGACTGCCCACATCCGTCATCGGCTTGAACGTCGCCGATGCCATCCAGAGGAATGGATAGATGAATGTCAGTGCCGCGAGTCCAAGCGCACCGTAGAGAAGCACCCGCCGGAGATGCTTCATACAGCTTCAGCCTTGCCGATCACCCGGCGCTGAATGAACACGACAGTGCCAATTATCAACGCGAGCGCAACGCCAATCGTTGCGGCATAGCCCATCTTCTGGTAGGCGAACGCGTTTGTGTAAAGGTAAAGCACGATCGAGTACGTTCTTCTCAATGGTCCGCCGCCGGTCATGACATACGGCTCGATGAAGAGCTGGAAACCATTGATCGTCGAAAGCGTCACTACGAGAATCGTCTGCGGAAGCAGAAGAGGCAGCGTCAGGAACCTGAATCGCTGCCAGGTTGTTGCTCCTTCGATCTCGATCGCCTCTTTGCACGACCGGGGGATGTATTGCAGGCCCGCGAGATAGATGATCACGTAGAAACCAACGTTCTTCCAGGTGACCATCGCGGCGATGGCGGGCATCGCAGTGTTTGGATCCGTCAGCCACGGCACGGGGCGAACGCCGATTCGTGTGAGCACGCCGTTGATCAGTCCAACATCAGTCGCGTAGAGGTTGCTCCAGAGGATGGCGACGACCGCTCCGGAGATGACGACCGGGAGGAAAAATGCCGCGCGCCAGAACGAACGGAATGCCAGCGGACGGTTGAGCGCGAGCGCGAGTGCAAGCGCCGTCGCTATCTGAAGCGGGAGGTGAATGCTCAGAAATACGAACGTGTTAGCCACCGCGCGCCAGAAGCGTGTGTCGGTTGCGAGCAGCTGGATATTGTCGAAACCGGCAAAGGACGGCGTTGTTACTAGGTCCCAGCGCATGAAGACGAGCGCCAGCGCGAAAAGAATCGGATAGGCGGCAAACACAAGCAGGAACGTTGCGTATGGCGCCGCCATCAGCGTTCCCGACCGCTGTTCAGCGCGCATTGATTATTCCGGTTGCTTCCCGTGCGGCCCGCGCGAGAGCCTGTTTCACTGGAACCTTCCCGTAAACAGCGGACTCCTCGTATGCTTCGGAGATCAGGTCGAACATCTCGACGATGTCGGGATCGAGATCGATGTCACGAGTACGCTCGACGTACTTCGCATAGGTCGATAGCGTTGGCCACCGCTTGAGTGAGGTTGCGAATCGCTGATCAGATGCAAGACCACGCCGGAATGGGAGCTGGCTTGCTTCCTCGATCAGCATTCGATCGGCCGCAGGCGACGTGAGGTACGCGACGAACCTCGCCGCTTCTTCCGGGTGCTTTGTGGTTGAGAAGATCGCGATGCTTCGGAGGTCGGCAAACGCGAACCGGTTTCCCTCCGGGGTTCCATCTGCCGCCGGGATCGGCGTGACGTCGTAATGAAGTCCCCGGACCTTTCGCTCGTCGAGCTCCTTCACGAACCACGGACCGATGATCTTCATCGCCACCGTCCCGTCCATGAATGGATCGCGGCCGAGTGCGAAGTTGGATCGGGGAAGAACTCCAGAGTCGAATCCGCGGCGTAAAACGTCGAGCGCCGAAACTGCGGCGTCATTCTCGAATACAACCTTTCCGTCACGCACGAGCGTCTTGCCGCCCGAACTGGCGAGGTAAAGCGGGTAGAAGTCGTAGAACCGCTCATACCAGGTCGTCTTGAGCGTTGCCCAGAATGCCCATCTGTCCAGACGACCGTCGCCATTTGTATCGCGGATCAGCAGACGGCAGGCTTCGAGCAGCTCGGTGTGATTTCGCGGCGGAGCTACGCCGGCTTCCTTGAGCAGATCGACGTTGTACATCAGCATCATCGGATTCGTCTTCCATGGAAACGCGTAGATACCGCCATCCGGAAGTCGAAGTGATGAAAGCATCGACGGGCTTGTCCTCTCGCGAAGTCGAGCAGACGTGGCAACGCGATCGTCGAGGCGCACCACACCATTCGCGCGAACGAGCCTGGAGAGCAAGGCAGATGAAACGTTTGAGCTGACGTCGGGAGTGGCCCTGGCCACGATTGCGGCGAGTAGTACTTCCTCGGTCGACCTACCAGCGGGCAACGGCTGAACGCGCACCTGGACGTCGGGATTTTCGAGGTTCCACTGAGTTGCGAGCTTCACCGCGAGTCGCGTCTCGGGTGGATTCGCCGCAGGCCAGTACGTGAGCGTTATAGGCTGCGGCTTCGCGACGTCGCTCTTTGAAGCGCCCTGCACAATCTCGAGGCCGGCCTTCCCGCGGCGGACGACAATTCGAGCCCCATGCAGATCTGCGAATTCGCGGCTCTCCGGTAAACTCGAGAGAGAAGTGCTCAGCTTGCCAACGGGACGATAGTCGATGTACTGCGAGGCCTCCGGATCTCCCGTCACAGCCTGAAGCGCCAGCAGCGATTCGATGGTCGACTCGGCCCCTGCATTTCTGTTCAGCTTAAGCGGAGACGGCCCGTCGATTCCGTCGAACGTCAATCCTGTCTTCGCGTTGTACATCGCGATGCCAGTTGGATTCGCGCCGGCGAACCAGGCTGCGGCGAGTCCGGCAAAAACAGAATACTTCGAATCCCCAGTCGCGTCAGCCAACGCGAGATATCCCTCGACGACGGGTCCGAGTCCGTATGCGATCTGCGGGAACCACACGGCCGTACCGTTGGGCGAGACCGACGATGCAACCTGGCCAGCCATTACGAAACGCGCCCACAGTCCATCGGCCTCACGTTTGGCAGCGGCTGCGAAGTCAGGACGCTTCAGGACCACAGAAGCGATTGCGAGTGCCTCAGTCGATCGCGTTCCCCACGCGTGCCAGTCAGTCGTAGAGCTCTCCGATCTCGCTCCCCAGGGAGCAGTGAATGCATTGCCGTTGGAAAGGCGCACGAGCAGCATTGCAGTCTGCGCAGCGAGGGCCGCATTTCCCGGCGGCGATTCAGCTCGCTCGAGTGCGAGAAGGCCGAGCAACGCTTCTGCAGTCGCTGTGGACGACCCACCAATGAGCCGTCCGGCGTTGATCTCGGTTGCGAGTCTTGCAACCGCTCGGCTGAGTGTCGGACGCATGGGCGTGAACAGAGCTGAATCGCGCGGACCGAGTACGCGGTCTGCTTCGCCAAGCGCCCAGATGCTGCGGGCGGCCCAGTAGGACATGCTCTTGCGGCTGCTTGGCGCCTTGAAATTCAGGCGCCCCTGCGCATCGACAAAGTTGACGAACTCACCATCGCCCTGTTCCATCGCGACAACAAAGTTCAGGAGCTTCAGCGATTCATTTCGCGCGAGTGTGTCGCCTGTCTGCTCGTACGCTCGCAGATAAGCCACCGCGGCACGTGCTGCGTCGTCGAGACTCGCTATTCCTTCGTATCCGTCGCGAGCGGGCGAGGCAGTTGGCTTGTAGTCAGGCGCTTCGGCGTAGAGCGATATGACACGGACGGGTTTTCCGCCGACAACTACGTCGATGCCGAGATGCCGAAGGTGATCGAGATTCACTGCGAGCGGTGTTGGTCCGGTGGGCACCGGGTCCATCTTGCGGCCGCAAGCTGCAGCTGCAGTCGCTATGGCCAGAGCGAGAAGAAGTCGCGATCTGCCGGTTACAATGGCACACCACCCTGACCAAGCTCCATGGCTTTCTCAATTGAATCGACGAGCGCGGCCTTGTTGACTCGGGCCCCGGCGATGGTGACGTCCGCAGCGCCGTAGTAAACGATCAGGTCTTCACCGATCTCGACGAGACCCTGCGCGAAAACAACCTGCACGCCGTTGATGAAGTTCGCGTGATCGAGCTGCGGGATGAGTCCCATCTCGATTTCGTATGGAGCTTCCGGGGACAGCGGCGGGGTGTCGGATACGTACAGCACTTTCTCCGGCGCATTGATGTCGAGCACGCACCAGCCCATTGAATAGACGTTGCCTTCTCGAATCTCGGTCGCGCCGTGAAACGCGAACAGCCATCCGATGCGCGTGCGGATCGGTGGTGATCCAGCGCCGACGCGCGAGCTCCGCCATGAATCAGGCCGAGGTCCCATGATCGTCGCGCCCTTGACCGGCCATGCTTCTTCGAGTGATGAAACGCGGACGCACTCGATGCGCGGCATGGGTCGGTGAAGGATGACGTACTGACCGTCGATCTTTTCGGGGAATACGACGCAATTCTTGTTATCGCCGGCAATGCGCGGCCCGTGTCGCTGATAGCGCTCCGGAGCGAGAAGATTGTCTGTCGTTATCAGGCAGACGCGCGGTCCAGCGGGCGAGTACCCCGTGTAAGTGATCGCGTAAAGTCCGTCTTCTTCGATCCACGTAACGCGTGCGTCCTCTGCGCCCCACTCCTCGTACGGCGCATCACGTCCGACGATCGGGCTGTCCCACACCTCGTCGATTCGCTCACCGTTGGCAGAGAGAGCAAGGCCGAGGCACGAGCGGTTGGAGTCTTTTTCAAAAACGCGGACCAGCAGCACGACGGAGCCGCTCTTTTGATCGACGGCCGCGCCGGGATTAAACGTCCCGGTTGCTGTCGTCCATGAGATATCCGACGGCTTGACCAGCGGGTTAGCGCCGAAGCGCTGCAATCGGGCGATCAAGATTGAACTCCATCGAGCCATTTTAAGTACAGCCGATCGAAGTTAGCCTGGGGTGCGGTGTAATACTCGTCGGCGCTCACATCGAGAATCTTCGGGATCGACGATCGATTCAGCTCCCCAGCATCGCGACGCTTCCTGAATTTTCGAAAGACATCGGCTACAGGCTTCTCACTCCCATCCGGCCGCACGAGTCCGAACGTGCGTTCGCGGATCGCGGTGGAAACAGGCGAGCGCTTATAGAGCCGCTCGTCGTAGTCAGCATAACACCAGGCATAGGCGCCAGACGCTCCGGTGGCCACGAGCCTTTCCAGGACTTCTGAGTAGTAGGTCGCGCCCTCTTCTTCGGACGCCAGGTACTGCGACAATGGGTTCCCGAGAAAGTCGTCGGTGATCGTGTGGCCTTCGACTCCCTTGGCAGCAGTACAAAGTCCGAATTCCTGCATCAGCGTCGGTCTCCCCATTCCGGCGAGGCCAGCCGTGAGAGCGCAGCAAAACGGGACGAGCTCGGCATCCAGAAAGGAGCGAGCCGTTTTGCAGTAGAGTGGATATCCGTGCATTACATCTTCATCCACGACTCCTGCGATATCGTCGATGCGCACGTAGCCTGGCGTCGTGAGCGACACCAGATGCGCGCCCATCTGGATAGGAATGCCCGGAGCAGCTCGGCGAATGGTATTGGCGAGCAGGGAAGCCCAAAGCCATCCCGCGTCTCTTGTCAGCGGCCGCTGCGCGTCGTCGATTTCGTTTGACAGATCGAACGCCCTGATCGAATCGTCACCAGCGAGCGACCGCGCACACGTTTCGACAAGGAGTGCCTGGGAGCGCAGGATGTCGGGATCGGAGAACAGGTCGGCTTCGCGTCCGTTGGCGTCGATCATCCAGTCGGGCCACCAGAACCGACCGCTCATGTTGATCGTGATGAGCGTCGGCATCGACTTGAGTCCGGCGTCCTTCGCGGCGAGACACACTTGTCCGAGACGCTCGACCATCGTTGGGTCGACACACATCGGCCCGGGAAGAAAATCGCGAGTCATCGCGAAAAATCTCACCACGTCGAATCCCATTCCGGCGATCTGCGCCATTTCCTCGCGCACTTCACCGATGTCGAACTCTCTCCACATCCACATCGCGGTTCGGCGCGGCCAGTAGTTGATGCCGAGCTCGAAAGTCATCAGTCCAGGCCAGCGAGAATGTCGTCCAGCGACAGGTCAGCTACTGCGGTGACACCGTCGGCCGCACCGTAGTAGATGCGAACCAGATCGTCTTCGGCGAGTAAACCGCACGTGAAAACAACGCCGTCGAAGAAGCCGCTTCTTTCATACTCGGCTTCTGGCGCGAGTATCGGGCTGGCCGAACGTCCGATGACTTCTGACGGATTCTCGGCATCGAGGAGAAGCGCGCCAAGGGAATAGGTCATCGGAGATGCGGTAACGCCGTGGTAAACGGCGAGCCAGCCGTCGTGTTCTTTCGTTCGCACGCGGAAGGGCACGGCTCCGCCGCCGATTTTCAGGTCGTCCCACGCGCCGGGCCGAGCGCCGGCTACGTATCGATGATGGCCCCAGTCAAAGAGGTCAGGAGAAGTCGCCGACCAGATCGCGTTCTCTCCTGGCTCGCTTGCCATGGGCCGATGAAGAGCGGCATAGCGTCCGCCGATCTTTTCAGGGAAAATCGTGACGTCGCGATTCGGGGGAGAAAAGATGATTCCGTGTCGCTCGAACGACCTGAAATCCTTTGTCGACGCAAGCGCAGTCGAGATTCCAAACGGAGAGACTGCCGTGTAGTTGATCCAGTAGGTGCCGTCGATCAGGGTTATGCGCGGGTCTTCCGTGCCGAACGATTCGTATTCGTCAGCCGCAGAAAGGGAAGGCTTTGGATCGATCTCGAAATTGATGCCGTCGGTGGATCGTGCGATACGAAGATGCGAGATGGATGTGAGCCATGTTTTTCCATCGACCACCGTGACGCGTGGATCGGTAGTATTGACCCCCGCGGCGTCGCGATTCCACTGTTTTATCTCCAGCTCGCCTGACGCTGGATTGTAGAAGGGGGCGGCGACGATCGCTTCCGGGACTCTCGGGGCCTCCGCGACGCGCAGCAGAAGCAGGACTTCTCCATCGTGGCGAATTGCGGCGGCGTTGAACGCGCCGACTACTTCGAGGTCGGGGCGCGATGGTTGAACCATCGCGGGGGTGATGATCGGATTTTGAGGTGCTCGTCGTACAACAGGCCTGCCGGCGACGTGAATGGGCGCCGTCAGCTAGTGGCCGTCAGATCGTTCGCGTGTTGGCTCAAGTATTGGGACTGAAGATGGTCCTTGCGAGCAAAGGGGGTGAGTTAAGTTAGCCTTTGCGAGCGGTATCTGCGGGTTTATTATTCAAGGCTGCGGGTCAATCCTGGCGCTATCGTCTAGGGGACTAGGACGGGGCCCTCTCAAGGCCCAAACACGGGTTCGAATCCCGTTAGCGCTATTGGTGGGGAGTGGTGTCAGATTTGAACTGACGACCGCTCGGTTACGAAGAGGTGTAGTCGGCCCCATCGTCTATCGGTTAGGACGGCACCCTTTCACGGTGCAGAGAGGGGTTCGATTCCCCTTGGGGCTATTTAGTTCTCGCGGTTGTCAGTCAGGTCGACTACGGGAGTTCGGAGTTTGCAGTCGTAAGTTGCGAGTTGTGGGTAGTGAGTATTTTGCGCAGTTCCTTTTAAGTTGTTGTTTCTGTGTTCTCTGTGGTCTCTGTGTCGAAGTGCAGTTGAGAGATTGCCAGAGTTTGTTGGGGCCGTAGCTCAGTTTGGTTAGAGCACTCGACTGTCACTCGAGAGGTCGCGGGTTCGAGCCCCGTCGGCCCCGTATTTTTGCAGTATTGCCCTGGTGGTGAAATTGGTAGACACGCCATCTTGAGGGGGTGGTGCCGAAAGGCATAGCGGTTCGAGTCCGCTCCAGGGCATTGTTTGAATCGCACTACTATTGAATTCGCCACCGTAGCTCAGGGGTAGAGCTCTCGATTCGTAATCGAGCGGTCGTCAGTTCAAATCTGACCGGTGGCTCTCCCAGAAGAACAAAGCGCTCGTCGACCTCGTCGACGGGCGCTTTTTTGGCTACTTGAGCCAGCCTTTCTTCTCGGGAAGAAGCTGGAGCTGGAGCTCGTCGATCTCATCCTCACGCGCAGTCAGCTCCTTTTGGAGTCTCGCGTTCTCCTCCTCGAGGTCTTCGAGAAAACGCCCGCGCATCTTCGCATTCTCGAACGCTTCGACCGACTTTCGCGATAGCTCCAGGTAGGCAGCGGCGATTTTTGGCAGGGCAGTACGCGCGAATTCATAGAAATCGGCTTTGTACTCGGCGCACATCTCGCATTCGCTGGCGTCATGCTCGACGAGCGGCGCCGCCGCTTCCAGCTCGAGCGAATGCTGCGCCATGGAAGTGACGTCTCCATCGAAGGCCATTTTTCAAATATGTATTGGAGGCACTGATACTTGAACCGCTTCAGTGCGGAGGTACATTGGTGGAGCTGTGTTGTATGCGGGCGTAATTCAGTTGGTAGAATGCCAGCTTCCCAAGCTGGACGTCGCCGGTTCGAGTCCGGTCGCCCGCTCTATCTCAGAAGCAAGCGGTTATGTCGAGGCAACCGGTCGACCCACGCCGGAATACTGAGGTTCACGGGCGCGGGCAAGTGAGTGGATGGCGCCACGATCGCCCCTGGGGAATTGACGGCGGAGTAACGCAGGAATAGGTTGCGTGAATCACGATAGAAACCATCGGGATTGACATAACCTCTATGCTTTCAAATGCTTAAGACGATTCGCCCCGCTGCTGTTGCCTTGTTTTTTGCTGTTTCCGTCTCGCTCGACTCCTCGGTGGCCGTCGCTCAAATACCGACAGCGAATGAGCCTTCCGTCGCCGACTCGACCCGTGCCGACTCCGCCAGAACGTCGAAGGTCCAGAGTCTCGACACCGTCCGCGTCGCGGCGCGAGCGAAAGCAACGAGATATTCCGGCGGGTACAGCCGAACGTCGACGAAGATTCCCGCGCTGGCACGCGACGTTCCGCAGTCACTCACGACCGTCACCGCCACGCTGGTGAAAGACCAGGCGATGAAGAGCATGGCCGAGGTCGTTCGCTACATGCCCGGCGTGACGATGGGACAGGGGGAAGGGAATCGCGATCAGCCGACGATCCGTGGGAATTCGACCACGGCCGACTTTTTTGTGGACGGAGTCCGTGACGACGCGCAGTATTTCCGCGACCTGTACAATCTCGAGAGAGTGGAGGCCCTGAAAGGCTCCAATGCCATGGTGTTCGGAAGAGGTGGCGGCGGTGGCATTCTCAATCGCGTCACCAAGGAAGCTGAGTGGGACAATCGCCAGGTGATTTCCGCCGAGGCAGCATCGTTCGGCGGGCATCGGGTTACTGCTGATGTGAACCGCGGTTTGTCGTCTCAATTTGCGGGTCGTCTGAACAGTGTCTACGAGAGCTCGCGCTCATTCCGCAACGGCGTGTCGCTCGAGCGTTCAGGAATCAACCCCACCGCCACGTTCGCCAGCCGATCGCGCGCGACACAGCTCGTTGCCGGATACGAACACTTTTCAGATCGCCGAACCGCGGATCGTGGAGTTCCATCGTTTCAGGGGCTTCCCCTCGAGACGAGTCCATCCGCGTTCTTCGGCAACCCGGAACAGAGCAGGGCACGTGTTGCGGTCAACGCAGGCACCCTGACCTTTTCTCATGATGCCGGCCGGGTGCAGGTGCGCAGCACGATGCGGCTTGCTGACTATGACAAGTTTTACCAGAACGTCTTCCCCGGGGCAGTCGATGCGGCCGGGAAGAATGTCAGCCTCACCGCATACAATCACGCGATTGGCCGGAGAAACTCATTCAATCAGACGGACATAATCTGGTCGGCGGGAAGTGGCCTCATTACGCACCAGTTTCTATCGGGCATGGAGTTTGGTCGTGAGAAGACAACCAACTATCGCGCAACCGGCTTCTTCGGCACTGCGACGTCATTCAGCGTTCCGGTTTCGCGTCCGGTCTTCAATGACATCGTGACATTCAGGCAGTCCGCGTCCGATGCAGACAATTCCAGTCTCGTTCGCACAAGCTCGGTTTACGCGCAGAATCAAATTTCAATCTCTCAGTACGTTCGCCTTCTCGCCGGCGTGCGATACGAGGATTTCTCTGTCCGCTACACTGACAACAGGTCCACAGCGAAGCGATCGCGTGCAGACCGCGTTTTCTCTCCACGTGCCGGGCTCATCATCAAGCCAAATGAGCTTACTTCGGTCTACGCGAGCGTCAGTCGTTCTTTTCTCCCGGGGTCCGGCGATCAGTTCACGACCCTGACAGCCATCACGCAGGCGCTCAAGCCGGAGCGGTTCACGAATCTCGAAGCTGGTGCGAAATGGGACGTTATGGACCGCCTCTCGCTGACGGCGGCCGCATACAGACTCGACAGGACTAACACTCGCGCGACGGATCCGAATAATCCTGCGAACGTAATCCAGACAGGTGCCCAGCGCAGCAAGGGGTTCGAGCTGGGAGCCGCAGGCAGCATTACGTCCGCGTGGGATATTGCCGCAGGTTATGCGAGGCAGGAAGCGAAGATCGTGCGCGCGACAGCCGCCTCACCCGCTGGCGCGTCAGTGCCGCTTGTGCCGTCGACGACTCTTTCATTGTGGAACAAGTATTCGCTGACGAGTCAATTCGGAGCCGGCCTCGGTATCGTCCGTCAGGCAAAGGTGTTTTCCGCAGTCGATAACAAGGTGACGCTGCCGGCTTTTACCCGATTTGATGCATCGGTGTACGCGCCGCTTGGTTTTGGCCTCAGAACGCAGTTGAACGTCGAGAATCTCTTCAACGTCCGATACTTTCCCACGTCCAACGGCAACAACAACATCTCGCCGGGATCGCCGAGGGCGGCGAAGCTATCGATCACCGCGACTTTTTAGAGCTTCCCAGCAGCATCACAAAAAGAAAAAAGCCGTCTGATTTGCGACTTGAGCGAGTTTCGGCCCCCTGTTTGCCTTGGTAGATGACAGGCTTCCCAACCTCTCGGAAGCCCATCATCGGCAAGGAGATACTATGATCACAAAAAACAGAGTTCTGGCATTTTCGCTGGTTCTTGGAACGGCTGCGGTCTCGGCGTGCGGCGTCCGCACGACCACGACGGACGTAAGCCCCAACATCGCCCGCGCCGCTACGTGCGACGAGGCAGTTGACACGTACACCAGCCGTTCGGCCGTTCCGAATGACTACTACGAGCTTGCGTGGATCAGCGCCGAAGGCAACTCGGTTTACACGAGCGATGGAAAAATCACGGCGCAGGTGAGGAAGAAGGCAGCCGATGTCGGCGCCAACGCAATCATCGTGAATGACTTCAAGGAATCGACCGGTACTGCGAAGGTTGTCGGCGCCGCACTTGGATCGTCATCAGCAGATGCGAAGGTTTCGGCTCTGGCGATCTACATGCCGGCGGAATCGGGTCGGGTAACTCTGAAGTGCGGAAAGTAAGCGACTCCACTTCGTGAGCTCGATCGATGAAAGAAAGAACGGCTGCCTTACGGCAGCCGTTCTTTTTTACGTGGCCGCGCGCACTTGGCGACCTTTCGGCAAATAGTCCGCAGTTATTGAAGGCCTCCTCCTGGACTTGATAGTACCTTTCCCAAATGAGCGATTCGACTGTCCTGGGAGACATTCACGGAGCCATCAGCTCCGACTACACGATCACACGTGAGCTGCCGCACGCGGGCGGCGTTTGCGTTTTCGATGGCGTGTCCGACGTCGATGGAAGCAGAGTAGAAATAAAGGGCGTTTCGCTCGCTGGATTGAACGGAACTGCACCCCCCCTTTCAGAAGCTGCGCTCGCTGCGAGGCGCATCCGTCACCCGAACATCCTGCCAATCATCGAATCCGGGCAGAGCGGTGAAACCTTCTACTGGATCTCTCCGTCGATCGACGCCCGCACGCTGCGCGCGCGCCTCGCCCGGGGAGGAAGAATCGAACTGAGCGATTCCATGGTGCTGCTGCGGGATGTCTCGGCCGCTTTGACCCACGCGCACCTCCACGGCGTGGTCCACGGCGGGCTCACTCCCGACAGCGTCCTGATCACCGGCGGATCAGCACTCATCGCGGACCTGGGTGTTTCGGAAGTGTTCACAGCACTCCGAAGGCGAGGTGCCGTCGAATCGCAAGCCCCCGGCTCCGCCGATCTGCTTCGATATGGCACGCCGGAACAAGCGCGTGGCGCTGACGCTGACGCCAGGTCCGACGTGTACGCGTGGGGAATGATCGCGTACGAGATGCTTGGCGGACGCCACCCCTTTGCCGGCAGAAGCACGCCAAGCCAAATGGCGGCGGCGCACCGTGATGAAGAGCCGGCGCAGCTCGTTATGGGGAAATCGGACATTCCGTCGTCTGTCAGCCGCCTGGTCATGCGATGCCTGTCGAAAGACCCGTCGAACAGGCCGGAATCCGCGCGGGAGATTCTCGCTGAAATGACCCGAGAGATGCTCGTTCCGCCGCCCGCTCCCAAAGCGGGGAGTGGGCAAAAACTGATAATCGCACTTGTCGTCGGCCTCGTGCTTCTCGTAGCAGTGATCACCTACCTTGGATTCCAGCGGTGAAAGATTTCTGGATTCGGCGCGCTAAGGCCGAAGACCTGGAGTCTGTTTGCAAGCTGCTCGAAACGTCGCACCTGCCGGTCGAGGGAGTGACAGAGTCGTTCGACAACTTTATTCTCGCCGAAGGCAACGGAATTCACGTAGTCGGAGCGGCTGGCCTCGAGATTTACGGACGCGTCGCGCTGCTGAGATCTGTCGTCGTCGCGTCCGGATGGCAGGGCTACGGAGTTGGCCGGGCGTTGACCGGCGAAATCCTGTCGCGCGCCCGGGAGCGTGGCATCACCGATGTGTACCTGCTGACGACTACAGCAGAGCAATTCTTCCCGTCGTTCGGATTTGTGAAAGTCGATCGGCCCGTTGTGCCGGAGGAGTTGCAACAGTCACCAGAGCTCCGCGGTGCCTGCCCTTCATCGGCTACCGTCATGAGGCTGTCGCTGTTATCAGGGCCCACTTGAAAGCAGCCGCAAGACGGCTTCTCGAGCCTGGCCCTGCGGCGCTCTGCCCTCGCGCTAGCGTAGGCCCGTTTTTGTGTCCTCGGTCAAATCCATTTTCTGCTTGCGCTAAGGGGGTCCTGGCATTTGCTTTTACAGGGCACAAACGCGTGCATATTTGGTCGGCTTTTCAGCTCGCCATGCCACTTTGCCCAACCAGACGGTTGGGCATTTTTTCTAGTATCATCTTTCGCTTCGCATTTTCCGGTATCCCAATGCGCCGATCGGTTTCAACGTCGCTGATTCTAATGTTGTCCGCAGGCACCGCTGTGACCGCGCGCGCGCAGTCCGCGCCGCCCGCCTCGGGACAACTACGAGAGCTCGGCATTTTTGCCACCGGACGCATTCTGTCCACTGAATACAGCGTCGACGACGGCAGGATGGCGTTTGGCGGAGCGGCAACGTTCGGGACCTTTCTGAACAAGATGTTTGCAGTTCAGGGCGGGCTCGCGGTGAACTACAGCCGCCAGCAATTCACTTACTACAAGCCGCCCCTCTTCACTTTCACTCCGACTGTTTCGGTCCTGATCGGCCAGCACACCGGTGAGTTCCAGCCGTATGCGCTCGTCGGCGCGGGTTACGAATTCGTTAAGTACACGCATCCACGCTGCGATTGCGCGCAAACCCGCAGCCTTGGCGTCGCCAACGTTGGGGCCGGCTTCCGCAAGATGATGGGCCCGAGTCGCGCCTTGCGCGCCGAGCTGAGCAGCCAGATTGGTTCCGGCGGACCGGCCTTCACCGTAATGGCTGGCATGTCGTTCCTCATCGGCGGTCAGCCCGGCCCGTCGATCAAGCCGCAGATGCGTCCGCCGACGCGGGTGAAGCCCGAACCGCCAGTTGTCATCCTTCCCAGGACAACGTCGACGAATAGTCCGCCGCGGACGGCCGCACCGCCGGCGACGCCAGGACGAGTCATCAAGACTGCGCCGTCACCACTTCCGACGGGTGTCGGCACGACGCTGTTGGCCATCGACGGAACGCAGGTCGACTTCACGAAGCCCACGTGGCGCGATGAGATCGAGACGCTTCTCGACGGCCTTGTAATTGACCTGACCTCCGATGCCGGGATGCCGGTCAAGATCAGCGTCGAGGCACACACCGACAACATCGGTTCGAACGCCGCCAACATCATGCTCGGCCTCGATCGCGCTCGCGCTGTGCGCGAGTACCTGGTCACGCAGGGCATCACGGCGGACAGAATCAGAATATCGAGCGCCGGTGAAGACACGCCGGTTACGACAAACAACACTGCACTGGGTCGACAGCAGAACCGGCGCATCATCATCAAGCGGGACAACTAGGATGCGCGCGATCAGAGAGTTTTCGATGAACACAAAAAGAATGCGCGGACTTGCTTCGCCGATGTTTGCATTTGCCCTCGTTGCGATGGCTTTCGCCGGCTGCGGTGAGCTCACCGGGCCGAAGTCGCCGAGCACGCCGACGAATGTCACTGCGACGCTGCTGCCAGGCGGAGTGTCGGTACGAGTGAACTGGACGCCGAGTCCGCAGAATGATGGCGTTGTCAGCTACAACATTTTCAGAAACGGAGTCAAGGTCGGCGAATCGACCGGCAATTCGTTCACTGATACCGGTCTCGCCCCGCAGCAGAACTACAAGTACACAGTTTCGGCCAACTGCACGTCCGGAGTGATTTCTGACGCATCTCCGGAGACAGCGGCAGCAACTGTTACGACGCTCGATATCACGCCTCCGACGGTGGCAACGCATCAGCCGCCAACCGGATTCCAGGGAGTTTCTCCCGGTGCGACAGTCACAGCCACATTCAGTGAGCCAATGGACCCGGCCACGATCAACACGACCACGTTCAACCTGAAGGTGTCGGCTACGGGCGTGCTGATTCCCGGAACTGTCACGTTCACCCCGGCAACACGACTGGCTGAGTTCAGGCCTACCAACCCGTTGCCGAATCCGGCCAACATCACGGCGACTGTGACCACGGGTGCGAAGGATCTCGCGGGCAATGGGCTTGCCGCCGATGTCGCGTGGGGCTTCACGACCGCCGACCAGTCTCCGCCGACCGTTACGATTTCGCCGGCAAACGGAGCGACCGTCGCCCCGTCCGTCATTTTCGTCCTGACGTTCAGTGAAAACATGGATGCAACGACGATCAACGGAACCAACATCACGTTGAAGGTGACCTCGTCGGGCGCAGCAGTTGCCGGCAACGTCAACTACAACACGACGACTCACATTGCCTCGTTCACTCCGCTCCAGACGCTTGCCCAGAGTACCCAGTACACGCTGACGGTCGCCGGGACTGTGAAGGACGCGGCCGGAAACCTGATGGGAACTCCAGTCAGCGTGACCGTCTTCACATCCGACGTCACTGCGCCGACTGTTCTCTCAACGGTTCCTGCGGACGGTGCGACGGGCGTATCGACGACCGCGCCAATCACCGCGACGTTCAGCGAGCCGATGGACATCAGCTCTATAAACGGCACGACGTTCACGTTGAAAACGACGAGCGGCGGAACGCCGGTCGCAGGAACGGTAACGTTCAATAACTCCACGTCTACGGCGACGTTTGCACCGTCATCTGCCCTGTCGAGCACCACATCGTACACTGCGACAATCACGACGGGCGTGAGAGACGTGTCCTCCAATAACATGGCTGCGAACAAAGTTTGGACATTCACGACGGCCGACGTCGCTGCGCCGTCTGTCAGCTCTGTTGCGCCGACGGACGGGGCGCTTGGTGTCAGTATCGCAACGAATGTTCAGGTGACGTTCAGTGAGCCGATGGCTTCGGCATCTATCACGACGTCGACGTTCACGCTGAAGAACACATTGACCGGCATTGTGGTCCCGGCATCGGTCTCGTATAACACTGCGACAAGCGTGGCGACGCTCACCCCGACTGCTGTCCTGGCTGGCAATAGCAACTATACGGTAACGGTGACGACGGGCGTGACAGACGCCTCAGGCAACCCGATGGCGGCCCCGTTCAACTCCGTGTTCACGACGGAACTTCTCGATACGACCGCGCCGACGGTAACGAGCGTTTCGCCGCCTGACGGCTCGACGACTGCTGCTACGACAACGGCGATTCAGATCGCGTTTAGCGAGCCGATGAATCCGACCACGATCACTACTACAACAGTTTCGTTGAAGAACGCGGGGACCGGCGCCAATATTACCTCTACCGTGGTTTACAACGCTGGAACGAATAGCGTGACGCTCACGCCCTCTGGTCCGCTGTCCAACTCCACCCAGTACACGGTGACCGTGACGACAGGCGTGAAGGATGTTGCCGGCAATCAGCTGGCTGCTCCGTTTGTATCCAGCTTCACGACGGTTCCGCTTCCTGACAATACGGCTCCGACGATCATCACGCGGAGCCCCGCGAATGGCGCAACTGGTGTAGCGACGAACTCCGCCGTAACAATCCAGTTCAGCGAGCCAATGGACCAGGCGACGATCAACACGACGAACATCAGGCTTTCGGTGACGTCGCCGTCGTCTCCTGTCGCAGGAACAGTTGCGTACAACGCTTCGACAAACACGGCGACCTTCACGCCGGACGCTCCGCTTGCGAACAACACCGGCTATACAGTTACGACAACGGGGTTGAAGGACGTAGCCGGCAATTCTCTCGCGGCACAGCCTGCGTGGACGTTCACCACTATCGCCGACACGACGGCTCCGACGATCCTGTCGACAAGTCCCAATCACAACGCTACGGGTATCGCCGTTAACTCGGCCGTGACCGTCACGTTCAGCGAGGCGATGGACGCAGCAACAATCGTCAGCCCTGCAACCAACATCAAGCTGAATGTCTTCGCCGGAGGCGCCGCAGTTGCCGGAAACGTCTCTTACAACGCCAGCTCACATGTGGCGACGTTCACTCCGACGTCGAACCTCACCGCTAACACGAAATACACTGCGACCGTCACAACCGGTGTGAAGGATGCGGCAGGCAACCCGCTCGCCGTAAACGCCACCTTCGACTTCACCACCGCGCCGTAACAGATGACCCTGCTCGGCGCAGGGTTAGCACTCCTCGTCGGGTTCGTCCTCGGACTACTCGGCGGGGGAGGGTCGGTTCTGACAGTTCCGATCCTGATTTACGCGCTGCACGTTCCGGTCAAGCAGGCAATTGCGACCAGTCTCTGTGTTGTGGGGCTGGTCGCTTTTATTGGATTCCTGTCCCACTGGCGGCAGAAGACGGTCGTCGTGCGGGTCGCGCTTGCGTTCGGTCCAGCTGCCGTCATTGCCGCATACGCTGGAGCGAAGATCGCGAAGCACGTTCCGCCAACCGCGCAGCTGATTCTCTTCGCCGTAGTCGGCCTCGCGGGATCGGCGCTGATGCTCCGGGGAACTTTTCGGAAATCGACAACTACGGTTTCTGACACTTACGAATTCAAGCTAGACAGAAGGACGCTCGTTCTTCTATCGCTTCAGGGGCTCGGCGTTGGATTGCTGACGGGATTGATAGGCGTCGGTGGAGGATTTCTTATCGTCCCCGCTCTCGTTATCGTTGCGAAGCTTCCGATGCGACTCGCCATTGGAACCTCGCTTCTCGTAATCGCGATGAACGCGTTGAGCGGATTCGCCGGCAACATCGGAGTCGTGCCGGTCGACTGGAACCTTGTCGTGTGGTTTACGGGGACTGCCGCGATTGGGAGCATCATCGGCAGCGCGATCAGCAAGCGTGCGCCGCAGCGTCAGCTCAAGCAGATATTCGGCGTGCTGCTCATCGGCGTGTCGCTTTACGTACTTTACAGGCGATGACAGAGACTTCAAAAACTGCGCACGCGCCGGAGACAATCGAGGGCTGGTACGCGTTGCATCAGATTTTCCGCCGCGCTTCCGGCGCCCCGGCGGGGGAGGGCGATCAAGAGGCGTTGGCCGGTATCGATATCGGGTCAATCAACCGGCGTCTGAGCGATGGCTGGAGCGCGGTGTGCTCCTTGATTGGCTCGGTCGATTCGGTGATGGTTGTTCACTTCCGGAAGAGTCTCGAGGAGATCGAGGAAGCCCAGAAAATATCAGAATTCTTTCGGCGGGCTAATCTCCTGCTTTCCTATTCCTTTCTGAGTGTAACCGAAGCCGGGCTTTATCATATCACGGCGCAGCTTGCGGCAGATGCAGTTCTTCGTGGCGGCGTGATCGGTGACGCGGAGTACAAGTCCAAGGTGGCCGAGCGCGTCGATGCCGAGGTGGCGACCGATCACATCCAGCGCAGGCTTTTCCCCGAGCTGCCGCACAACATGCCGTACGTCTGCTTTTATCCCATGTCGAAGCGAAGAGCGCCGGGGCAGAATTGGTACACGCTTTCACTGGAAGAGCGCAGCCGGCTGATGACAGCTCACGGGCTTACCGGACGCCGTTACGCCGGCAGGGTCCAGCAGATCATCACGGGCGCGATCGGATTTGAGAGCTGGGAGTGGGGAGTGACACTCTTTGCCCGGGATCCGCTCGACTTCAAGAAGCTCATCACCGACATGCGGTTTGATGAGGTCAGCGCCAGGTACGCGGAGTTTGGGGAGTTCTACGTTGGGAAAGTCGTGACGGGGTAACTGCGTGCTATTAGCTGTTGGCAACATTAGCTCGCCAGCTGTTAGCAAAGGACTACCGACGCGAGTCGAGCTCGCCCTCGCGCGGCGTGCCGTCATCTCGCATCTCCATCTTGCCTGCAGGCCTGAAGATGAGATCCGCCGCGAGCCAGAGCGTCTTCGCGAACGGGTAGACGATCAGCGCTGCGGCGACCATCAGAGTCGCGCCGCCCCACTGAATGGCGCGCCACGGAGGATCCGGCCACGTCAAGACCAGAACCACGACGAAAGTGATCGCAAATATGAGCTCGAGGAAAACGAGGCTCAGGATGTATGCGCCGAGGAAGTAGTCGGCTTCGTCGCGTCCGAGTTTGAGGTTGCAGCGGGGGCAGCGTTCGGTGAGAGCAAACCAAGTTCTGAGGATCGCGCCGCTGCCACAGTTGGGGCAATGAAGCATCAGCGCTCGTCCGATTGCCTGGACGGGGCTTGGTGGATTCGGCGGGGCGGGCTCAATCATCGGATAAAGCTAAGTCATGAGCCTTGGGCTTCTACGCGGTTGTCTCGCTCGTTGGGCAAGGGTTAGATTGCTGTCTGCTGCGCGGGGCATTGCGTAGCGGGACGTGGCGCAGCCCGGTAGCGCACCTGAATGGGGTTCAGGGGGCCGCGGGTTCAAATCCCGCCGTCCCGATAAAGAAAAGCCCTGCCTTTGGCAGGGCTTTTTCTTTATCGGACGCCATGCTTTGCCGACCCCGCTCACCTTCGGCCGCGCCTTACGGCCAAATCCCCCATCCCGCTTTAGTAAGCGAAAGGGCCGTAACGACTTAGATCGTTGCGGCTCTTTTACCCCTTGGGCTTGGTTGGCGGGAGTCACCACAGAGGCAGTCGTTCCTGCATTACTCACGCGCTTCTTAGGGGAGCACGGACCTGGTGGTTCGACTCCTCAGTTGAGCCCGCTCAATCCCTCGCTCGCCGCGATTCTCACTACGCACTCCGCAGCGCCGCAAACGATCGACG
>DATLDF010000004.1:0-16313 GCA_035525975.1 Gemmatimonadaceae bacterium
ACGAATACCAAGCGTCATTGAAACGAACTCGTCGATGTCTTCGCCGAGTATTGCGGACAGCTCAGCGTTTGTGACAACCCGCTCTGGAACGTACGAGCCCGTCCCGGTTATTACGGCTTCACGCGACCCGCTCAACTGCTGCTGTCGCTTCGCGGTGCGGCAGTCGTTCCGCGGACAACCAACCGTGAGGCAATCGTTCTCTGTGGACGATTGCCGATTCTCGGCTCTGGTTGGGCAGCAGTGAGGCCATGAAGCAGAAGCCTCGCCGCGCGTGCGCCAAGCTCACGCGCGCGAATCGCGACTGTCGTGAGCGACGGAATCAGAAGCGATGCCAGCTCGATGTCGTCGCAGCCGACAATCGACATCTCGTCGGGGACCTTGACGTTGTCGAGCGAACAAACCTTGAGCGCGCCGGCTGCAACGAGGTCGTTGGTGCAGAACACCGCAGTGGGTCTGTCGGGCAACGCCAGCAAAGCGTGCATTCCAATCTGCCCACCGGCGGCAGTGGCCGGAACGCGGCGCATCGCGGCGGACTCGAGCCTGATCCCAGCCGCGGCGAGCGCCGACACAAAGCCTCGCTCGCGCATGCGAATCGCGTGGACGTTCGTTGCGGGTCCCAGAAAGCCGAACTTGCGGTGTCCAAGCGACAAGAGATGCTCCGCGGCAAGTTTGCCCGCGCCGATTGCATCACTGGCGACTCCTGGCCAGCGATTGGGTGGCTCGTCAATGAGAACGAGGTTCACTCCCGCGAGCATGGGCTCCGGCATCGACGCAGCGCCGACGGCGTCGACCATGATTCCGTCAACCTGCCGTTCGAGCAGCGCCTGCATGTGCCGCTCTCGCGGAATTTCGCGCGTTTCGCAGAGCAGCACGGCGTACCCTTCCTCGGACGCGACGCGCTCGGCTCCGCTCACGACTTCAGCGAAAAACGGATTTCGAAGATCGGGAACGATCACGCCGATTGCGTAAGAGCGGCTGCTGACAAGCGACCGCGCGACGACATTGGGCACGTAGCCGAGGTCGCGTGCGGCCAGCAGAACACGCTCGCGCGTCTCAGCCGAGACGCGGGCGCGCACGTTCTTGCTGAGCACGAGCGAGACTGTCGGCTGCGACACTCCGGCGCGCCTGGCAACGTCGTGAGTCGTGACTTTTCTGACCCGAGGTTCCACACCTCGAAGATCACTCGTTGGCCGCGCCGGCGCCATTCACCAGAAAGTGCTCGATCTCGCGAGTTACAACGCCGGCGTTCGCACCAAACACCATAGTCAAATGATTTCCCGGGACCGGGACATACAGACAATCGATGAAGGCCCCAGCCGTCATCTTCGCGTGCTCGGGCGGCACCAGTGGCGGGCTCCCCGGCGGGCCGAATCCCTCTGAAGCATTCAGGAGAATCGCCGGATGCCGCACCCGAGCCACGAGATCAGCCCACGGCTCAACCTGAACGCCGAGGAGGGCCTGCTCCACCGCGTTCGCGCTTGTGATCGACTGGACAGTGCCATCTGGATTCGAGTGCAGCTCCGCGCGGAAATAGCCTTCGATCGCGTCATCCCAGAACCCGACGACGTGAGGAGCAGCGCGCATTTCTTCCATGTATGCGTCAGCCGACGGCAGAACACGCGCGAGGCGTGCAAGCGACGGCTTCAGCAGCTCGACGACGTCAGGGTGAAACACTATCGCGGCATCGATGACGATGATTCTGCTGACGCGCTCGGGAAAATGCGCGGCGAGATAGATGGCGAGAAGCGCCCCGAACGAGTGTCCGCCCATGACCACCCGATCGAGACCCAGGTGATCGAGCAGCGCGATCACGTCCGCGGCGTGCTGGCCCATCGAGTAGCCTGAAGCAGGTTTTCCGCTCTGCCCACGCCCTCTGAGATCCGGAGCGATTACCCTGTGCGACGCACCAAGCCCGGCGTTAACCAGTCCGCAAAATTCGTTTGCATTTGCCGACAGGCCGTGCAGAAGAACGACAGAGGGCTGGGGACCCGGGTAGTCGAGGTAGTGAGTTGTCTGGCCGCCGATAGTGACGAAACGGTTCACATCGGAGCCGGCACCGTTCCCGTTTGCATTTAAATTCTTCGTCATGCCGTCACCGCTGCACATCCGTGCGTCTCGCGAAGGACACGCTTCAGCGTTTTACCGGCTGTGCTTCGCGGAAAATCGTTCGTGAAGATGACTTCGTGGATCTGCTGATAGCGAGCAGCGACGCGCGAGTTCGTCCACTGCCGCAATTCTTCAGCGTCGACGTCTCCATCGTTGACCAGGATCACCGCGGCAACGGGGCGCTCACCCCACTTGTCGTCTGGAATTCCGTACACGGCCACTTCTCGCACTGCAGGGTGTTGCACAATTATCTCCTCGATATCCTTTGGAAAAACATTCACTCCGCCGGAAATGATCATGTCTTTCTTGCGGTCGACCAGGTGGAGAAAACCGTCGGCATCGGCGAAGCCGACGTCTCCCGTGTGAAGCCACCCATCGACTATTGCCTGTGAAGTCAGGTCTGGACGTTTGTAGTACCCTGGCATCAGCATCGGACTCTTACCCGTGATCTCGCCGACTTCGCCGCACGGACATTCCTGTCCGTCGTCACCGATGACGCGCATTTCGCTGAACGGAATCGGGCAACCAACGGAATCGATCTTAGAGACGAAATCACTGGAGTCCAGAACGGTGATGAACCCTTCCGTCAGCCCGTAGAGCTCATAGAGCGACTCAGGAAGGATCTGGAGCATCCTCTCCTTGTGCTCTCGATGCCATGGGGCGCCCACAGAGCACAGCATGCGGAGCGACTGAAGCTTGCCGGAGGAAAAGTTTGGCGCATTCATCACTGCAACGATCTGCGACGGAACCATCATCACGTGCGTCACCTTCTCCCGCGCAACGGTCTCAATGAACTCGATGGCGTCGAATCTCTGCTGAAGCACGTAGGTGCAGCCGAGGTACCACGCCGGCATGAGCGTAACGAACGCGCCGTTGAAGACGAGTGACCCGGCATGCATCACGACACTTTCCGGCGTAAAGCGAAAACTTCCGGCGAACATCGTGCAATACGCAGCACGAATCGCGTGCGTGTGAACGATTCCCTTTGGCGATCCGGTAGTCCCGCTCGAGTACACGATGTTGTAGATGTCTGATCCGTCGATCTCGACTGATGCGGGCGGGGAATCGGAACTGGCCGCAACCAGAGCGCCGTAGTATCTGTAACCTGCGTGCGCTGACTCGCCGACGAGCACGTAGTTCTCGTCGGCGATCAAAGGCAGCTCCGCGCGCGCTTCGTCCAGAGCTTCAGCCATGGAACCAGAGGCGATCACGGCGGCGGACTCGGAATCCCTGAGCAGCGAAACCAATCCTGCGCCGCGAAGAAGGGGACTGAGCGGAACAGTGACAATCCCAAGCAACGCAGCTGCCCGGTAGGCGTAAAGGAGCTCCGGACAATTCGAGAGCACGAGTGCGAGCTTGTCTCCCTTGCCGAGACCAAGGCTCGAAAGCGCATTTGCAAGCCGGTTTACACGAGACTCCAGCTCCGCGAAGCTGAGTCGCTCGTCACCGCACACCACCGCGAGGTGGTCCGGACGGTACCGGGCGTGCCATGGCAGCAGTGACCCGACATTCATCGCAGGTCTCTCACTTTGTGAAAAGCTGGTAGGGGAGGGCCGACTTCCTCTCCTGCCGCCCGCATCAGCGCCGGCGACAGGAGAGGAAAAAACTACCGGTCGAAGCGAACTCCGAGAAATGCCATGGTGCCTATTTCCGGCATGTTGATCATCTCGATGTGCTTCTTGCCCATGCCGCACTCCTGCTTCGGCGTGTACTTGAGGGGCTTGGCCGCAGCGAGCCAGCCATTGATGGCATTTGTGCCACCGCGGCAGGCGAACAGGTTCTGCACGCTGAGGTTGATACTGGCGCCGAGGGCTGGAAGCTTGTAGCCGGCGCTTATGTCGAACGTGCTGAACGTCGGGATCTTTCCGTTGTTGATCCCGGACAGGAAGCGATAACCGTTCACGTAGCGAACCGTGAATCCGCCGCGAAGCACGTTGTTGTAGAGATTCGCGAAGTCCATTCCGACATTGAACTTCGTCGTCGGGCTGTTGAACGATGTGGCTTCGATAGGATCTGTCGCCTTCCTCTCGATCGTATCGAGCTTCTGCAGGCTGGCCGTTCCGTTTATCGCGATCGTCGGCGTGATGAGGAACTTGGCGCCGATGTCCGTGCCCGTGATCTGCGCATTCCCCACGTTGAAGTACGTGAGCGGGATCTGGATGCCACCCGTCGATCCGGTGAGCTGCTTGCCGGTCTTGGAGTCGAAAGCGAAAGTCGGCGTCGCGAGCAGCGGGTTGGCGATGATGACGAGCGGACTCATGAACTTCTTGAAGTTCGAGCGATAACCGGTGATGTCGAGGAACAAACGGTCCGCAAGCACACCCTTGTATCCAAGCTCCCAGGTCGTATTCCGCTCGGGCTCAATCGGATCGATAGTATTGACGACAGTTCCGTTTGCCGTCTTGATCTGGTACCCGTTTGGATTTCCAAATACTCCGACGAGCGGAGCGAAGTCAGGAAAGAAGAACCCGTACTGGAGAACTGTGGGCGACTTGAATGCCTGGTTGTAGGTCACGCGGAATGTCTGGTCGACCATTGGCGTGAAGAGGAGAGCAGCTTTCGGGCTGAACTGGCCATCAAACAGCTCGTGCTTGTCATAGCGGGCGGCGAACACGGCGCGCAGCATCGTGGTGATCGGCAAATCAGCCTGGCCGTAGACGCCCCTCTGATCCGTGGTGATGTCCTTGCCCGTGTTACGATCCACGAGCCACTGGCGCTTCGAGCTTACGATGTCGTGGCGGAATTGTCCCCCCCAAGTCAGGCGAAGACCGTTCACCTGCGGGACGACGAATGTGTTCTGAATCTCGGCTGCCATCAGTCGGCCTTCAGCCGGAAAGTCGGAAAGATGCTTTACTGAATCTTCACTGATCGTTGGATAGCGGAGGCGATTCTGTGAGTATGCGTTCAGCTGATATGTGTCGCCCGAGAGTGACTGAGTGCCGTAGACCTGGGCGAACCAGTTGGGATGCGTGAACTTGAGCTGCGCATCGCGATACTGCCAATCGACGAGCTGGTTACGGCCGACACTCGTCTGTCCGATGCCGTTGGACTTGCTGGCGCCAGCGGTTACCTCGAATCGCGAGAGATTCGGCATGTAGTAGACGAGCGCACCGCTGCCTCGCATGACGTTCGTATCCCAGTCGGCGTTGAGCTCCGGAGACGGCGACCCGCCTGTAACTATTGGGGCGTAGATGTTCTTGTTCTCGAAATCCTTCGCCTGCTGGTATTCACCCGAAACCTTGTAGCCGAAGCTGCCGTTGGCGAAGACGCCGGCCTGGCGACCCTGAATGTCGACGAAATTGCGTGCACCCCCCGCGGCTTCGAGAATCGTTCCGGGAAATTCGCGGGGATCCTTCGTGCTCAATGTGAGCACGCCGTTTGATGCGTCCGGGCCATACAAGGCAGAACCGGGACCGACAAGAACTTCGATCCCGGCAAGGTCAACCTTCGATGTTGTGGTAAACGTGCCGACTGGAAGTCCATTCTCCGGCAGAACCGAGATCCGGTTGTCTTCCATCATCAGCATGCGGTTATTGAACGCCGAGTTGAACCCGCGTGCGTTGACGGCGACTGCAGTGACGCCGACCTGAATGAAGTCGATTCCCTTCACTTCTTTCAGCGCCGGCGCGAAGGAGTTGCCGACTGTGTTGGCGATCGCGGCTGCGTCGATCCTGGTAATCGTCGCAGGGGCGTCGGTAATTTTTTCAGCGCGTCTTGATGCCGAGACGACCATGCCGCCGAGTGACAGCGGAACGGTTGCGAGTGCTGCGTCGACGCGGGTATCTGCCCCCGCGGTGACGACCACACCAGAGACGACCCGGGCGCGCTGGCCTATGCGCTGGACCCTGACGTCGTAGGTGCCCGCCGGTACGCCGCCGATGCTGTAGTGTCCACTGCCATCGCTTGTGGCGCTGAGCCGCGTACCGACAACCGAGATCTGCGTTCCGGCGAGCGCGGCGCGGGTGGAATCGGTGACCGTTCCCGAGATTCTGCCGGTTTGTGCTGAGGCTGAGGATGGAGCTGAAGCGACCAGGATCATGGCGCCGATGGCGACGAGAACCGTGGAAAAGAGACTTCTAGAGCGGGTCATTCGGACTCCTCCCCGGGTGGGGGAATGGCTTTGGATGGCGTTAGACGGCCGGTCGGACGGATGCCAATACGTATTAGCGCAAGACTTTTGTCAAGAAAAATCTTTGAAGGTGGGCACAAACCCGGAATAAACTGTTGTTTGTCGAGAAAAACCTATCCACCCCTGTTTTACACTTATCTTGGACCCCATGCGCAGAAACCTGGTGTCAATCGCTGCCGCCGCGATTCTCTCACTCGCCGCCGCGACAGCACACGCGCAATCCACGGCACAGCTCCGTGTCCGGCTCGATGCCGGCAACGGCGCGCCGATAGCCGGCGCCCTGGTCGCACTCCTCGAGGGCAGTCGGGTAGTCGCCGAAGGGCTCAGCTCTGCAAGCGGAATCATCACCATCGGGTCCGCGCCGGGTGCGTACCGCGTGCGCGTCCGTCGAATTGGCTTTCGACCGTTTCTCTCCGATCCCGTCACACTCCCGTTCAAGGGCGAGCTGGTTCTTCGTGTCGAATCGGAAAAGATCGTTCTCAACACGATGATCGTCTCTGCATCTGCACACTGCGGTGAGATCAAACGCGATGCTCAGGCACTATCGACTGTCTGGGACGCAATCGCAATTGCGCTCCGCGCGAGTCAGCTGACATCCAGTGACCTGTCAGGCCTGGGCACAATGCGAACGTACAAGCGGGAGATCGGCAGGAATGGCGAGGTCGTTTCCAACCGCACGTCAGCGATACCGATTACAGACAGGCGGCCGTTTGGCGCCATCGATCCCGCGTCACTCCTTACGCTCGGGTATGTGAGGGGAAACGAATCAGCCGGATGGGAGTACTTCGCACCCGACGAAACTGTCCTCCTCTCCGACGGCTTTGCCGCAACGCATTGTTTCAAGGTTTTGCGCGACCCGCGTGGCCGCGCCGGACAGATCGGGGTCGCGTTTGAGCCGGTACCCAACCGAAAGCAATCTGACATCCGCGGCGTATTATGGGTTGACGAAAAAAGCGCAGAGCTCCGCGACGTAAGGTTTGTCTTCGTGAATGCCGGAATTCTCACTAGGTTCAAACCAGGTGGCTTTGCAAAATTCCGGCGCACCATGTCGGGGACGTGGATCGTCAACGAGTGGCAGCTCTCGATGCCGAAGCTCGAAGTCAATTCGCGTGAGCGACTGGAGATGATCGGTTCAGTTGAGAATGGTGGTTACATCGCTGCCGACAGCACCTCGGTTGGCAGGGATTCCATTCGAAAGCAGTAGTTACCTCGGAACTTCTCGGCCGTCTTATCTCAATCCCTGTTCACTCGCGCGCGACGGTATTACACACATAAGTTTCTGACGTCAATGTCGTTTTGGCGTGCGCCTGCCGCAACAGAAAGCCTTTCGCAAGCGTACTTTCTGCCGTGAAGCACGATGGCTGGCCTGCCGGACTTTGTTGTTGTGATGGGATTGCGGGACAAACCCTCTTTTCAGACAAGAGACAAAAGTGGCCGACCGCTGGCTGATTGAGTACGGGACGAGCAAGGACACCATGACGATGGTCGGCAAGGCTGGAACGCGTGCCGATGCCGCCGCAACTGCGCAACGACATCACGACTCGCGTCCGATTGAACCGGGAACGGAGAGATTGGTGTTCCCCCCTGACAATCCGGCTGGCGAATACTGCTGCGCCGGCGGGTTCTACCGGATCACGCGGCTGGGCACTGGTCAATGGAAGGCGCTGCCCTGAGGCACGTGTCACTTGACGCAATCGCGCGCGATTAAACAAAGCGCCTCGGCATCCACACTCGCTTGCGTCTCCTCTGGTTGAACCAAGTTGGACGCGGATCTGATTAAAAAAGGCGAATCAAAAGCGGAACGCCGTCATGGAGCCCGAGTCTCGGTGAACGCTCTTAGTAGAGTACTACATGGAAACACAGACCCCCCTCACTGGATAGTTTTCAGCAATGCCGCGCATTGTTTCGTTTCTTCCGTCAGCTACTGAGATCGCCTACACCATCGGGGCCGGCGCGGACTTGGTCGGACGCTCGCATGAGTGTGATTTCCCCGCCGAAGTGAAGGCGCTGCCGATTGTCAGCAAGCCGGCGCTGCCGATAGGCGAGATGACGCAGCAGGAGATCGACACCGCTGTCGCGTCGCATCTCGCGAGCGGAAGAAGCCTTTACGAGGTTGACGAGAAGCTCCTGCGCGAATTGAACCCCGATGTCGTGTTCACGCAGGACTTGTGTCAGGTCTGCGCACCTTCGGGGACGGAGCTGACGCAGGCCTTGAAGACGCTGCCGGCAAAGCCTGAGGTTCTCTATCTGACACCGCGTAATCTTGCGGAGATAGAAGGCAACATTCGAGACGTCGGTCGCGTAGTCAACAGAATCGTAGAGGCAGATGCATTGATCGAACGCAATCATCAACGCGTCCGTGCCGTTGTTGAAGCCGTGCGTGGAGCTCCTGTCACGCGAGTCGCTTTCCTCGAGTGGACGGATCCGCCGTTTTCCCCTGGCCACTGGGTTCCGGAGATGATTGCGCTTGCCGGAGGTGAAGACACAAACGGCCGCCCAAGCTCGGATTCAGTTCGGCTTTCCTGGGACGACGTAGTCGCCGCTTCGCCACACATCGTGATTGTTGCGCCTTGCGGTTACGGAATCGCGCAGGCAGCTGATGCCGCGAGGCGAATACCCAGCATTCCGGGCGCACGCATATTCGCAGTCGACGCCAACGCTTACTTTGCGCGACCCGGTCCAAGAGTAGCCGAAGGAATCGAGGTGTTAGCGCACGTTTTTCATCCCGACCGATTCGATTGGAATCACGAGACAATGCCGTTCATTGAATTGACCGCCGAACCTGACAAATGATCGACAGCAACATTGCCCGAATCAGTACCGATCGCGCTCCCGATCCGGCCGGCCACTATAGTCAGGCGGTGAGCTACGGCGGCGTGATCTACGTTGCGACCCAGCTTCCAAAATCGCTAAGCGGCGACGTGCTTCCAACAGATCCGGTTGAAAAGCAGCTGAAACAGGCACTGATGAATGCAGAAGAGATCCTGAAGGAAGCAGGCAGCAGTCTTACACGCGCTCTTCTCGTCACGCTCTTTGTTGCGGACGTCGAGCTTTGGCCTCGGGTCAACGCTGCCTATGCCGAAGTGCTCGGAGAAAGCAAACCCGCCAGATCGGTAATACCGACTGGCGGGCCGCTGCATCTTGGATATCAGGTCGCCGTTCAGGTCATCGCGGCAGCGGGCTGAAAGCTCCTACTGCACTGCGTTGATCATGTCGAAGATCGGCAAATATCAACGCCGAAGTCCAGACTTGAATCGAGCGAGCTGCGAAGAAAGAGTCGGGACTACATACAGCTCCTTGGCGAACTGCGATTGGTAGACAATCGAATCGCCCGAAGCGCTGAACCAGAAGTCGGTTGCCCCGCGAGCCAATCCATGGACGCTAGCCGCCGGCCGGCCTGATTCCACCTCCCATATGAATAGTGCATCTGAAAACCCCGCGATCGCGAAGCGCTTGCTGTCAGGACTGAAAACGGCGGTACCCATAAAGGGAGGCGGAGAGAATCGCATTGTCGTTCTCCCCTCGCGCACGGACCATACTGCGAGAGAATCGTAGCCGATTCGATAAACGATCCACCGCCCATCCGGACTCGCGGCAAGCTTCCCAAAAGGGCTTGCTTTGGCGCTCGCGCTCAGTAGCGGCCTTCCATCCGTAGGCAGGTAAACATTGAGTGCGCCCGATTCGTCGCTGGTGATGAAGCGTGTTGGATGTAGCGCAGTCACAATGTGCGTTGGGCGCCTCAAGCCATCCTTGCCGGTCCCACTCAATGTCGCAACGACCTTTCCCGTCTTCATCGACCATGTATAAGCCCGCCAGCCACCGGTCGTCCCGAGCAACTTGCCGTCATGAGTAAATGCCATCTGATACACGTGCGCAGCAGAAAAATTCAGCACATTGCGACCCGTTGAATCGCGAAGAGAATCGCGCGTTGCTGAGTGTGAAAGTGTAAAACGCAACTTCCCTTTGGGAACGCTCCATACCCTTACAAAGCCATCGACCCCGCCCTCGGCCAGAAGCGTATTCTGAGGGTTAAAGAGAAGCAAACCTTCTCCGCTCTCAGGCTGAAAGTGATGGCCGCTTGCAAATCGGCGGACGAGCTTGCCGTCACCCGTACGCCAGATGGTGATATCGCCACCGTTTTCCATCAAGGCGACGAGCGACCGGTCGTTCGATGCCCCAGCGGCAATCAGCCGCGTCGCCGTCTTGCCACTTCCGGCGTATGGTGTCGGCAAAGGGTTGAATTCCTTGCAGATCGACCCCGGCTCGCCGATCTCGAGCACATCATCAACCCGCAGGTGCGAACGCTGAAAATCCATCTCATTGCCGGGCGCCGAATCACGGGGGAATTGATACCACATTCTCCCTCGAACACGGATGTCGTGGATAACGTTTGGAAAGCCCCAACCTGCTATCGAATATCGAAGGAGTTCAGGCGTTCCCGAGGCGAAGCTCGCTGCCAGCGGCTGGTCCCATAGACGCTGTCCGCATGGAAAAAAGAGGCTTTCGCCGAAGTTCTGGTAGAACGTACCAGAGTATTCGTGAGGGACGGCGGCCTCAACTGATAACGGGGTTTGTGAGTCTGCCCGTCGCCCTGCTAAAATCGCGGCGACGGACAGGATGCTGCACAACGCGCGGTTCAGGCTCACGCGGCGAATCCCTTCGAGACGCGATCCTTCTATTGCACTGCGTTGATCATGTCGAAGATCGGCAGGTACATCGCCACCACCATTCCGCCAACCACGACGCCGAGGAACACGATCATGATCGGCTCGAGCAGTGACAGAAGGTTGCTGACAGCAGTATCAACCTGCTCATCGTAGAAATCGGCAATCTTCGACAGCATCTCGTCGAGTCCGCCTGTCTGCTCACCGACCGAGATCATCGAGATAACCATGGGCGGAAACACTCCCGACTTCTTGAGCGGCGCGGCGATGGTGTCACCACCGGCGATTGACGACCGCGATTCCATGATCGCATCCTGCACAACCCTGTTGCCCGCTGTCTTCGCTGTAATCTCCAGGCCATCGAGAATGCTGACGCCCGAGCTGATCAGCGTTCCAAGCGTGCGAGTGAAGCGGGACACGGCGGACTTTCTCAGCACGTCGCCGAGTACTGGGATCTTCAACATGAACCTGTCGACGTTGAGCTTGCCGTCGGAAGTCGCGTTGTACTTCCTGAACAGGAACACAGCTATCGCAACCGAGGCCAGGACGACGTACCAGTAGCCTTTCAGGAACCTCGACGCGCCCATCACGATTCGAGTCGGCAGCGGAAGCGCCAATCCGGCTGACGAGAACAGGTTCTCGAACACCGGAATCACGAAGATGAGCAGGACGGTCACGGCAACAAACGCGACGGACATGATGACGCCCGGATAAATCATGGCGCCCTTGACCTTCCTGATCAGCGCGTCGTTCTTCTCCATGAACGTCGCAAGTCGCATCAAGATAGTGTCGAGGATACCGCCAGCCTCACCTGCGGCGACCATGTTCACGTAGAGTCCACTGAATGCCTGGGGATGTTTGCCCAGTGCATCGGCGACTGTGTTTCCTGATTCCACGTCGAACACCACCTTCCGCATGATGTCCGACAACACCTTGTTCTCGCTCTGCTCGGCCAGGATGTTCATTGTCTGCACGAGCGGAAGACCGGCGTTGATCATCGTCGAGAACTGGCGGGTCAGGATGACAATGTCGCGCATCTTGATGCTGCCGCGTTTCGGCTTCTTCGGTATCGCTTCATCGATCTTGACGACGTTGAGCCGCTGCTTTCTCAGCTGCGCAATCACGTCATCGCGTGATGGCGCCTCGAGTGTTGCAGTTCGCATTTCGCCGGCAAACGAGCGGGCAGTATATGTAAATGTCGCCATAAAAAGACCTGGTTTCTGATATCTGGTTTCTGTTATCCGATCATGGTTACCCGGTACCTGCTCACCGGGCACCCGGTAACGCGGATCTGGTAACGGACAACGGGTACCGCCGTTCTGCTTTGCGAAATTCCATCACTCGCGCCGCCACCCCCTCTCGGCTGGCGACGCAAGCGACAGATAGAACTACCGCCGCCCGGCGAGTCCACCGGTCAGGGGACGTGACGCCGGAGACGACGGCTTTTCCTCGTTACCTGGTTCCTTTCCAATCATTCGCAGGAATTCATCGGGCGAGCTCGTCACCTTCAACGCGTCCTCAGCCGTGATTTCCTTGCTCATATAGAGCGCATACAGTGCATCGTTCAGCGTCTGCATTCCGAACTTCTTGCCGGACTGCATCGACGAGTAAATCTGGTGAACCTTGTCGTCACGAATCAGCGCGCGAATTGCCGGCGTCACCACCAGAACTTCGGCTGCCATTGCGCGACCCCGTCCACCCGCCTTCGGAACGAGCGCCTGCGTCACGATTCCCTCGAGCACGAACGCGAGCTGCGCACGCACCTGCGACTGCTGGTGCGACGGGAACACATCGATGATTCTGTTGATCGCCTCGGCCGCCGAGTTCGTGTGCAGCGTGGCGAACGCGAGGTGACCGGTTTCTGCAATAGTCAGCGCGGCCTGAATCGTTTCCAGGTCGCGCATTTCGCCCACGAGGATCACATCTGGATCTTCCCGGAGCGCGTACTTGAGTGCGTTGGCAAAAGACTTCGTGTCGGTGCCGACCTCACGCTGGTTGATAAGGCAGCCCTGATGCTTATGAATGAATTCGATCGGGTCTTCGACAGTGATGATGTGGCCCTTTCGCTCGCGATTGATCTTGTCGATCATCGCCGCGAGAGTCGTCGACTTTCCCGAGCCCGTCGGTCCTGTAACCAGAACGAGACCCCGCGGCTTCTCTGCCATCTTTGCGATGGCAGGAGGAAGTCCGAGGTCCTGGAACGTTTTGATTGAGAACGGGATCTGCCTGATGACCATCGACACGCATCCGCGCTGCCTGAAGCAGTTGCCGCGGAAACGGGCGAGGCTGGCAATGCCAAACGAGAAGTCGAGCTCGTCTTCGGTCTCGAAACGCTTCTTCTGATTCTCGGTTAGAACCGAGTAAGCAAGCTGTAGCGTGTCTTTTGGGCCGAGGATGCCGCCGGAACGGGCGCTCGTGATCTCGCCATCAATGCGGAGCTTGGGGCACTCGCCCGCTACGATGTGCAGGTCGGAGGCGCCAACTGTTACCATCTCCTCGAGGAGCGTGCGCAGATTGAGGCCCATCGCCGGCGGTGCTCTTCCGGCAATCGGGTGTGGCGGAGGCGGCTCCATCGCCGCGGGAGCCTTCGGGGCTTCGGTTGGGCCTGGCGCCGTTAGTGGTGCTGTCATGACTGCGATCTCCTGATTGCGTAGCGCTTCATCAGTTCAAGGACGACCGGATGGGCAACAGGTAAGCTATTGCGTTGCATTAGATGGCCGTTTCCCGGACGATCTGGTCGAGCGAAGCGATTCCCTTGATGACCTTGAGCCACCCATCCATACGAAGGGTCAGCATGCCTTCTGAAATGGCGCAGGCCGCGATTTCGGCAGCGCCAACGTTCTTCATGATCAGACGACGCAACGGCTGCGTCATGTTCATCGTTTCGTACAGTCCCTGCCGGCCTTTCAGACCAGTTCCCTGACAGGCCTCGCAGCCTTTACCACGGAAGAAGGGGAGCTCGCCAATCGGCGTATCGAGCGTAACCTTCGCGAGGTGCGGCGCCGCGTGCTTCGTTGCGCGAGGCTTGGTGTCGGCCAGAGCGACGTCACTGAACTTGAGCTCGCGGAGCGTCATCCTCGGATTAACCTTCGCAACCGCAAGCTCTGCCTCTTCGGGCGTGTACTTCTCGGCGCAATGAACGCAGATCTTCGGAACGAGGCGCTGCGCGACGATTAGGTTGATCGCTGACGCCACGTTGAAGCTTTCGATTCCCATGTCCAGCAGACGGGTAACCGTCTCAGGCGCCGAGTTCGTGTGCAGCGTCGAGAGAACAAGGTGGCCAGTGAGCGCTGCCTTGGTCGCGATGCTCGCGGTTTCAAGGTCACGCACCTCACCGACCATGATGATGTTCGGATCCTGACGGAGGAACGCACGGAGCGCAGCGGCGAACGTCATTCCGACTTCCGATCTGACGAGCACCTGGTTGATACCGAACAGGTTGTACTCGACGGGATCTTCCGCGGTCATGATGTTGACGTTGACGCTGTTCACCTTCGACAGAGCCGAGTACAGTGTCGTGGTCTTTCCTGAACCCGTCGGACCGGTGACGAGCACCATTCCGTAAGGGTTCGCGATAGCGTCGAGAATCTCACGCTCTGCGCGCGGCTCGATACCGAAGCCCTGCAGGTCGAGGTTGAGGTTGCCCTTGTCGAGAATTCGGAGCACCACCTTTTCGCCGAAGAGCGTCGGAAGAGTCGACACGCGATAGTCGATGACGCGGTTCAGGATTTTCAGCTTGATGCGTCCGTCCTGAGGAATCCGGCGTTCCGAGATGTTGAGGTTCGCCATGATCTTGAAGCGGGAAATCAGCGCCGACCGCAGCTTGAGAGGCGGCTTCATGATTTCCTGGAGCACGCCGTCGATGCGGTACCGCACTCGCAGCTCGTGCTCGAAGCACTCGAAATGAATGTCGGAAGCTCCACGCGCTACCGCGTCGGTCAGCAGCGCGTTGATGAGCTTCACGACAGGCGCGTCCTGAACGGCGATCGCCATCGCCGCAGCAGTCATGTCTTCGTCGATCTGCTCGACCAGCTCGACATCACCCTCGTTCAGCTTGGTGATGTCCTTGAGCAGGGATTCCATCTGTGCTTCGTTCGACTCGTAGTACCGCTCGATTGCATTGCGGAGCGTGTACTCGCCGGCGATGACGGGGAATATGTCGCAGCGAGTGATGAACTTCAGGTCTTCGAGGAGGCTGGCCCCGGTGGGGTCGGCCATGGCAACTGTGAGAGTTCGTCCGTCGCGCTTGAGGGGAAGCACGAGGTGCTTCGTCGCCATATCGCCGGGGATGAGACGCGCGATTTTTGGGTCGACCTCGAAACTCGAAAGGTCGACCGCGGGCATGCGATACTGGCGCGCCAGCATTCTCGTCAGGTCGGTCTCCTTGATCATTCCAAGGGCGACGAGATTGTAGCCTATGCGAGTACCGTTTTCCCTTTGTTCCTGTAGCGCGATATTGAGCTGGTCGCGCGTAATCATGCCCTCGCGGACGAGTAAATCCCCGATCCGCTCGGCAACTACCGCAGGTGCTGTCAAGCTTTCCCCCGACGAGGTCGTCGTCCGCCTCTCTGCAGACTGGACCCTGGTGACTCTGTGGGAGAAAGACGCGGTACGAGGGAAAAGGTTACGCTGGAGTCGATTCTAGCGGCCAGTTTTGGGCCGATTCCGCGGACCCTCTCGAGACCCTTGAGGCTGCCAAACGGGCCAAGGCTGTCCCGGTCTTCGACGATGCGTTTGGCCATCGCCGGCCCGATTCCCCTCAAAGTCTCGATTTGCTCGGCCGTAGCGACGTCCAGGTCGATAATCGAAGGGACTGCCTGGACCTCTACCTTGGTAACAATCCGGCCCTTGGGCTTCCTGCCCTTCTTTTTTTTGCCGGACTTTCTGGCGGAGTCAACGGCTTCTATCTGGGCGTCAATCGCCGCTCTGGCTTCTGCCCCGGCGGGCTTTGAGCCCCCGACCGACTTTGCGGCGCGCATCCCTCCGCCGAGAACGATGACGGCGCCGAGGAAGACGAGGGCTTTGCGTTCTCCGGGGGTCGGCATTCCCGATGCTACTCCAAGTGTGCTGGATCTCTTGCATCAATCCGCAACTCGACGCATCGAAACAACGGGCCGAGAGGCCCGTTTTTGTTTTTCTATCGCAACAATGCCTCGGCCACATCACCCACAATCGACAGCGACCTGGCCGAGATCTTATCGAGAGTATCAGTTGGCCGGTGATGGTACGGATAATCAATATCGATTACGTCGATTACGCGAATTCCCGCCTTGAGAAGAGGCACGTGATCATCGGTAATTCCGCCCTGCTCTACAGGGAGAAAAACATCCTCATGTCCAAGATCCTTGGCAGTCTGCCAGACACGGTCGACTACTTCGGGGGCCGAGCTCACTGAGATCGCTTCCTTTTTGATC
>DATLDF010000006.1:0-4963 GCA_035525975.1 Gemmatimonadaceae bacterium
ACGAAGTTCTGGAGATAGCGTCCGATGCGAACATCGGCGTAGCTGGCGCCCGCGAGCTTTGCGGCATTGAGCGCGTCCATCATCAGGTCGCGCGTTGCCGCGTCCATTGCCGGAGTCTCCGGCTCTTTTGGCAGTGGCGTCAGCCCGTGCGCCTTTCGGAACGCTGCTTCGGCAGCAATAGCTCCGGCGACGAGCGTTCCCTGCTTCAGGAATTCCCTGCGGTTTGTCATGACTTGGATGGGTTATTGGGTCATGGAGAAGATGCACACACGCTAGAGGTGGAGTCAGTACAGCGGTTGTAAGGAAGTTGTCGCCAAAAGCCAGACTCTGACTGCCGCCAAGCAGAACTACATTCTGGTGACGCGGCCCGCTGGAGGTGTTTGGACCTTTCCGCCGGGATTCTGAGTCACGTGTTTCAGCACAAGGTCCACTGCACGCGGAGTATTCGCGCGCGCATCGCAGGACGGTTTTGCTTCGGGCACAACGTATCCGTCGCCGCCCTCGCACGCGGGGTACACGTTCATCGAAAGCCTTATCGTGTCGGTTGCCTTGATCACGGTGCCGTCAGTCTTCCTTATGTCGCCGACGATTCGGGATCCCGTTGGTTTCCTGTGGTCCCAGGTGTACTTCAGTCCCGAAACCTGCAGGTACGGGCCCTTCCCTACTGAGCCTTCCGCAACACCGTGCTCGAGAACCTCGCGCAGTCTCGCTCCAGTAATGGGGAACGTCATGATCCGTGTTTCATCGGCGAACAGGAAAATGGATTCGAGCTGGTAGTTCGTGATCGGACCGGGATCCAGGACATCGTCGATGCGCATCGTTCCTGAATTCATGATGGCCGCGTCCGAACCCGTGCCAATTCGCATCGCGTCAGTAACCAGGTCGCCGAGTGCTGATTCCCGCGCGCGATTGACTGCATCGCGACCGTCGATCGGGAATTCCGTTGTTGCGATAACCCGCTCTGGGCCGAGGCGCTTCACGATGCTGTCGTTCCACGCGCTGACAACCTTCTGCGTTGCCGGGTCGAACGGGAGCTTCTTGTCGATCTTGATAAGCTCGTCAGTCTGCGCCCAGCCTGTCGAAGTTCGGGTGAGCGTGAGCAGCTGCGCCGTTCGTGAGTTCGCATCGGCCTTGATCAATCGGCGGCCGCCGAGGATGATGCGATGCCACTCGTGCTCGTGTCCGCCGAGTATGAAGTTGATGTCCGGCTCGCGGAGCATGAGGAGGCTGTCGGCCTCCTTCGTCTGATGCGTCAAACCGTAGATCACTTCGGCGCCAGCACCCTTGAGCTCGGCGATTGCGACGTGCGCTGCGCTGTCGGCATTGCTGCACTTAACGTAGCGTCGATAGTCGCTCACGAGTGTGATGCCGAAAACGCCAACTTTCGCGCCGCTGATCGTGCTCGTATCCCAGCGTGACACTCCAGGGAACGGAGTGCCCTCCGCCATCATGCAGTTGGCGGACGTCCACTTGAATCGCGAATTGGCGACGCGAGAGATGAGAGTGTCGCGGTCGAGCTCGAACTCGTGGTTGCCGAACGTGACTCGATCGACCTTTGCGGCGTTGAGCTCCTGTATCATCTGCTCGCCGCGGTACCATTTGCTGAGCAGGCTCGGGCTCAGGAAATCGCCGGCCAGCACGAAGGTGGCAGGTCCTGTTGTCGCCAGCGAATCGCGAAGCGCGGCTACTCTCGCGAGTCCGGCAGTTCCGTCTCTGACGGTGTCGCCGAAGTAGACGTCATTGATGAGGAGGAAACGCAGTGGAGCATTCGCGGGCGTCGGCGCTTGAGTCGTCGTGCAGGCGGCGAGGAGGATCGTTGCGCATGCAACTGCGGAAAGAGCGGAACGGCTCATCAGGGAGGAGTGGAAGACGTGGGAGATCGGGAGACCACTATTGGGAACTGGGAACTACCAATTCCCTTCTTTTTTCATGTCCATCCTTAAGGGATGCGTGCTCTGACCTTGGGCAACGATGTACGGGATGTTCATGTTGTCGCCGTTGATCGTTCCGACGATCGGCGGCGGGTGCCTGCTCTGCTTGTTCGGATCGGGCTGGAACGTGATCTGCGTTCCCCTGACGGAAAACTTTCCCTTGTAAGTCTCGTTGAGCAGTGGGCCGGGCCGAACCGCGGCTCTTGGAGCAACGTGCTGTCTATAGTATTTGAACGAAGCGATGAAACGGCCGTCCGGACGCAATGTTATCAGTCCCCGTTCCAGCTTGAACCAGTGCTCCCAGCCGTCCTGTGACGGAACTCGCTCGATGCGCGGCAACGGGTGGCGATTGAGCAGCGTCGCTACAAAGAGACCGGTGGGACCAGCGTTGGTCGCGTTCGCTCGCAGCGGAATTGCGAGCGCTGCGATCAGAAAAAGTCGGGCGATTGGCATCATCTACAAGTATAGAGTGAGGGGTTTGGCATTGCATACCCCTCGAGATGCCACGCGGTCCTGCTCACGCTTGTGAACCCCACGGAATAACTTCAGGCTATGCCTCAACGATTGCGGAGCGAGAAAGAAGCGTGACGGAAGCGAGATTCAGGCGCGTTCTGCTCATTGTGAATCCTGCGTCGCGCCGCGGGTCAAAAATGGTCAAGCGAGCGACTGATGGATTCAATGAAGCAGGTGTGACGCTCGAGATAATGACCACTGTTGCACCGGGCCACGGTGCGGAGCTCGCGGCCAGACATGGGGCGGAATTCGATGCCGTCTTTACGCTGGGCGGCGATGGTACGGCGATCGAGGTCGTCGGTGCGCTTTCGCACACCGGTCCGCCCGTGGGGATCCTTCCGGGTGGAACTGGAAATGTCGTCGCCCGAACTCTTGGCACGTCGGGAAACGTCAAGAGAGCGGTAAAAGAGCTTCTTGCCGGCGACGAAGCGAGAGTCGATCTCGGTCGACTCTCGACGGGGCACCGGTTCATGATAGGCATGGGAGTGGGTCTCGATGCGACGATGATCGCGTACGCTCCGGGGCCGCTGAAGCGCAGGATCGGGTTTTTCGCTTATGTGATCGCGGCGACGCGGGCGTTTGTGAGCCTGGAAAAGTTCGTCGTGAAACTGACCGTGGACGGAAAGCTCATCGAGCAGCGGGCGTCGGCCGTTTTGATCGCGAATTTCGGCGCGGTGATGAACGATCTGCTGGCGTTTGGCGACGGAATTCTGCGGGACGATGGCCTTCTGAACGCGTGCATCTACTCGCCGGAAAATCGGATCGATGCGGCAAGGATTCTGTGGAGAATGGCCCGTAAGAACTTCGCCGCTGATCCGGCAATTCGTTACGTCTCCGGCTCCGTTTTCAGGGTCGAGACGATTCCGCCGCGGCTTGGTCAGGCCGATGGTGAGCTTATCGGGGATTCGCCCTTTGAGATCACGGTTGAGCCGCTTGCGGCGCGGGTGTTGGTGCCCAAGGCGTAGGCGATTATGTTACGCTTGCTCGAGTGCTGGACGGCTGGAGCAGCTATCATCGGGGCGTAGCGTAGCCCGGTAGCGCGCCTGCTTCGGGAGCAGGAGGTCGCTGGTTCAAATCCAGTCGCCCCGACTTTCTATCTAGACGCTCCATCGTCACTCAGGCGATGGAGCGTTTTTCTTGAGGCCCCTTTTCATGCTCCTGTTTGTCAGATGGACCGAGACGACAGCTTATCCCTGGCGGCATTCCATTGTTGCACCCGCCTGAGTTTAACCGATGGCGCTCGACCGCATCATCACTGCTGCCTCTTTTTCAACAATGCTCGCTGCTGCTCGCCACGACCTGTCCTGAATACGAAGTGAGCCTGCCCGGAGCAGGCTGAGTCACAATCGATCCGTCTCCGCCGCAATAACCCGTCGGAAGAAACGGATCTTTCAGCACATATGGTGCTCCACGCGTGAATCCCAGCTTGAAACCACAATTGAAACTACCGGCAGGCGCGGACCTGATCTGGATGCTTACGGACCCGGCACCGTAAATGGGAACGTCGTTTCGGGCTCCGATTGAGGGGACGTGATCGGTTCCCGTCGTGGGAGTGGCGACGCCGCCCGCAAAATTGAAGACCAGGGTACAAGGCCCCGTGTTTATGAACTCGAATCGAATGTCTTCGGAGTTTGAGCCGGGCTCCGTTTCGCCGCTGGCGCTGCAAGCAGCGACGACCAGAAAGGCGAGGCCCGCAGCTAGGCTAATGAGCTTTCGCGATTGCATGACTATTCGGGATGTTACCAACTGCGTCACTTTTTTTCCTTGAGATAGACAAAATGCCTCCCGCCAGCGACGGAAGAGACCGACGGAGTTGCGCCGACCCCAAAATGCACTGGAGGTTGAGCCAAGGCTCAGTCCATCCCTGCGACCGGCCATGATACCGTGTTTGGGGCCGCTTCGGCTCGTCGAATGACAGAGAGGACGAGAGGTCGCGACAGGCCTCAGGTTCGTTAGAGTCCCTATCGTTCGACGATTATCAGGTAGCGCGCATCTCGCCAGAACAACTTGGGATCATGGATAACGAGTTTCCCGCTAAGCCGATGCAACGCTGCGCCGCCTGCGCCGGCAGCGTTCTGGCTGGTAAGAACCCTGTACGTAGCGGACGGGTTGGGTAAGTCAATCACTGTATCGGCGCTCATTCTCAGCGGCTTGAACAGCGCTTGTTTGAAGGGAAGACTCGGAGTGGTCGTCGAGCCTATTCCAACAATGCCGCCGCGTTTGCGAATAATGCCCTGGCGAGCCAGATCTTTTGCAGAACCTACAGCCACGAAAACGCTTTCCTGCGCCTCGACTTTTTCGGTCAGCACGGCCTGCAGATTAACAGCGCTGCGTACGTAGCCCTGGCTGACTCGAGAGAGTGAATCGTACTGAAGCGCCATTCGCTCGATCTCGCCTCTTTGTCGATCGGACATCTCTTTCAGCTGGGCGACAGTCGATTTAAGAGCCCCTATGTCTGCAAGTCTCGACTGGCTGGAAGCACCAAGCTTTCGCGCTTCCTTCTCCAGCTGCTCGATGCG
>DATLDF010000007.1:0-47867 GCA_035525975.1 Gemmatimonadaceae bacterium
CGCCGCTGCGGCCGTCGTCGTCGGCAAGAACGGCACGATCGACAATCCGCAGGGCACGCCCGTCTACGCCTGGAAGGGCGAGACGCTCGAGGAGTACTGGTGGTGCACGGACCAGGCGCTTGTCTGGCCCGACGGCTCAGGGCCGAATCTTCTTCTTGATGACGGTGGAGACGCAACGCTGCTCGTCCATAAGGGCGTCGAGTTCGAGAAGACCAACAAGGTTCCTGATTTCGACGAGGAGAAGGACTCCGAAGAGTACGGCGTCATCCTCGACCTGCTGCGCACCGAGCTGAAGAAGAACCCGCGTCGCTGGACGACGATGTCGAAGGATCTTCGCGGCGTTTCGGAAGAGACGACGACAGGCGTGCATCGCCTCTATCAGATGATGGAAGCGGGACAGCTCCTGTTCTGCGCCATCAACGTGAACGATTCAGTCACGAAGTCGAAGTTCGACAACCTGTACGGCTGCCGTCACTCGCTGACCGACGGAATTCTCCGCGCGTCGGACGTGATGCTCGCCGGCAAGGTTGCGCTCATCTGCGGCTACGGCGACGTCGGCAAGGGCTGCGCGCAGGCGCTGAAGGGTCAGGGCGCTCGCGTCGTCATCACCGAGATCGATCCTATCTGCGCACTTCAGGCAGCGATGGAAGGCTACCAGGTCACGACGCTCGAGGCAGTTCTCGAGACGGCCGACATCTTCATCACCGCGACCGGCAACAAGAACATCATCACGGCCGAGCACATGTCAAAGATGAAGGACAAGGCGATCGTCGGTAACATCGGTCACTTCGACAATGAGATCGACATGGCCGGGCTGAAGAAGCTCGAGGCCAAGGGCGTGAAGCGCGTGAACATCAAGCCGCAGTACGATGAGTATGTGTTCCCCGACGGCCACAGCGTCATGATTCTCGCAGAAGGCCGACTGCTCAACCTCGGATGCGCGACTGGTCACCCGAGCTTCGTGATGTCAGCCAGCTTTACGAATCAGGTGATGGCTCAGATCGAGCTGCACCAGAACGTTGGCAAGTACGAGTGCAAGGTTTACACGCTTCCGAAGCATCTCGATGAGAAGGTTGCGCGGCTGCATCTCGATAAGCTTGGCGTCAAGCTGACGAAACTTTCCACCGAGCAGGCGGAGTACCTCGGCGTTTCGCCGGATGGGCCGTACAAGTCGGATCATTACCGATATTAAAGAAACGAGCGGCGTCGAGAGGCGCCGCTTTTTTTTAACAGAAGCTTTAGGCTTGGGCTTAGTGGGCCAGGGGCTATGGGCTAAAAGAGCAGCGTTTTTTAGTCATCACACTTGCAAGACGAGGCTCCTTAAGCCCACGGCTCTCAGCCCACCAAGCCCAGGCCCTTGGCTTTTGTTCATGAATTTCTTCACCATGTTGTTCTACTTGCATGGTTCGGGAACCGGAGGCGCGCCGGTAATCGATGGCGCTCTGACCGGCCGCCCAAGCTCACGGGCCCGGGTGCAGATGTTCGCGTAAGTCTTACCAATCCCCTTCCAGTCATCGACGTAACCCGAGTCGAGCAGCTGATGCCGGCGAGCCAGCTCCTGCCTATACCACTTCGCTCCGAGCAACGGCAACGTGATCGAGGTTACGTCACGCCGCCGCCCTTCCACTTCCTGCATGTACCACACAGGGTACGTGTCATTGTCTCCAAGCGCGAAGACAACCGCGTTCATGGGTGCACGTGAGAAAATCCGCTGGGCACTGTCCCGCGCTGCGAATGCCTTTGGCGATTGCCGCCTGTCGACTGCACTCCAATTGAGAATGACCGGCAGCGAGGCGAACGCGACGCCGACCAGCGCTGCACGCGGATTCAATCGTCGAAGCAGCGCTACACTGCCCGCACCGGCCCAGAGTCCCCAGCAAATGAAGCCGAGCGCGAAGAAGTAATCACGCTCCCGCGCCTCGTGTTTCGCCGTCGCAGCAAGAAATCCTTCGCCGTACGATGGTGACGCTTTCATGTTGAGATAGACGACGATACCGATAGTCGCGCTGATCAACAGCAGCGTCATCGCCTCCCAGCTTGCAACGTGCTTCCGCCGATGCCAGATGAAGCCGACAACCCCTAGCGCGGCGAAGATCAGCGTCATGGTGGTTCGCGCGATAGTTGGCGGGGGGTCGGGTGCAAGACCGAGCGCGACCTGCCAGTCCGCGTACTCGAACATGTTTCCGATCTGGAGATACAGCGGCGCCTGGCGCGGCAGCATGCCGACGGGCATGTACTGTCGGCGTGATATCACGTCCGAGAACATCTGCCATGTCGCCGGATTTCCCTGATTTATCGCTGGATCGTGTCGCGCACGCAAAAGCATGAAGAGCACTGCTGATGCGCCAAGTGCGGCGACGACGGCCATCGAGGCAATCGTGAAAAGAAAACTCCGTCTTTCGGCGATCGGCGTGCGTCCACTCACAGGAGGATTGCGGTTCGGCATCCACAACGCCAGGAACACCGCCGCAGGCGCTGCAACGAGGGCCGACAACTGAAGGGACCAGCCAAAGCCCATCATGTAAGCGAGAAGGACAAGCCAGCGATGATCCCGGGTTTCTCGAGCACGGTCCGCGACGAGCAGGAGTATCAGTGAGACAAGGAGAGCCGGTGAATAGACTTCGGTCTCGGTCGCGTTGAGCCATACACTCGACATGAGGCCGGCGGTGATTCCACCAGCGACCGCTGCGATTGAATCGCCCGTCCATTTATTCATCAGCCACGCGGCGATTCCGCACGCGGTCGCAGTGCAAACAGCAGACAGAAGATTCACCGAGTACGCGTATCCAAACACCGGCGCAAACACCTTCGCCCAGACGTTGCCGATGAGGATGAACATCGGCGTTCCGGGCGGATGCGGAACTCCGAGCGAGTGAATCGCAGACAGGAATTCGCCGGCGTCCCAGTACGTGACCGTGGGAGCAAGCGATGCGATGTACACAGAGAGAAGCGCGACCGCTACGATCGCGGCAGCAAACTTCGGCGCCCCAGCGCGATCAGTAGTCATCAATTGCGGGAGCGCGTATGACGCGCCACGCAGCATCGAGCGCGCGGCGTGTGACACGGACGTTGTGCACCCTGAAGATCCTCGCGCCCTGCACCATCGCAACAACGTTTACGGCCGCCGTGCCGACATCCCGATCTTCCAATGATAGCGCCGCGGCCTTCGGACTGTCGCCGGCATTGTCGCTGGGACGCAACATGGCTTCAGTCACGAATCGCTTTCGGGACGTTCCGACAAACACGGGAAAACCAAACTCGACGAGCACATTCAACTGTGAAAGCAGAGCCATTGACTGCGCGCTCAGCTTCGAGAAGCCAAAACCGGGATCGAGTGCAATCCGCTCACGGTCAATTCCGTGAGCCAGGGCAGCGTCGGCGCTTGCGACGAGCTCGTCCAGAATCGACATGACCGCGTTGCCTGCATAATCCGCATGCGCATAGCTCGCCATATCCTCGATTCCGCCGCGCGAGTGCATCAATACAACACCGCAGCCGGATTCTCGGACTACTCCAGGCATTTCCGGATCAAGGCGAAACGCCGACACGTCGTTCACGATGTCCGCTCCCGCTTCGAGAGCCGTCTTTGCAACCGACGCTTTCGTCGTGTCGATCGAGATCAGCACATTGGGAGACCGCTTTCGAATCTCGCGAACGACGGGAACAGCACGCCGCATCTCTTCACCGACGTCGACCACGGTCGCGCCTGGCCGCGTAGACTCTCCGCCGACATCGATGATGTCCGCGCCTTCAGCAATCATCTGAGCAGCCCGCTCCACCGCCTTCTCAGGCGAAAAAAAATTACCCCCGTCACTGAAGCTGTCGGGGGTAACGTTGAGAATGCCGGCGACGATCGGCCGGTCGAGCAGGATCTCGCGCGAGCCCGCCCGCCACAGCCGGCAAGGCTCGGCGGCGGACGGCTCGTGCTCCGAAATCACGCCGGAGCAACCTCCGGTCCACCAAAGAGAGGCGGCTTCGCCGGCTTTGCCGGAATCGACAGCGTTTCCTGAACTGGTGACGACGGATACGTCGGCGGAGGAAGCTGCGGCGGAAGCGTTTCACCACGCGAGAGCATCTGCACTTCCTCTCCCGTCAGTGTCTCGCGATCGAGCAGCGCCGCGGCGACACGATGCAGAAGGTCGAGGTTCTCCGTCAGTGTTTCCTTCGCGCGATTGTACGCTTCCTTGATCACGCGCGAAACCTCAGAATCGACAAGCTGAGCCGTGCGCTCGGAAACTTCGCGGCGCGTCTGCAGCTCGCGTCCAAGGAACAGCTCCTGCTCGTTGTCGCCGACGAGGATCGGACCGATCGCATCCGAAAGTCCCCACTGGCTCACGTAACGGCGAGCGAGCGTCGTTGCCTGCTGAATGTCGCTTGATGCACCTGTTGTAACGCGGTTGCGGCCGAATACCAACTCTTCTGCAACGCGTCCACCGTACATGCGAACGAGATGCGCTTCGAGCTGCTCGCGCGTGATCGACACGCGATCGTCTTCCGGAAGCGTGAACGCAAGCCCAAGCGCACGTCCGCGCGGAACGATCGTGACCTTGTGCAACGGATCATTGCCCAGAGTCTTAATCGTGCACACAGCGTGTCCGCCTTCGTGATAGGCCGTCAGCTTACGCTCCTCGTCCTTCATCACCATCGACTTGCGCTCGGCACCCAGCATCACTTTGTCCTTGGCGTCCTCGAGGTCGACCATGTAGACCTTGTCGTGACCACGACGAGCGGCCAGCAGCGCGCCTTCGTTGACGAGGTTCGCGAGATCGGCACCCGACATGCCCGGCGTGCCACGCGCGAGCGTCGTGATGTTGACGTCGTCCGCCATCGGCTTGTTGCGGGTGTGAACCTTGAGAATTCCTTCACGGCCGCGGAGATCTGGCGCGTCGACGACAATCTGTCTGTCGAAACGGCCAGGACGCAGGAGCGCGGGATCGAGAACGTCAGGACGGTTTGTCGCAGCGATGAGGATTACGCCATCGTTCGACTCGAATCCGTCCATCTCGACGAGAAGCTGGTTGAGCGTCTGCTCGCGCTCATCATGTCCGCCGCCAAGTCCAGCGCCGCGGTGACGACCGACAGCGTCGATTTCGTCGATGAAGATGATGCAAGGAGCGTGTGCCTTGCCCTGCTCGAAGAGATCGCGTACGCGGCTCGCACCGACGCCGACGAACATCTCGACGAAGTCAGATCCAGACATCGAGAAGAAAGGACGTCCAGCTTCGCCTGCAACCGCGCGGGCGAGAAGCGTCTTTCCGGTTCCCGGAGGTCCGACGAGAAGAGCACCCTTGGGAAGACGTCCGCCCAGCTTGGTGAACTTCTGTGGATCTTTCAGAAATTCGATGATTTCCTCGAGCTCGACCTTCGCCTCGTCGCAACCGGCGACATCGGCGAACGTGACCTTGGGAGAATCAGCCGTCAGCAGCTTGGCCTTTGACTTTCCGAACGAGAATGCCTTGGCTCCGCCCGCCTGCATCTGTCGCAGAATCAGGATCCAGATTCCGAAGATGATGATGTACGGGAGGAACATGATCACTATCGAGCCGAGCGATGCGCCGCGTGGCTTTGATTCGATCTGGACGTGCTTCTCCTGAAGCTTTGCGACTTCGGCGTCGGAATTTGTTACAGGCAGCTCGACACGGAACGATCCAACCATGCGGCGCTCGACTGGGATCTTGTTCTTCAGATCGCCGATGATCACCGAGCCATCCTGAATGGTTACGGAGGCAATGTTCCCTTCATCGAGCTGCTTGACGTACTCGGAGTACTTGATCGTCGGCGCTGCATCTCTGGAACCCGACGTGTACGTAAAAAGAGTACCGGCAAGGAGAGTTATGAGGACCCAGAACGACAGAGTCTTCGAAAGCTTTCCCCAGTTTTTCGGCCCCTTGGGCTTCTGATTCATCATTGGTGGCATTACTGCAAACTCGCTATGTACGGCAAATGGCGGAAGTTTTCCGCGTGATCCAATCCATACCCCACAAGGAACTCATGGGGTGCATCAAATCCAATGAACTTCGTTTCGTACTCCAGCTCCGCTGCAATGTGCTTGTGCAGCAGCGCGCAAATTTCGAGCGAGCGTGGTGCTCTTTTGCCGAGCAGCGCCATGAGCCGGTTGAGCGTCCTGCCTGAATCGACGATGTCCTCCACCAGGAGGATATGCTTTCCCTCGAGCCTCGTTTCCGGATCGTAAAGCAAACGGACGATTCCGCTGGATTCCATGGCGTCACCGTAGCTCGACGCGACAAGGAAATCGACTTGAAGCGGCCGTCTGATGTGGCGTACGAGGTCACTCAGGAAAATGAAGCTGCCCTTCAATAATCCGAGGACGAGCAACTCGCCGTCGGGATATGCCGAGGTGATCTCTTCGCCCATTTCGGCGACGCGCCTTGCGATCGTCGCCTCGTCGTAGGCGATTCTTTTAACCGGGCGGCCGGATAGCCGTGGATCTGCTGCTTCTGTTGCGGTCACCAAGTCTCCGCTCGCGCCCAGGCGCGGGCTGTCTCCGGACGAAGCCGGGATTTTCTGACCATCTCGACGCGACGTGCGTCCCAACGCTGAAGCAGCAAGTGATCGCGGAACATCCGTACCTCGATGCCGCCCGAAAGCTGGATCGAGCAGCCGGTGTGCCCCTTCATTGTAAACTCAGCGAGACGGTGAGTTCCGCGTCTGTCCATCACGACTCCGGCCTTTGCTGCGACAGCCGGCCAGAGCGTTCGAAGAGATTCAGCATCATACCCAGCGAGGTCGGCCCTCGCAACGCGCAGACTGCCGTTCGCGTCGGGTGTTCCGATCCCATCGACCGCCTGCGCCATCTCGGTTCGCCATCCGGCGGACTCCTGAGAGATTTGAAGCAGGTAAGACGCGAATGCCGGGCGGACCCGGGAAATCGCCGGAAGCAGCTCGTGCCTCACCCGATTTCGGAGGTGTGCCCTGGACTCGTTCGACGGATCGTCGAGGTATTTGACCTTGTGCCTGACGGCATAGTTCGCGACACCGGATCTACGGAGATGCAAAAGCGGCCTCAGCACGTCGGATTCCGCAAACAGTCCCGCCAATCCGCGCGGACCGGCGTCACGCAGGATTCGGATGAACACTGTCTCGACCTGATCGTCGAGCGTGTGGGCCGTCGCGACAGGGCCGGCAAACCTCGAGGAAACAGAACGGAGAAAGCTCCAGCGCGCTTCACGCCATTCGTGCTCTTTCTTAAGCGGTGCCGTCGCGCGTCCTTCGACGCACTTGATTCCCAGCTTCCGCGCATGCCGCTCGACAAACCGAACCGCAGTGGACGAATGGCTGCCGCTCCGGTGGTCGAACGTGGCGACAAGGAGCGACTTCAGGTTGTTCGACCTGACGGTCGCGGCGGCGTGGAGAAGAACCATCGAATCCAGGCCGCCCGAAACCGCGAGCACAACGCGATCCGCGCCGCCAAAAGCCGACGCTGTGTCCCGAAGCACTGGTGCTTCTTCATCCGGGGGGATCAGCATGGTATTTTAAATCTAAACCACCGCCAGTCTGGAGTAACTGCATGGAAACGCACGGCCCGCTCGGGACACTTTGGGTATCGCTTGGCCTCATCGGATTCTACCTGGCGCTCATCTGGCTGAACACGCTGCTGGGCATCTTCCTGACGCCATTATTCCTGATTCCCCAGACGTGGCTGATGGATAAACTGAAGGAGCGGAAAGCGGCAAAGGCCGGTTCTTCGGCCGAGGATTCCGTTCGTTAGATCCTGGCTCTTCGTCTTAGCGATTCCGTTCGCTAGATCATTGTCGGCATTGAGAGATCCAAGTGATCTCTTCGTGCCCTTCGGCTTTTTATTCGTGTCCTTCGTGTCCCTGGTTCGAAGAACCAAACCCCTACCAGGAATAGAGCGAGGAGTAGAACGCCCGATTGCGCACGATAGCCCTGACATAGTCTCGAGTCTCCACAAACGGAATCCGCTCGGTGAAGACCTCAGGATCATCCGCGCCAGCTTTCTGGATCCACTTGGCGACACGCGACTCGCCCGCATTGTAAGCCGCCAGGACACGCTCGATCTGAGGAGTCTTTCTGAATAATCCCGACAGGTGCTGCGTACCGAGCTTGATGTTGATCGCCGGGTCGTAGAGCGACTCGTCCGTGTAGTTGGGAATCCCCTGCCCTTTTGCGATCGTCCGCCCCACCGGCGGCATGAGCTGCATAAGTCCACGTGCCCCAACCGGCGATGTCGCGCGCGGATTGAAGTTCGATTCCTGCCTGATCAGCGACGCGACAAGAGCCGGCTCTAGATTGTATTTCTTCGCGCTCTCGCTCAGCGTCGCGCGCTCCAGCACTGGATACATCAATCGGTAGTTGGGCGCAGTAGCACCAACCTCGTTGACTGCCTTTCGGCCGAGTGCGATCGACCTCGACGACTGATCGGTTCCGGAAAGCGCGTGAGCGGTGGCAACGAGACGCTCCTTGCTCTGTTCGGCATCGCGGAAGAGGCGATCGTATTCGAACTTCGCCTCTGTCTCCATCCCGAATTCCTTGAGCAGTGCGATACGCTTGCTCGCGGCTTCAACGTCCGGCACAGATGGATACGCGTTCGCCGACTTGTCGGTGAGGAGCGGCTCATCGAGCCGCCTGGCGCTCAACACCGAATAGTAGGAACCCTTCTCCTTTGCGAGCACCGCTTTCCATCTCTTGTTCGATTCCCCGGCGTCCCCGCGAGCCCGCCACGCGCGTCCGCTCCAGTAGCCCGCAGCGAGTGCGTCGTCACTCTGCGGATACTTCGCGACAAGCGAGTCCAACTCGCGCGACGCGGTCTTGTAATCCTTGCTGATGTACGCCACGAGCCCCGCACGAAACAAGGCTTGCGGCGCCTGCCGGCTATTCGGGAATCGCTGAACGAGCGACATCATCGTCGCCCGCGCATCAGAATCGCGCCCGTCGTCAGTTGCGAGGTCGGACAGCAGCAGCAACGCCGACGCGGCGCTCGTGTCTTTCGGAAACGCGAGAGTTATCTGTCTGAGCAACGAGCGAGCGGCCTCGCGTTTTCCCAGGGCGAGAAGTGCCCTGGCTGCCTGATACTTGGCGCCTGCCGCGAGATTCTCGGGCTGCGTTACCCTGTTGAACTGCGCGATGGCCTCGTTGTCACGATTCAGCCGTGACAGCATCAGCCCCATGTGAAAATGATCGACAGCCGTGCCAAGCCCGCCGGCGAATGCCCTGGTGAATCCCGAAACGGCACGCGACGCGATACCGGCGTCGTAGGCAGCGCGCGCGATGGTGAGATGTTCCGCTGCATTCGCCTGCGTCGAGAACACCTTGTCGAACAAAGCAATTGCATCGCGGACGGTGTCACGGCCAGGATCGCCCCCGAGGTACGCTATCAAGCCGCGTCGCGCGGCCGTAACGCGCGGTGTATCCGACATCCTGAGAAGCTGAAGCCTTAGCACCGCGAGTCTATCTCCCGCGGCCTCGTAGGCATTGATTGCACTCTCGACGTCTCCACTTCGCTCGATTGCGATCGCTTCCGTAAACGGTTTGCGGGCTTCCGCCACCGGCGACTTCACGCGCGACAGAAACCCGTCGCGCTCGGATTTATCCCGCGCCACACCCGCCGCGCGGAGATAGAGCCAATCGGCAATGTCGGGAATCCGTTTGGCTGCATCGACGTACAGAGATTTTGCCTGATCCAGGCTGTCAGCACGATCGAGCGCACGCGCGCGCAGCACCAGCGCCTTCTCCGGAGTTGACGTGCTGTCCTGATTCACGTTCTTGATCAGTGACGCCGCGAGCGTTCCAGAATTATCCGAATCGCCCTCGCTGACTTTGCTGCATGCCGCCGACATCACCAGCAACACCAGAAACGAAACGCCGCCTCCTAAAGCCACCGCGATCCCTCCGATTTCGGCAGCTCATCTGCCTCCGCCGGACCCCAGCTCCCCGCAGGGTAGGTCGGCAATTGGTCGACGGGATTCTCCTCGAGATACTTGAGCAAGGGATCGATCACTTTCCACGCCTCCTCGACTTCATCGCTTCTCGTGAACAGCGTGGCATCGCCGAGCATGCAATCCAGCAGCAGGGTCTGATACGCTGGGGGCGTATCTCCTCCAAATGAATCCGAGTAAGAGAAGTCCATCACGACAGGTGTGATCTCAAAATCAGGCGTCAGCTCATTCTCCGCCCCCGGCGTCTTCACCTGAAAGCGCAGCGAAATCCCCTCATCTGGCTGCACACGCATGATGAGCATGCTGGGTGCTTTCTCTTCCAGCTCTTTTTGACCGAACATCAAAACCGGCGGCGCGCGGAAGTGGATCGCGATCTCTGACGTTCGCTTTGCCAGGCGCTTGCCACTGCGCAGATAGAAGGGCACGTGCCTCCACCGCCAGTTGTCGATGTTGAAGCGCATCGCCGCGAAGGTCGGAGTGGTGGACGTTGGAGAGACGTCCTTTTCCTCTCGGTAGCCGGGCTCCTTTTTTCCATCGATGTCGTCGCCGCCGTACTGACCGAGGATCACTGGCGGCGTCGGGCCATCGAGGAGCGGCCTTAACGACCTTAGAACCTTTACCTTCTCGTCGCGCACGTCATCCGCCTTGAACGCGATCGGCGGCTCCATCGCGGCAAGTGCAAGTAACTGAAGCAGGTGATTCTGGAACATGTCGCGAATCACCCCCGCTTCCTCGTAATACTTCCCTCGTGACTCGACTCCGACTGTCTCGGCCACGGTGATCTGCACCTCCCTGATGTATTGGCGATTCCACAGCGGTTCGAACAGGGGATTTGCAAATCGGAAGACGAGAATGTTCTGAACGCTTTCCTTGCCGAGGTAGTGATCGATTCTGTAGACCTGGTCCTCGCAGAACCTTTCGAGCACGATCGCGTTCAACTCACGGGCGGTCTCCAGGCTGCGCCCGAAGGGTTTCTCGATTATGACCCGCGCAAACGGCCTTTCCGTCGCTCCGCCAGTCTTTGGCGCAAGTCCGCTCGACGATAGGTGCTCAATGGTCGTTTCGAATACGCTTGGCGGAATTGCGAGATAGAAGATGCGGTTTCGTAGCTCCTTGGGAACGTGAAACTCGATTACGTCGAGCACCTTCTTGACTGACTCGTATGCTTCGGTGCTCGAGAGATCTCCGTATGCGTAACGAATTCGCTCTGCCATCCAGGTCCACGTTCCCTCGTCCACCGACTTTATCTCGTCAGATGCGTCAAGCGCCTTTCGCATTGCCTCGGCGAACGCGCCATGCTCCATCGGGTCGCGACCCACTCCGAGCAGGGTGAATCCATCGGGAAGCAACTTCTGGTGGGCGAGGTAATACAATGCAGGCATCAGTTTGCGCTTCATCAGGTCACCTGATGCACCCATGATGACGGCAGTGCACCGCTCGACCCGGCCCCCGACGCGCATGCCCTTGACGGAAACCGCCTGCTCGGGCACCGCATATGTCGATGTCATGCCTTCGTTACCGCGTGTCCGCCAAATTCGTTGCGGAGTGCGGCGATGACCTTGCCTCCGAACGAATCTTCCTGGCGCGACCTGAGTCGCATGAGAAGCGAGAGTGTGATGACGGGCGCGGGGACGTCGAGATCGATCGCTTCCTGAACTGTCCACCGACCCTCTCCCGAGTCTGCGATAAATCCCTTGAGATCGGCAAGGTCAGTGTCCTTCTCGAACGCTCGCTCGGCAAGCTCGTTGATCCACGAGCGCACGACGCTGCCATGATTCCAGACGCTGGCGATCTTGTGCAGATCGAGCTTGAAATCCCTTGACGCGTGAAGAATCTCGTAGCCTTCGGCGTACGCCTGCAGCATTCCATACTCGACGCCGTTGTGAATCATCTTCACGTAGTGACCAGCACCGGTCGGACCCATGTGCGCGTAACCATCAGGCGGAGCGAGCGTCTTGAAAATCGGCTCGCAAAGCGCGAACGCTTCGTCCGACGCGCCGATCATGAGACAATACCCGTTCTCGAGTCCCCAGATTCCGCCGCTCGTGCCCGAGTCGACGAAATGCATTCCCTCCTCCTTCAGCTGGGCACCGCGGCGCATAGTGTCATGGAAGTTTGAGTTTCCGCCATCGATTATCACGTCGCCTTTCGCCATTCCCGGCAGCAGCGCGGCGATCGTATCGTCGACCGGCTTCCCTGCCGGGACCATGATCCACACAACACGCGGCGCTGAAAGTGACGCAACCATGTCGGCAGCGTCCTTCGCGCCCTGTGAGCCGAGTCCAACGTAGTGAGCGACGGCGTCGGCGCTGCGATCGTAGACGACAACCTTGTGGCCGCCGCGCATGAGGCGCTCCGTCATATTGCCGCCCATTTTGCCGAGTCCGATCATGCCGAGTTGCATGGCTAGCTGTCCTTGAGGTTGAATTTGATTCCGAGGTTCGTGAGGTCGGTGCTCAGCTGTGCTGCGGATTGATAATGGATGACGTGCATTCCGAGGTCACGGGCGGGCACAATGTTCTGCTCCCTGTCATCAATGAAGACTGAAGTCCGGGGATTTGCCTGCGCGATGTTCAGTGCCCGCATGTAAAACCCTGCTGTTGGCTTTCGGAGCCTGAGCCAGCACGACGAGAGGAATGCATCGAAGATCGCGTCCAGGCCGAATTTCCTGATGCGATACTCGTTCAGCTCCTCGCACTCATTGTTGAGCGTCATCACCCAGTACGTGCACCCCTCCGCCACCGCACGTGCGATTTCGATCGACTCGGGGAATGGCTTGCTCTCGGCGTACATGAAGTCGATGAAGTCCTTTTCGGAAAACGTACGGGGCTTGTGGAACACCGCAAACTTCACGTACTCCGATAAGGTGATTGCGCCCTCATCGAGCGATCCGGCCATGGCTTCATGACGGGACGCAAATTCGTCTTCATCGAGTCCGAATTTCCGGACTGCGGCCTTGCGTGATTCACGATCCCAGCCGTTGGTCGCGAGAACTCCGCCGATGTCGAAGAATACGTGGGTGATAAGAGGTGTCATCCGATCAGCAGCGCTCGAGCGGGTGCGCCGTCCAGGCCTTCGAGCTTGAGCGGAAGACAAATGAGCTCATAGCTCCCGGGCTCCGGCTCACTTAGAGAGAGTCCTTCGACTATCACAACGTCTTTCTCGAGAAGAGTCCGGTGAGTTTTGTGGTGCCCCGAGTGGAACTGCTCGATTGAGAGGTAATCGACACCCACGAGCTCGACGCCAATTGAGACGAGATACTCCGCGCCGTCCGGCGCCAGGAACACGTATCCCTTATCGAACTCCGGATTGTCGAGACGCTTCGAGTTGCGAGTGCGAATCAGGACGCGTTTCTGTCCTTCGAGCGAATGCGTCCTCAGATCATCAGCGCCGACCGAAACGCGACCGGGCTCGTCGAACGCGATAAGAATTGCAGGACCGAGCAGCTTCTCGGGCGGAACCTGATCGATGGTCTGGCCATCATCGAAGAAATGTTTCGCGGCGTCCACGTGAGTTCCCGTGTGAGACCCAAAGGAAAGTCGGGAAACGTTTGCGCCGGCACCTTGTGAGATTGCCTGCTGCGGCTCGATGAGAATTTCGGGATTGCCCGGATAGACGAGGCCACCGGTCCGAACTGAAATGGAGACGTCGTAGATTCGACTCATGTGACGCTCCATTGGGCAACTGTCGTTCCGCTGAACGCGGCGGCGCCAGGCCGCGTCTTCAGGAAGAGAGGTTGGGTGACGCGCTCGCGCTCAGAAGGAATCGTGGAATCTCGGCTTGGAAGGCTGAGGAATCCGGGCTCACGAAGTTGTAATGCCCTTCCATGTAGCCTTCGCCAGACTTGAGAATGCAGAAACTCTGGTACTCGTGCACTCCCCCCGGGCTCAGGACCGGCTGCTCGCCGACCACGCCATCGCCCTTGACCTCGATGTCCTCACCTGCCGAATCGTGGATCAGCCAGCGCCGCGACATCAGCTGCGCGGACACTTTCCCGACGTTTTCTATCCTGACGAAGTACGCGAAAACGTAGTGGCGGGCAGACGGCTCCGACTGCTCCCTGAGGTACATCGGCCGCACCGTGATGCGGATTCCGAGTGATTCCTTGTAATAGAACGGGGTTGCCGGCATTAATGGTATTCCAGATCATGGCACCCAAAAGCTCGTGGCGCCCCGGGATCGGGACGCCACAACTTTCGGTTCAGATAACTACCAGATGACCGCGCGAACTGCGTCGCCGCGAACCATCGGGTCGCCCGGCTTGCAGCCAAACGCGGCAGCAAATTCGGGCATGTTTGACACTGGTCCGTTCGCCCGCCATCTGCCGGGCGAGTGCGGGTCCGTAAGAATGCGCTGCTTCTGGTTCTGCGGCGTGATGTTCTGCCTCCAGATCTGGGCCCACGCGAGGAAGAAGCGCTGCTCGGGCGTAAACCCGTCGATGAGCCCCGGACGCGGCTTTCCGGCAAGTGCCTTCTGAAGAGCGGCATAAGCGATGTTCAATCCGCCAATATCGCCGATGTTCTCCCCGAGCGTGAGCTTGCCCTGCACGTGAACGCTATCGAGGACGAGGTAGTCGTCGTACTGCCCCGAAACGAGTCCCGTCTTCTGCTTGAACGCCGCAAGATCAGCGTCGCTCCACCAGTTCTTGAGATTGCCCTGTGAATCGAATTGGGCGCCCTGGTCGTCGAAGCCATGGCTCATCTCGTGGCCGATAACACTGCCCATTCCACCGTAGTTCACAGCATCGTCCGCCGTTGCCGAAAAGAATGGCGGTTGAAGAATTCCCGCCGGGAAAACGATCTCGTTCATCGACGGGTTGTAATACGCGTTCACCGTCGGCGGGGACATGCCCCACTCGGTGCGATCGACAGGCTTTGCGATCTTCGCGAGGTCACGCCCGTTCTCGAAGCGGTTGACTGCATACATGTCGTTGACGAACGATCCCTTCACGATTTTCAACGACGAGTAGTCGCGCCACTTGTCGGTGTATCCGATTTTTTCTGCGAACGCGCCGAGTTTCGCGAGTGCCTTCTGCTTCGTCTCCGCGCTCATCCAGCTGAGCGAATTGATTCGGTCGCGGAAAGTGGCTTCCAGGTTGTGAACCATCTCGAGAGCCCGTGCCTTGGCGCCCGGAGTGAAGTTCTGCGCGACGTAGGCCTGGCCGAGCGCGTCGCCAAGGAGTCCGTCGGCAGCACGCGTGCAGCGCTTGTAGCGCGGCAGCATTTCCTTTGCGCCCGACAAAGTCTTCGTGAATGCGAAATCCTCGTCGACGAACTTCGAGCTCATGAGCGGAGCGGCGTCCTTGATGGTCTTCCATCGAAGGTATGCCTTCCAGTCGTCCATCGGCGCATTGGCGACGAGACTGTCAAGCGTGTTGAAGAATTTCGGGTTCTGAATATCGACGGACGCAATTCCAGGCCGGCCGAGGTCAGAGAAATACTTGTTCCAGTTGAAGTGGGGCGTCATCGACACGAGCTGTGCGGACGTGCGAAGGTTGTAGTTTGCCTCGGGGTCGCGCAGCTCTATTCGCGTGCGCGCAGCTCCTGCCAGAGCAGTCTCAAACGCCATCACGCGCTGCGCATCTCTTGCTGCCCGGGCTGCCGGCGTGCCGGCGAGCTCGAGCATTTTCCGGACATGGGCAACGTAATTCTTTCGGATGTCGACTGACTGAGCGTCCTGCTTGAAGTAGTAGTCACGATCGGGAAGCCCAAGACCGCCCTGGAACGCACCGCCAATGACCGAGGTGCTGTTCTTGGCGTCCTGCGTAGATCCGAATCCAAACGCGACGGCGATCCCCATCATTTGCATGTGGGCGATCTCGGTTTGAATTGCTGCTCGATCTGTCAGAGCGTCGATCTTGCGCAGCTGGGGCTTCAACGGAGAGGCGCCGTAACGCTCGGCGGCAGCTGAATCCATGCAGTTGCCATAGAAGGTGCCAAGCATCTTCAGGTTTCTGTCCCTGGCACCAGCGGGATTCTTTGCGGCGGCCTGGAGTATCGACGTCAAAGCCGCCTGATTCTTCTCGCCCAGCTCCTCGAAGCTTCCCCAACGGGAGTATGCAGCCGGAAGCGGATTGCTCTTGAGCCAGCCGCCATTGGCGAACTGATAGAAGTCGGTGCAGGCGTTGGCGCTGCGATCGATATTCGCAGGATCAATTGGTTTAGTCTGCCTGTACGTCCCTTGCGCGCCGGCCGGCGCAGCGAGCGCGGCTGCCACGGCGAGAAGACCGCACGTGCGTGAAATTCGACTCATCTCTAACTCCAAAATTTGGTTGGTTATTCACGGGCTTCATCTAATACCCGGCAAGACCAGAAAAACTGATTAACTCAGCCCACTTCTTTTCTTCTTTTTTCGGCGCTTTGCAGGCAGCATGATGCTCCCGCGGCACTTGTCCGCCCCGCAATAGCAGATATAGAACTTTTCCCGCTCCCTGCCGCCCGTCCGCTCGTACTTGTAGTCATAGGCAAGCTCCGTCCCCGGCTGAATGTTTTTCAGCGCGTAAATCCAGATGTGATCACCCACGATTATCGCTTCGCAGTTCGGATCGCATGAGTGATTGATCAACCGGGCATCGTTCGTCTTCACGTCCCCGTCGATGCATCGCTTGTTGTCGAGTGTGAAGAGGAACGTGTGGTGCCGTTCCATCTTGTCCTCATCGTAGCGCCTGTCGGCTTCATCATTCGGAATGATGTCGCCGGTGTACTCGATGATTTTTTGTCCCGGGCGAATCCGACGCTTTGCGAAGACCCCCCTGCCCTGAATTGTCGATTTACCGATCTCGTAAAGTTCCGGTTTCGTTCTGCGTTTGCCGTTCTGCGTCATCTGATCCCTGTTGAATTCTGATTCTGGGTTGCTTCGGGTGCTTCTTAACCAAGGAACTGCTATCAGGGAGGCGTGGGTGAGAACGGCGAGTCTGGGAGACATCATTTCAGCCGCCCGACTCTCAACTACGCTCTTAAGGGTAACAACGGAACTGCAGAACCGCGCCGCAATTGGACGTCGTTGTCAAACAGTAGTAGAGGAGCCAGCGTCATAAAGGATGTCTCCCTATCTCCGCCTTTCTCCCCCTCCTCCCTGATTGCTGTTCCGCCGGTCCGCCGTCCCTCCCCTACTCCAAAGATGGAAGAACCATTCCTCGACACTCTCCAAACCCCAAACGAGGACGGCCCTCCGCTTCGAGATATCCCTTCATTATCACTTCATCTCCATCGATCAGAAACCGACGCTCCTCTCCCGTGGGCAACGTCAGCGGCTGAGCCCCTCTCCACGTGAGCTCCAGCAGGCATCCTCTCGAGTCCGCATCGGGACCCGAAACCGTACCGCTTGCGAGAAGATCTCCAGGACGCATGTTGCAGCCATTGCTCGCGTGGTGAGCCAGCATCTGCCCAACCGTCCAGTACATCAAGTTGAACGGAGCTGTGCTCAACCTCACTGGCTCAATGTTCTTCGCGCGCATTTCCGCCGACGACAAATACACCTCGAGATACGCGTTGAGTCCCCCAAGTTTCGAGTCGTCGTCGGATGAAAGATGCTCAAGTGGTTTCGGATCACCTTCCTCGCGAACCAGCGCCGGAACCCGATATGGCTCTGATGCCTCAACTGTCACGACCCATGGCGAAATCGTCGTGGCGAAGTTCTTCGCCAGGAACGGCCCGAGCGGCTGGTATTCCCACGTCTGTACGTCTCGCGCAGACCAGTCGTTGACAAGACAGAATCCGAAGATGTGGTCCCAGGCGGACCCGATCGGAATGTTTTCGCCCAGCGCGTTTCCGCGGCCGACAAAAAAACCAAGCTCTGATTCGTAGTCGAGCATTTTCGATGGACCAAACACCGGCGTGTCTGCATCAGCCGCCTTCGTTTGCCCCCTCGGACGATGGATCGCCGTCCCGTTCGGCACAATCGACGACGCCCGGCCGTGATATCCAATCGGGATCCACTTGTAATTCGGCAGCAGTGGCTGGTCCGGGCGAAACATGCTGCCGACGTTCGTCGCGTGGTTCACCGATGCGTAGAAATCGGTGTAGTCGCCGATCTCGGCTGGTAATCCAGTCATCGCCTCGCTCATCGCCACGACAATCCGTGACTGCGCTTCCTGCGCGCGCCGGCCCACTGGCGTTGCCGCCGAAAGAATGTCGCTGAGCTCGGCCCTCAACGCCCACAGCGCACCCGGCTCGCGCGTCATGAGACGGTTCAGCGTCGGCTCGTCGCAGGCATCCGCAGCCGGTGACGGGTCGAGCAGGCCTTCCTGCACACACGCCGTAACGTCGAGAATGGAATCTCCGATCGCGACGCCGACGCGGGGCGGAGATCCACTGCTCCGTCGAGTGAAGACCCCGTACGGCATATTCTGAATCGGAAAATCGCAGTTCGGCCTATTTGCCGAAGGCACCCAGCTGCGGAGCTCGGGATCGTGTGTGCGGTTAGTCACGGTCTAGATGAGGTGAAGCTGCTTCGCTTCGTCCACTGGTTCGGTGAACGAGCACGAGCCAAACGATACCGACAGACTCTTCCGAGTGTCAGCAAGAGTTGAAGTATCGGCAAGATTTCCGCGCCACCTCACCCCATCGTCACTGAAGGTGATTGATGACGCATCCTCTTCCTCAAGCAGATCGAGGAGCGACGACGCAGGCAGGCCGGCCCGAAGGAAAGCTGCGGTGAGGAACACGTTAAGGTAGCCGAACATCTTTCCGCGCGGCGCATCGCTGTCGTAAGTGAGGGGATACCGACCGCGAATGGCGTGATGCAGACCGGCAGTCGCCTTGAACGGGAGTGCCAGCGTCGCGCAATTCTCGATGAACCGAAGCACCGCGCTGGCTGAGGGAATCGCGCCCGGCACGACCCCGCCAGTCCGGATTTTTGCTGCCACACCGGCTTTTGAGATTGCTTCGAGGAGATCGGTGCAGTCGGGCACGAGCGGCGGCTCTAAAAAGAGCGAAAACGATTTTCCAAAGTGACTTGCCGCCCACTCGATTTCACTCGCTGAATGCACCGGCATTTCAATCGCATCTACGACAACGCCGGCCTGTTCTGCGTTGAACTCCGAGATCATGTCGATGTCAGTTTCGCTTCCGGCCGAAACGATTGCGCTGATTTTCCAGGGATCTTTGCGCGCGACGAACGATTGGGCAGCGGATGAAAATTCGCCGAGTCTCGATGCAGGAAGAATGAATCTCCCCAGCAGGTCATTGTCGCTGCCCTCGCGATATCGTGCGTATTCGCGGATTGCGTCGTCCATCCCGAGGCGCGCAGGCGGAAACATACCAGCGTAATCAATTATCCCGCCAAGGAACGCGCGTGCCGAGCTCATTCGGGCAATCTAGCCGTGACCTGACGGCTATTGAACGGGCATTCCTACCGGACTCAAGGGAAGCGTCAGTGTAAACGTAGACCCCGCGCCTGGCTCGCTCTCTACCGTCACGTCGCCGCCCATCAGTCGAGCCAGCTCGCGGCCAATAGCCAGTCCAAGTCCGCTTCCTTCCGCAGTTCTCGTGAGGCCGGCCGATATCTGCATGAACGGCTCAAAGATCGTTTCCTGAAGGCTTTTTTCGATCCCCTTCCCTTTGTCAGTAACCATGATCGCAACGAGGTGGTCACGCGGCTCCGCAGTGACTCGCACGGGGCCGCCGCGCTCGCTGAACTTTCCGGCATTGGAGAGCAGGTTCACAAGGATCTGCTGCAGTCGCTCGCGATCGGCGATGACCGAAAGTTCCCTGTCATCCAGCTCGATCTGGAAATCGATTTCGCACGCCTCGAACATTGGTTCGACCAGGAAGTGAGCGGAGTCGATGGCCGCGCGCACAGCTGTCGGCTCGAGATGGATCGGGATACGACCGGTTTCGGTTTTCGCGAACGTGAGGATGTCGTTGACGATTCCGAGCAGGTGCTGCTGGCTGCGACGAATTCGCGCTATCGCTTCCCTCTGCTGGTTGGAGACAGGGCCGCGCATGCCCAGCTCGAGCAGCTCGGCGTAACCGGCAATCGCGTTGAGCGGAGTGCGAAGCTCATGGCTCATCGTTGCCAGGAAATCAGTTTTGGCGCGATCGGCCAGCGTCGCACGCGCCTCAGCCTCGAGAGATTCTTCGCGCGCTTTCTGCGCTTCCTTGTAGAGTCGCGCGTTGTCCATCGCGATTGCCGCGCGACCGGCAAGATCCTCGGCGAACAGCAAGTCCTTCGGTGCGTAACGCACCGCGGGGTTGGCGCTGATAAAGGTGATCGATCCAAGGAGACGCCCTCGCGCCTTGAGTGGCACGACCATGTAGGACGTCATGCCGAGCGATCGAAGGATATTCAGCTGACGATCGTCATACGCGGCCTTGCCGAGCATTTCGTCGGTTACCTCCGCGACGAGCTCCGGCTGCTGCGTTTCGACGATACGCGGCGCTCCCATGAGGTCTGTTGCACGTGGCGGATATCGTAGCTCCAGCTCGTGAGCCAGCGCGCCCAGTGAGGGCTCCGGGTGAATGATCGCGAGACGCTGGATCTGTCCAGCATCGTCGAGGACGTCGACGATGCACCAGGCTCCAAGCTCGGGCATTGCGAGCCGGGCAATCGAGTCGAGCGTCTCTTTGTAATCGAGGGATTCGAAGAGACGCCGGCTCATGTCGGCCAGGAAGAGCGCGTATCGCTCCGGCTTCCGCCGATCGACGATTCGTCGTTTTGGCGGCGTCGTGTCGTACGAGAGCGTCCGGGCGGGAATCGAGTCCGTTTTTGCGACGCCTTTCCGAGGGGAATCGAGCGGCTCTTTCATTCCCGTTCTGTAGTCAAGAATCGCGCCGTGTGGATTCGAACAAATGTGATATTCGACGGTCCGACAGGCCAATTCCGAGCCAGTTCTGCGCTCGGCGCGGCGGGGGGATGGCTCGCCAGGACAGCGAGCCACCGGAGTCACCGCGTCGTCTTCAAGACGCCGCAGGCGATTCGTGCGCCGCTGTTTCCAGCGGGCTGTGAGATCTGATCGTCGGCAGCGGCGTGAACGACGATCGAGCTTCCGTCAGCATCGAACAACGAAGTCGATCCACTCGTCAGCGACACGCGGTCGGTCGTAAACGAAGCGCGTCCGGTGCCGTCGGCATTCACGGTGAAGTTTGGAGCGTCACCGCCGTGCGGGCCCTGAGGATTGTCCAGCCCGTGCTGTCGTCCAAGCGGATTGAAGTGAGCGCCCGCCCCCGAGAACGCTCCAGCAGTCGTCGACTCGCAGCCGCCCACAGCGTGAAAATGAATTCCGTGCGGCCCGACTGGCATTCCAGTCACCTGCACCTCGACATGGACAACGTTGTCCGCATCCTGCCAGAGCTCAGCCGTTCCCTTTGTGTCGCCATCGGTGTTCTTGATCGTCGAGTACGCAACAGCGATGCGATTGAGCGGCGACGGCGCATGGGCGCAACCCGCGAACGCTGCGGCACCTGCCACAATGGCTAGTGAAACGATCTTGTTCCTCATGAAAACCTCGACGTGGGTAGACGAACCGCGCATTTCGAAGAAGCAGTACTGCGCAAAAACCGGGCAAGGAACTTTAACGCTGCACCAAACCGATGGTGTTCATCCACTCGGCGAGCCCGGGATAGGTCGGCGCCATGCGCGCGAGCTGCAACGCCGTCGAACGCGCGTGGTCGATGTCATTGGACAACGCGTAGGCGAGCGAAAGCTGATATTGCGCAGGAGCCATGGTCGGCGACAGCTGAACTGCCCGCTGAAGCAGGGCTACGGCTTTAGGAAGATTTTTCTCCCGCATAGCGATCTTACCGAGCGCGAAAGCCGTGGCTCCACTCGGCGCCAGATAGAACGCCCGCTCGAGATACCACTTGGCCCTCTGTTCCTGATTGGCAAACAGCAGGGCTCGGCCCGCCAGCCTGTACGCGATCTCGATTCCCGGCTCGTCCCGGATCAGCCCGTCGTACTCAGCGACGGCGCTATCCGTCTTCCCGCGCGCGGCGTAGACGTCTGCAGCCAACGTCTTTGCGCGCGACCAGGGCATCCCGCCGCGCGAAGTGTGGAAAGCGATGCTGTCGATCATGTCAATCGGCTTGTACGTGCCCCGGTAGTCCTGGTTCTGCGAAACCGGCACGAACGGCCAGCGCGTCATTACGGTCTTTATGGTGTGAACCGCGATGAGCTGATCGAGCCGCGTGAGCTTCATTCGTTGCGTGTACTCGTCCCACGAGGCGAGACGCGTCAGGTCGGCCGGGCGCCCAAGAAAATTCGCCTTGCGCAGCGCATCGAAGTACAGACGCGCGATCATGACGTAGCCTGCCTGGGTGGGATGGACGTGTTCCAGGAACAGGTCTGAGCCAGGAATTCCGTGCTGCGCCGCAGCGGCGAATCCTTCGACTGCGGGCACGTAGATGGATCCCGTTTCCTTCGCAATCTTTTGCACCAGCGGCTGAAATTCTCCGGGTGCCCGGAATCGCACGACGTCGAGATCGCGTGCTCTTGCAAATTGAGCCGCCGCTCGGACGCTGTCGCCCGACGCGAGTGTCGCCTGCGCGCGCTCAAATTCCTTGAGGCCCGCGCTGTCAGGCGGTTCGGCATACCTGCCGAACGGCACGAGGTCTCGCAGGTTGCTCGGCGTACTTCCAATGAAAACAGGAATCCCGGCCCGTCGAAACTTGCCGATCGCATAGCGAAGATTGCTCTCGTACTGCACGACGCCTCGCTTGTACGTCGCGTCGCCGAGCTTGATGCTTTGGTCCCTGACGACGCTCTCCATTCTGCTTGGGTCGGCTTCGATCTCCCTGGTTGTCTTCCCGCCGCGAACCAGCGCGAGCCCTGAATTGACCGTGTTTCGAAGCAACAGAAAGGTCTTGAGATTCTGCAGCTTCAGGTAGAAACGCACGAAGGAGGGATAGGAGCCCAGCGATTCGGTCGAGCCGGCGCCCAGCGCTCCGTAGTATTCGTTGTGTCCGCCATAGATGATGACACCGTCCGGCTGCTGGTCGATGACGTCCTGTGCGAGATCTGCGATCGTGTAGCTGTTGGTCGCGGCCATTCCCATGTTCACTACTTCGACCGTGTCGGCCGGAAGAACATCGGTAAGGGCGTCGCGAAGAACCCGCGCGAACGTGCCGTTCGATGGATAGGGAAAACCAGCTGCAGACGATTCCCCGAGCACGAAAAGCCGCATCGAGTGAGCGGGCTTGGTAACGAGAAACGGATCTCCGGGCGGCGACGGCGGATACTGTTCCTGCGGGAAGTATCGCTTGCCTACGTTTTCGCCCGGGACCTTGTAGAGACCGTGAAGGACGGCCGGAACCTCGAACGCCGACATGTCGGAGCCGTATTTCTTGACCCGAAGTCCAATCTCGAGGCACGCGACCAGCGCGAAAGGCAGAAGCAGTGCAATGGCGGTGAACACCGCAGCCTTCGCAGGAGACAGCGGTTGCCGCATGCCCGAAGATTTTCCCGAGCGCGTACTTCGCTGCTCGGCGCGGGACTTTTTTCCGCTCCGGTCGTCCTTCGGATCCTTGCGGGCCACTACTAGAAGATCGTGTAAATGAAAGGCGCGAGCGCCGAACCCTGCGCGAACACCAGCAGGCCCCCGACTACTGCAAGCACGATAAGAATTGGAAGCAGCCAGAGCTTCTTCCGCTCACGCATGAACGCCCACAGTTCTCCAGCGATCCCACTCGCCATCTACGCGTCTCCTAGAATTGTCTTTCCATCCGTCTGCGCGCCGCCTCAGGATCCGTTTTTGGCCGGGCAATCCAGAAACTGTCAGACTCCGCCTTGTGCGTCATCGGGTTTCCGCCGGCCATTCGGCGAATCAATGCCGTCGGCGTCAGGACCACAAAGTACACGATCCCCATGAAGATAGGCGTCGTCACCTTCGATAGTGCGTGTGCCATCGCCATCCAGCCTCGCTCTACTGGCTCAAGCTTCGACGGAATGAGCAAGGCGGCAATGGCGAATGCGGCCGCCAGGGTCACCAGAACATTGGTAGTGAGGCTTCGGTGCCGCAGGTACGCAATAAGTCCAAGCATCGCAAATGCGCCGGCCAACGTGATGGCGAAACGGCGTCCCTTGGACGCAGTGTACGGCACTGTCGATGGTTTGTTCATCAATCCAGGGGAATCGATTGCTGCCACGCTTCTTCGTCGAAATCGGGCTGCGCCTTCTTTGACAGAATGAAAGAGCCGATCACGAGGTAGTCCAGATGCGTGCGCATGAAGCAGCGGTAGGCGTCTGTCGGCGAACACACAATAGGCTCGCCGCGAACGTTGAACGACGTGTTCACAAGCAGCGGACAGCCGGTAATGCGATCGAACTCGGTAATCAACGCGTGATAGAGAGGCGTTCTTTCCGGAGTTACGGTCTGGATGCGTGCCGAATAGTCGAGGTGCGTCACTGCCGGAATGTCTGAGCGTGGAACGTTCAACAGATCGATTCCCCACCGTTCGCCCGAATGCTCGGGCGCGGAAAGCCGCCGTTCTTCCTTCACCGGAGCGACGACGAGCATATACGGCGATTCCCCATCGAGATCGAAATAGTCACTCGCGCGATCTTCAAGCACACTCGGCGCAAACGGCCGGAATCCCTCGCGGAATTTCACTTTCAGATTGATGAGCGCCTGCATTCGCGGACTCCGCGGATCGGCGAGAATGCTTCGTGCCCCGAGCGCGCGCGGACCGAATTCCATTCTTCCCTGAAACCATCCGACAACCTGCTCCTCTGACAGGAACTGAGCGGTGCGAGTGATCAGCTCCAGGTCAGTTACTCGCTCGAACACTGCGCCGGCCTCCCGTAAGTCGCGCTCAATAGCCGCATCGTCGTACGAAGGTCCGAGCAGTGCTCCGCTCATGCCATCCGGCGAGCTGACGCTACGTGCCTGTTCGAAATGCCGATGCCACGCGAGGAGTGCGGCGCCAGGCGCTCCGCCGGCGTCACCGGCGGAGGGCTGAATCCAGACGTGCTTGAACGGACCCTCCCGCACGACGCGACCATTGGCGACGGCATTCAGCGCGACACCGCCCGCGAGACACAGCGAGTCCGCACCAGTTTCGTTGTGGGCGGCGCGAGCCATCCGCAAAACAATCTCCTCGCACACAACCTGAACGCTTCGCGCGAGATCCATCTCCCGCTGCGTCAAAGGAGATTCGGGGACGCGTGGTGGTCCGCCGAATAGCTCGTCAAACGCGGGACTCGTCATCGTGAGCCCGCTCAGATAATTGAAATATTTCTGGTCGAGCACGAACGAACCGTCTTCGCGAAGGTCGATCAGGTGCTTGTAAATCGCATCCACATACTTCGGCTCACCATACGGAGCGAGACCCATCACCTTGTATTCGCCCGAGTTGACCTTGAATCCCGCTTGGTAAGTAAACGCGGAGTACAGGAGTCCCAGGGAATCAGGCCACTGAAGCTCCTTCGTGAGCTCGATCTCGTTTCCCTTCCCGATTCCGATCGACGCCGTCGCCCACTCACCGACGCCATCGATGGTGAGAATCGCTGCCTCCTCGAACGGAGAGGGATAGAACGCACTTGCAGCGTGTGACTCATGATGCTCTGCGTACAACACCTTGCCGTCGAATTCACCGAGCCCGGCGCGAATGGCGCGATCGGTGTAGAGCTTCTCCTTGATCCATAATGGTCCAGCTTTCAGGAACGATGGGAAACCGCGAGGGGCGACGCCGAGGTAGGTCTCGAGTATCCGCTCGAACTTGATGAGTGGCTTGTCGTAAAAAACGACTGCGTCGAGATCGGCAATCGCGATTCCCGAATGAGAAAGACAAAAGTCGACGGCCCTCGAAGGAAACGAATCGTCGCCTTTTGTTCGAGAAAAACGCTCTTCCTGTGCAGCCGACACGATAGTGCCGTCGGCAACGAGACATGCCGCACTATCATGGTAGAATGCAGAAATCCCGAGGACGTAACGGGATTTCAACAGCCGGCACGCAGAAAGTGGGGGTCTGTCATCGAACGAAAGCTGGGCCGGCGCGGCACGCGCGCAAGCGCCAAGGTTTCGCCAGATTCATCAAGTTGCGTCTGAACGGAGAAACGATTCAATGATTGACTGGCGTAACCGCCGGGCGGGATCGGCGACGAGGGTAAAGATCTGCTGCATTTCGAGCATCGAAGAAGCGTGGCTTGCCATCGACCTGGGCGCATCCGCTCTGGGATTCGTGTCTAGAATGCCAAGCGGTCCGGGACCCATAGAGGAAGAACTGATCGCGGAGATCGTCGCGACAGTGCCGCCGGGTCTCGCGACGTTTCTTTTGACATGCGAGACTACTGCGGAACCGGTCATTGTGCAGCAGCGGAAGACGAGAGTAAACACGATTCAGCTCGTCGATAGCGTTGAGGACGGTACGTACGAGACTCTCCGGCGAGAGCTTCCCGGAATCTCGATCGTTCAGGTGATTCACGTCGTCGGCCCGGAGTCCGTCGACGAGGCAATGCGTTGCGCAGAGTATGTCGATGCACTGCTTCTCGATTCCGGAAGGCCGGGTCTGGCAATCAAGGAGCTGGGCGGCACGGGCTGCGTTCATGACTGGTCGGTGAGCCGCCAGATTCGCGACAAGTCACGCGTCCCCGTTTATCTCGCGGGCGGTCTCAATCCGTCGAATGCGGCGGAGGCGATTCGTTCTGTCGAGCCGTTCGCGCTCGACGTCTGCAGCGGGCTTCGGACGGACGGTCGACTTGATCCGGCAAAGGCAGAAGCTTTCATGACGCAGGTGAGAGCAACCACGCAACAATGAGAAAAAAGGGCCGGAGAACGCTAACCTCCGGCCCAGGACATCGCGATTTGGCGCGCCGCGCGCGGCGCGTGGCGTTTGGCCGCCTTTTTAGACGACCGCGGTGAACTCGACGTCCACGGAGATTTTGATTTCGTCGCCGACGACGAAGCCGCCCGTCTCGAGCGCCTGGTTGTAGGTCAGCCCGTAGTCACGGCGATCGATCTTTCCCTTCGCGCTGAACCCGATGCGCGACCCGCCCCACGGATCGAGCACTGAGCCTTCGTTTGTCACGTTGAGTACAATCTCCTTCGTGACATCGCGAATCGTGAGATCGCCATAGAGCTTGAACTCGCCCGATGTATCTCCGTCAATCCGCTTTCCCTTGAACTCGATCGTCGGGTACTTGTCGGCGTCGAAGAAATCGGGCGAGCGAAGATGTCCGTCGCGCTGTCCCTGTCTCGTGTCGATGCTCGCGACGCCGATCTTGACGTCGAGCGCGAACGAATCCGGGTTTGTGACATCACCGGTCAGCGATCCCGATACGTCGCTGAAGTGTCCTTTCACAGTGGAGATCATCAAATGCTTCACGGCGAATTCGACGCCGGTATGAGTGCTGTCGATCTGCCAGGAAGTCGGGGCTGATACTGCGAGTGTTGCTGTCATTTGTCGTTACCTCAATTGTCGATATGTGATAGATTCGCTACTGCATCTTGCATATATGAAGCACTACTTCAAAAAAAGGAACTAACCGAAGGCCTCCAAGGCGTTCTCGAGCGCTGACATGTCAGCATTCGACACTTTCTTCGAAAGCTCGTCCTGGACCCGAACCATTACCTCGGCCCCCGCTTTCTGCTTTTCGATTCCAACCGCGGTGAGCTCCGCCCTGACGCTCCGGCGATCAGATGCATCGTCCACCCGCCGTACAAGCCCATCTGCCTCGAGCCGGTCGACGAGCTGGGTGATGTTCGAACGAACGCAGCTCAACCGTGCAGCCAGCTCGCTCAGCGTGAGCGGCTCTCCGGCCTCGGCCAGCTTGGACAGTGCACTCTGCTTCGCCATTGAAAGGCCGAGCTCGTTGAGCGCACCCTCCATCTGATCCGATACCGCCTGGGCGGCATGGAGCAGGGCAAAGCTGAAGTGAGTCTTTATTGCTGTGTCGTTCATGTATGTATAATACAGGACTGGAGAGCTTGCGTCAAGGCCTGGACTGACCGCTAAACCCGCTCTTAGCTATTGGCAGAATTAGCGGTCAGCCATTGGCACATTCCGTCTGGTTCGTTCCCCTCGGTTGTAACCGGTACGGGCCCGAGGATCGTGCTAACCGCCAACACGCTAATGCTGCTAACAGCTAAAAGCGGGTGTTTTGCAGGCTGTCAGCGCTTTCCCTTCTTCCCACCCTCAAACCGCTCTCTCCGAACCTGGACTCTCTGGCCTCGAATCTTGGCCCCGGTGAGCGCTTCGATCACGCTATCGGCCGCTTCCTCGGGAACCTCGACTAGCGAGAATCCATCTCCCATCTCAATCGAGCCAATGTCCTTCCCGCTCAATCCGGATTCGTTGGCGATCGCACCAACAAGATCAGCGGGCCGAGTTCCCGCGCGACGACCAAGGCCAACGTAGAGCCGCGTCATCTTCTTGCCGATCTTTCCGTCCTTCTTGGCGAACGCGGGTTTCGACGTGCCAGATGGTCTCTCGCTTTTGTACTCGCGCTCAGCTCGCTTGACGGCGTGCTTGCTCTTTCCGCCCTTCTTGTCGTCAAACGACGGCGTGCGCACCGGGAGAATTTCCTCGTCACCTTCGCCGCGATTGCCCGCTGCTTCATGAGCCATCTTCACCGCAGCGGCGGCAACGTCCATCAAGTCGATCTCGCTCGCGAGTGACTCGACAATTGCGCGGAACGAATCGAGATCACCGGCTTCAACCGCCTCGCGCACTGAAGTCTTCGTCGTCTCGAGGCGACGCTCGCGCAGATCCATTACCGTCGGAACCGGCTCGATCTTTATCTTCTGGCGCGTGTGCTGCTCGATGTTCTTGAGCATTCGAGATTCACGCGGCTCGGCGAGGGTTATCGCTGTCCCTTCCCTTCCCGCGCGCCCCGTTCGTCCGATGCGATGCACGTACGCGTCGGGCGACACCGGCACGTCGAAGTTGAAGACGTGCGACAGGTGTCCAATGTCGAGCCCGCGTGCTGCAACGTCAGTCGCGACAAGCAAGTCGAGGCCACCTTCGCGCAGGCGCCGCATCACGCGATCGCGCTGCTCCTGTGAAAGTCCGCCGTGAATTGCTTCAGCCCGATAGCCGCGGCCGTTGAGCGTGTCGGTCAGCTCATCAACTTCGTTGCGCGTTCTGCAGAACACGATCGACGACGTTGGATTTTCGATGTCGAGAATTCTGCCGAGTGCTGCGCCTTTCTGTTGCCTCTGCACCATATACGCAACCTGGCGAACGCGAGGCATCTCACCGGCAGCCGCCTTCTCGGCCTCGATCTGAATGTTGAACGGGTTCTTCAGGTGCTTCTTAGCGATCGACCTGATGCGTGGAGCGACTGTCGCGGAGAACAGTGCCGTCTGGCGATCCGCAGGTGTTGACTGAAGAATTGCTTCGAGATCCTCAGCGAATCCCATGTCCAGCATTTCGTCTGCTTCGTCGAGCACTACGGTGCGCAGATGACTGAGGTCGAGCGTCTTTCTGCGGATGTGATCCATGGCGCGACCAGGCGTCGCGACAACGACGTCGACCCCGCGTCGCAGGACCGTGAGCTGCTGATGAATTGACTGCCCGCCGTAAACCGGAAGCACTCGCGCGCCGAACGCCTTGCCGTAGCGATGGATCGCCTCGGCCACCTGCATCGCGAGCTCGCGTGTCGGTACGAGAACGATCGCGCTGATGTGCGGCGATCCCATACGGCGTGTTTCGTCGTTTGCGATGTGCTCGAGAATCGGAAGAGCGAACGCCGCCGTCTTTCCCGTACCAGTGGCAGCTTGACCTAACAAGTCGCGGCCGGCGATGAGCGCCGGGATTGCCTCACGCTGAATCGGCGTCGGCTCTTCGTAACCGAGCGCGGTGAGTGTTGCGGTGATTCCGGGACTTATGCCGAGCGATGCGAAGTCGCCCGCTTCGACTGACTCAGCGGGCGTTTCGATCTCATTGGTTTTCTTTGACAAGGGACTATTTCTGGACTGGGTAAGGGCGGACAGTGTGGCCGGCCATTTTTTGACGCATTAATGAAGCCGCCGTCAGCGGCTCGAAGCGCTCTTCGTGGAGTTGATTACGCTTCGAATGTCGGTGGTCCATCCAGGAGCGTCGCTGGGAGGAACAAAGGACCACACTTCTTCGGACTTTCCGCGACCGCTGCGAATCCGGATCCGGTCGGCAGACCGCTCGACAGACAGCTCGCGTCGCGCGGAAGGAGTGATTTCAAGTCCGACCTTCGCATTCTTGTGGATCAGGACTCTGGATCCGGTCACGATGATTGACGCCCGGCGATTTTCCCACCTCTCGGTGCGTCCGCGCGGATCAGACGTGTACCTGAAATCTAAGTCATCGGCACGCCTCAGCATGCCTTCCTTCTCAAATTGCTGTTCCTGCGCGGCCGTGAGGGCACCAGTGTGAAGGTCTCTACAGCCCCCCATTGCCGTCAGGACCAATGCAGACAGTGCGGCGCGCGCAAATCTCATGGCCGTTAATCTACGAAAGCCTCAGCGTTGCTGTTCTGAAGGCTGAAGGACTGTCTGATTTGCCGCGGCGATCGCCGGTACTTTCTGCTGCTCCGACAGAAGCCTGGTCACGAAGCGCTGTCCTTCGGAAACCCGCTCCATCTCGACTGCGATCGTGTCTACCGACTGCTGAAGCTGCTCCATTTTTCTCGCGTTCTCAGCATCGGGCGGCAGCGGACCCGGGCGATTGCCGCGCTTCCACATGTTCCGGGCTGCGACAAGTGCGAGCGGGGCCAGAACGAAGATTGTGAAAACAATTGAAATGGCTGTCACGTTGCCCCTCGAAAGGTTACCAATGGATCGTTGCGCCTGCGTGCTGAGAATTCCCGCCTGCGTTGTGGACAGCTGCTGGCCAGTTATTGCCAGATCGCTCTCAATCTGAACCATTCGCTGGTCGAGGACGCCGATGCGCTGCTCGAGGCCGGCGCGCGCGGGTCCCGGTTGAGCCTTGTTCATCTCGCGAACGAGTCGCTCGCGCCGGTTGGCTGCGGAACTGAGCTGTGCTGAGAGCTCGGATCGCCTGGCTCTAAGTCCTTCAAGTTCCTGAACGGTTCGCGGAGCCGCGATCGGGATTGGCGCGGTGCCACTCGTAACGATGACGCGCGCAGGCGCGGCAGCTGGAACTTCGGTTGTTTGAGCGGCTGGGGCTGTCTGCATTTCACCTATTACGAAGATTGCGGGGTCAATGTGTCATCCTGATTGCCTGGGGGCATCCCCTTGACTCGGGGCATTGAACATAGCTCTGATCCAGGGCCCTGACAGGATCACAAGGCGTTCGCAACAGATTCAGGGGCTTACCCGTTCTACCGACAGGAGTATCCTCTCAATTAATTACGGATTCGAGCTTCGTCAAACACGCGGTCACCGGCCATTACTGAGATACATGAGACTTCCCAAAGTCAAAACCATTGCTCTCTCTTTCGCGACAGGGATCCTGCTCTCTGCATCGCCCAGCCCTTCCGCCGCTCAGCAGACGCCGGCCGTCACCGGGTCGATATCCGGGATTGTAACTGACGCGGCGTCCCGACCGGTTCCGGGCGCGATCGTTAGCGTGACCGAGCTGCGCCTTCAGGCCGTCACCGGGCCCGATGGCCGGTTCGGCTTCTCCAGCGTCCCGGCAGGCCATTACACGCTGGTCGCGCGGAGGCTTGGATACGCGTCCGCTGTCAGGTCCTCGATCGCAAGTCAGTCTACCGGAGTCACGATGACGCTGGTATCGACGCCAATGACTGTCGATCCCATAACGGTGACCGCAACGCGTGAACCTGCTGTCGTCGGAGGATCGGTTCTGGCGGTGAGCGAAGTCAGCGAGGAAGCGCTGCGGCGCAACGCGACGATCTCGCTTGCCCACTCGCTCAAGAGCCTTCCCGGCGTGAGGTCGGTGAGCACGGGCGAGCAGGTCGGAAAGCCGATGCTTCGCGGATTGTTTGGATCACGGGTTCTTGTCGTGCAGGACGGCAGCCGGCTCGAGGATTATTCGTGGAGTGAAGAGGACGCTCCCTCGGTTGATGCGCGCCTTGCGCAGCGAGTCGAAGTGATCCGCGGTCCGGCCAGCGTTCTTTACGGATCGGATGCAATCGGTGGCGTGGTGAATGTCATTCCTCAGGACCTTCCCACAACGATGGACGGACGGTCATTTCGTCACGCTGGCGCTGAAGTGTATGGTGCCAGCAACAACAAGGAAGGCGGCGGAGCGCTCGCATTCGAGGGAGCCAGTGGCAGGATCGGCTGGCGCGCGATGGGCATCGCTCGCCTCGCCCAAAGCTTCGAGACCCCCGATGGTGAGGTCGAGAATACCGGATACTTCTCCGTTAACGGAGAGGCCGCCGCCGGCATCCACGGCGATCGATCGAATACGACTCTCCGCTTCTCACATTACGGGGGCGAGTTCAAGCTGCTCGAAGCCCGCAAACCGGAAGGAGCTCTCGAGGCGGAAGAAGAAGAGGGACCAGAACGCAAGCTTGCCGACGACCGTCTCCAGCTGACGAATGATCTCCTGTTCTCCGGCGTTCGTCTCGAGACGAAGGCTCAGTACCAGCGTCATTCGCTTGTTGAAGTTTCTGACGACCTGTGCAATATCGATCCATCATCGTGCGCGCCCACTCTCGGATCGTCGACCGGAAAGAAAGAACAGACCGCGTTTGATCTCCTCCTGAACACTGGTACAGTTGACGTGCTCGCGCACCACGCCCTGAGCGAATCGCTGCATGGCGTCGCCGGCGTTGCAGGAATGTTCCAGAAGAACGATTCGCGTGGACCGATCTTCCTCATTCCCAGCGCGACAACGTCGTCGGCCGCTGCGTTTGCTTTTGAAGAAGCGACAGCGGGCATCTTTACTTTCGCAGCAGGCGCTCGCGTTGACGCGCGAAAGACTTCCGCCGACGCTAACCCGTCTATCGGATTGTCGTCGGCCAGGGAACTCAATTACACCGAGCCGAGCGGAAACGTTGGAGTCGTGGTTCGTCCGATCCCGTTTTTGTCGATCATCGCGAACGCGGGTGCCGCCTGGCGTGCACCAACGCTCTTCGAGCTCTTCGCTAACGGCCCACACCTGGCCGAAGCGCGCTATGAGATCGGAGACCCAACGCTGAAAACCGAGAGGGCAGGAAATCTCGATCTCGGTTTGCGCTGGGGAAACGAGGTCGTCCGGGCTGAAGTCACGGGTTTCCGGAATGCCATCGATCGCTACGTCTATCTCACGCCGATATACGCGACGCAGGGTGGCTTGCGTGTGTTCAAGCATCTCCAGGCTGATGCTCTCCTGACTGGAGGCGAAGGCGCGATTCAGATCGCGGCGACGCCGGCTTTGCTGCTCAGGGGGTGGTACGACCTGGTTCGCGGAACCAACAGGGATTCAGGCGAGCCTCTCCCGCTGATGCCGCCGCAGCGAGGTGCAGCGGGCGCCGAGTACCGCTTCACAAGCGGGTGGGCTGGCCACGCTTTCATCAGCGGCGAAGTCGAGCACACGATGAAGCAGGATCGCCCGAATTCACTTGACATCGTTACTGATGGCTACACGCTGGTGAATTTCGACCTGGGCTTCGAGCAGAGATTGTTTGGCCGCGCGACGCGAATCGATCTCGGGCTGAGGAACATCATGAACACCCGCTATCGCGATTTCCTCAGCCGGTACAAGGAGTTCGCGCTGGATCCGGGGCGGAATATCATCCTGCGAATTTCAACGAATCGTTGAGGTAATGTGGGTGAACGGAAACTCGTCCGGCTCGAAAGGTTCGGACGTTTTTTCTTGTCAGGTGGGGCTCGACACTACGTCGATGCCGCGCTTGAGAGTCTGCTTGACCGGACATCTGTCGGCCAGCTCGATGAGCCTGGCTCGCTGCTCATCGGTGAGCGGACCCTCGAGCTCAATTCTTCTCTCCATTCGTTCGATGCCGACGTCCGTGCTGTCGCAGTTGTCGCAATCGATCTTGTGAGAGCCGGTGTGTCGCATGAACACCGCGGCACTTTCGAGAGGCCAGGACTTTCGATTAGCGTACGACCGCATTGTCATCACCGTGCACGACGCTATCGCGATCAGGAGGAACTCGTAAGGAGTCGGTCCCGCGTCATCTCCGCCAACTGATTCAGGCTCATCGACCGTGAGGCGATGGTGCCTCGCGGATATGTCCGTGCGAAAAGCTTTTGGCCCGACACGCGCCTCGACCCATCGTGCGCCTTCCTCATTGTTATCTGGCATTGCGCTCTCTTGTCGCCGTGGAGCCGGGCGGGCTAACCGCGATTGAATCTCAGGTTTCCGCAGGCAACTGAGAAATCACGGTCGCCGCTCCTGTCTTTGAAGATCTCAACGTGGAAGGCACCACTTGTCGGCAGGTCTATCGAAAGCGCTGCTGTGACCTGCGTGCGACCGCCCGCGCTCATTTCCAGTTCGGGAAAATCGGATAACGTAATTACCGGCAACGATGCGTTGCCGCAGGGCCCGAAAAAAATCCCCCACGTGAGCTCGCGCGCGGAGCCCGCGTAAGTGAAGTCGATCTTCGCGTTTGACAACGCGGGCGTGGCGCCCGGTGTCCACACCAGCGTCCCGTAGCTTCGCTCCCGAGTGCTGTCACCCTCGTTCAACTTATCAGTGACAACGGCGCGGATGCTCCCGGTCCATCGGGGCTGCGGGAGCGGGTCTCCGGGCAGTTGCGCCTTCGCGACCGATGCGTTCGGTGTCGGATTGCTGGCGCAGGCGGCAATTCCGGCCACCACCGCAAACAGAATTGCCAGATTCTTGACGTGTGTCATTCTCTTCCCTGCGGTTGAGTAAATCCTGCCGGCCAAGAGTACGTCGCTGCCGCGACGTTGTAAACCGATGGTGACACGCACGGGTCCGCGCAGAAAAGACAAAAGTCGCTAACGCCTGGGCGCTAACGACTTAAGTAAGTAGCAGGGGCGGGACTCGAACCCGCGACCCCGGCATTATGAGTGCCGTGCTCTAACCAGCTGAGCTACCCTGCCTCACCGCGAACCGAGCGCGGATACCGGTTGTGCAAACGGCCGGCCCTCTCGGACCGGCCGCGCACAAAAAACCACCAAACCTACATCATGGCGGGGGCGGGATTTGAACCCGCGACCTTCGGGTTATGAGCCCGACGAGCTACCAGGCTGCTCCACCCCGCGATAGAAATTTGAATCTAGACCGACGAGGGCTTTAGTCAAGCGCTGTAAGGACATCCGTGATGCGGAGCAGCAGAAATCTTTACCACTATGTCACAAATTGAAAAAAGCCTTGAAGCTCACCCTGTGCCTTGCCCGTCCCCCTCATCTCCACGTTCGGCCGCCGGCCAACCTTCTACCGTCGCGCCGCGGTATCCCGCTGCCCGTCGAGACGGTAGATGATCTCCTTCTCACCGCGCACCATTCCAAATTCCTCGCGAGCTATTCGCTCCTGCGTTGCCCGGTCCGTTTGCACGGCTTTCACCACCTGCCGCAGCGAGTCGATCTCGCGAGCGAGCGAATCAGTCTGCGCCTGAAGGCGGATCTTTCGCTGGCGCTGACGCCACAGGTCCATAGTGCTGTACTCGCCACCCTGAAACGCGAATAGCAATCCGGCTGCGATGACGAGCGCCAGCACTACCTTCCCGAACACGCTCAATCAGATCCCGTAGATGTGACCGCCGGGATACTCGGCGATGTCGCCAAGCTCTTCCTCGATGCGAAGGAGTTGATTGTATTTCGCAACCCGGTCGCTGCGGCTGGCCGAACCTGTTTTGATCTGGCCCGCACCCGTCGCCACTGCGAGGTCTGCAATGAACGTGTCTTCGGTTTCGCCCGAACGGTGCGAGATGATCGACTGATATCCGTTGGCGCGAGCCATCTCGATCGCTTCGAGAGTTTCCGTGACAGTTCCGATCTGGTTGAGCTTGACCAGAATTGCGTTGGCAACGTCCGTCGCGATTCCTTTTGCGAGAAGCTCGGTGTTCGTGCAGAAGATGTCATCGCCGACGAGCTGAACTCTGTCGCCAAGCGCAGCGGTGAGCTTCGCCCAGCCGGCCCAGTCGCCTTCCGCGAGTCCGTCCTCGATCGAAACGATAGGATACTCGTCGAGCCACTTGGCGTACATCTCGATCATTTCATCGGCTGTCTTTGTCCCTGCGCCGCTCTTCTTGAACGTGTAGGTCTTCCCCTTGTAGAGCTCCGATGCCGCGCAGTCGAGAGCAATCGCGATTTCGGTTCCAGGAGCATAGCCTGCCCCTTCGATCGCTTCGATGACGAGCTTGAGCGCGTCTTCGTCGGTACCCAGATCCGGAGCGAAGCCCCCCTCATCGCCAACGCCCGTCGAGAGCTTTCGCTTGACGAGAACTTTCTTCAGCGAGTGAAAGACTTCCGTTCCCATGCGAAGTCCGTCAGCAAAAGTCTCTGAGCCGACAGGAACGATCATGAACTCCTGGAAGTCCACAGTATTCGTTGCATGGGCTCCGCCGTTGAGAATGTTCATCATCGGAACGGGAAGCATCCTCACCATCGGCCCGCCCAGATATCGATAAAGAGGAAGCGTGAGATCGTCCGCAGCGGCTCGTGCAACAGCCATCGAAACCGCAAGGATCGCGTTTGCGCCGAGCTTGCTCTTATTCGGGGTGCCGTCGAGGTCGATCATGGTTCTGTCGATCATGATCTGATCCGTAGCCATGAGTCCGTCGAGCGCCGGAGCGATTCTTTCTTCGATTGCCTGCACGGCGAGCTGAACGCCCTTTCCGCCGTATCTATCAGCATCCCCGTCTCGAAGCTCAACTGCTTCCTTCTCTCCGGTAGACGCCCCGCTTGGAACCGCAGCGCGGCCCTTCGCGCCGCTCGCGAGAGTGACGTCCGCTTCTACTGTGGGGTTGCCGCGGCTGTCGAGTACTTCGCGCCCGCGGATATCGATAATTGAGGACATGAATTCTTGTTGAAGTGGTTTGCTAAATCCCGGCCGTCGACGCGTCTGCAACCGGCTGCCCTTCGCTCTCGATTCCGTAGATGCGGGAAAGCGCTTCAGCGATTCTTCCGCGGACAACCGCGGCCAGCTCATCGCGACGTTCGTAGTCGTACCCTTCTACGGAGACGGGCTCCAGAAAATGTACATCCACCGCTCCCGGGTGCACTAACATCGACCCCTTGCCTATCACTTCGAGAGTGCCGTGAAGGAGCACGGGAATTATCGGAACGCCCGCAGCGATCGCCAGAACGAAAGGTCCCTTCTTGAAGGGACGCAGAGGGTAGTCGTACCCGCGAGTTCCTTCGGGAAAGACCACAACGCAATTCCCGTCGTGAATTTGTTTCACCGCGTCATCGTACGCTGCGAAAGCAGCTTTTCTATTCTGGCGCTCAACTGGAATCATTCCGGCGGCCTTCATCGCCGGACCAAAAATCGGAATTTTGAACAATTCCGCTTTTGAGACGAACTTCGTGCGATATAGAATCGACGCGAGCGCAGGAATGTCGTACCAGCTGACGTGATTCGACACGAAAATGTGAGGTTTTCCGATTTCCGCCCGTTCGTAGTTGTGCTTTCTGATTCGCACACCAGTCATGAAAAGCACGATTTTCGACCACCACCGGGGAGCAAGATCGTACACGGAACCGGCGCGATCCTGCACGTGACAGAGGGCGGCAATAACGCAAGAGCCACCAATGAACACCGTGACGATGATCGCGGTGATGGTGAGAGAAAGCGTTGCGAGAAGGTAGACGAGAATCATTCTGTGAAATGAAGGTAACCAGCCGGTAAAGTCACCGGCTTACCATTTTGGGTAATCATTGCGCCAATGGGGCCCTCAGTCACCTCACCGATCAGGGTGAGGTCGAGCCCAAACCTTTCCTTGAACTGGGCTGTGTCCAGCGAAGCCGGACCGGTTATCAAGAGCTCGTATTCTTCACCGCTCAGCACGGCATCGGTCGGGGACACGCCCTCTACAGCCGGCACATCCTCCAGACGCACGATAATCGAGAGCTTGCTGGCAGAGGCCAGATGATCGACTTCAGCCGACAAGCCGTCGGAGATATCGATCGCCGCGGTCGCGCCGTTTGCCGCCAGCCAGGCGCTTTCCAGAATTCGCGGAACAGGATGCGCAAATCGCTCCCGGTTCACCTCGCTCGGTGCGCGACCGGCTTCAAGATCGCGGAGTGCAGCCCGTGGTCCTCCGAGCCGACCCGTGACGTAAACGCTATTCCCTGGTTGTGCGCCCGCTCGGGTGAGGGCATCGCGCACCGTGCCGAGCACTGTGATCGTGAGCGAAAGTTTGTGCCCCCTCGTCGTGTCGCCGCCAATTACAGGGGCTGCCGATTTCGCGGAGGCCTCGCCAATGCCGTCAGTGAGTCCATCGAGCTCGTTTCGCCAGCCATCAGGAATTGTCATCGCGACGAGAATCCCAAGCGGACGTGCGCCCATTGCAGCGATGTCACTCAGGGCAGCCGCGGTTGCGCGATAACCGATCTCCCTCGGGGTCAGCCACTCGCGGCGGAAGTGAACGTTTTCAACTGACGTGTCGATGCTGACCACGAGTGACCTGTCACCGATAGAGGGAATAACTGCGGCATCGTCCCCAACTCCACGAGCGTTCGCTCCCCAGCGCTCGAGCATGCGGCGGATCGCGTCGAACTCGACTCCCTGCCCGATGGCGGTGTGAGCCGAACTCACCTGCGACTGGCAACTTCGGCCAGAATTGCTGACGCGATCGATGCAGGTCTGTCGTTAAATGCGAGAGGGAGCATCGCGAGAATGTCATCGAGTGTCGTCCCTCGGACGAACTCGCAGAGCTCGGAGGCGCGGCCGTGAACGAATGCTGCACACGCTGCGATTTCTCCCGGAGTCACCTCACTGCCAGACGTTTGGCCGAACAGTGTCGAAGCGATTCCAGTCAGCATGTCCCCGCTTCCACCGGTGGCGAGCGCGGCGGTTCCGACAGCGCTCACATGCCGGGATCCATCCGGAGAAAACACAACCGTGGGCGTTCCCTTCAAAAGAACTGCTCCGCGGAGTTTCTTCGCGAGGTCGATGCCGATCTCGAAGCGGTTCGCGAGAACCTCGTCGGTGCGCATGTTGAGCAGCCGTCCCATCTCTGCCGGGTGGGGTGTGATTATCGACGGACGCCCGTTCAGCAGCTTCGCGAGGGAGTCAGTGTCGCCGGCAAAAACGTTGAGTGCATCCGCATCGATGACAACCGGGCCCCGCCAGGCAAGGAGAATTCGTTGGACGAGATCGCGCGTCTCAGGTGAGTTGCCCAGGCCTGGGCCGATCGCGATGACGTCGCTCGCCCTGGCAAGGTTGTCGAGATCGGGAGGATTCGCCGGCCATTCCTGGAAGAGTGCGCCCGGAACGGATGCCTGAATGGCGACCGCATTTACTGGCGATGCCACAATCCTCAGAAGTCCAATTCCAGAGCGGAGTGCGGCTTCTCCGGCGAGAATCACGGCTCCTGCCAGACCCGGACCGCCACCTACAATCGCAAGCCGCTTCCGCGTTCCCTTATGCGCGTCAGCCGGTATCGGTGGGATACGCGAGACTACCCACTCCGAATCCACGAGAAGTGGGAGTGATCGCATCTCGCCGTCGTCGGCAAGTCCGATGTCGACGACCACAACTTCGCCACAGGGCTCGCGAGAGATCAGGTGGCCGCGCTTGAGGGTTCCGAACGACACTGTGAGATCAGCTGCCACTGCCCCTTCGTGCGCGCCCGTTGTGGCATCCAGCCCGCTTGGTACATCGAGAGAGACGACATACGCGCCATCCGCCTGACGCGCGTGGACTTCGCCGATCGCATTTGCAATTTCGCCACGGGGGGCGCCAGACGAACCTGTTCCGAGCAACGCATCGATTACAAGACACTCACCACCGTTCCCTTCCCCAACAGTCACTCCGGCATTCATCGCCCTTTCGCGAGCCGTCATAGCCTCGTGGCTTCGTGGCCCGGTGGCGCTCACGACGGCGACAGGCACTCCAGCCTTCGCCAGTGATTCGGCAACCACCCATCCGTCCCCGCCATTGTTGCCCGAACCGGCAAAGACAATTGCGCCGTTGCCGAGACGGTCAGCGCAACGTTCCTGAATGAAGACGGCCGCGGCGTGTCCGGCCCGAGTCATCAATTCCGCGGACTCGACCCCCTTCGCCATCGTTGCCCGCTCGCAGGCCACGGTCTCACTGGCACTGGCGACACGAACTGTCATTTATCGGAGAGCCGGGTCAGGCGTAGTGAGCGCTGTTCCAGGGGTAGTCGCGATCGAACGCGACCTCGAAATCGTAAACACCGGCAAACTCTTCCCGCGTGTCAGTCGGCTGCTTCACGAGGAAGCCAAGCTCGACGAGCGTGAAAACGATCTCGCCGAAGTCCGACGTCGCATGAACGCCCCAGCGGTCCAGAACGATGCGGCTCATGAGGCCAAACCGCTCGAGAGCGAGGTCTCGACAGGAATGCGCAAGCTCCGCTGCGCTGATGTGCCGGCGCGCGTCGAGCTTAGACTGAGTGAATTCCAGCGCCGACAGCACGAACAGATAGGCCTGCTCGTCGTACCGCGATTCGTGAAGACGAATCCGGTCCATCACGCCATCACGGAACGCCAGCTCAGGCACCGATCTCCGATCCTTTGTTCGTAAATGCGTTCGGATACAGAGGGAAGCTCGACATCATGTCGCGCACTTCGGCGCTGACGGCTGCAGCCAACGTCAGGTCTTCCGGAGCCGCCAGAACTCTCTCTATGAACCCGGCGATGGTGTTCATCTCGCCTTCTTTCAGTCCGCGAGTCGTGACAGCGGGAGTACCGATGCGGATTCCGCTCGTGACGAATGGGGACTGCGTTTCTTTCGGAACGGTGTTCTTGTTGACAGTGATTCCCGCAGCATCGAGAGCCTTTTCGGCGACCTTGCCCGTAAGTCCCTTGTTCCGCAGATCGACGAGCATCAAGTGGTTATCAGTTCCACCCGAGACGATGTCAAAACCAGATTTTGCCAGCGCGCCGGCGAGTGCCTGCGCGTTTGCGATGATCTGGCGCGAGTACTCCTTGAAGGACGGATCCAATACTTCCTTGAACGCGACTGCCTTGGCAGCGATCACGTGCTCGAGCGGGCCACCCTGAGTTCCCGGGAACATGGCCTTGTCGATCGCCTTCTGATGCTCGGCCTTGCAGAGAATCATGCCTCCGCGCGGACCGCGCAGCGTCTTGTGAGTCGTGGTGGTAACTGCATCGGCGTGTGGAACAGGCGTCGGATGATGTCCTGTCGCGACTAGTCCTGCGAAATGCGCCATGTCCACGACGAACTTCGCGCCAATTTCCCGGGCAACTTCGGCGAACGGCTCGAAGTCAATGATGCGGGCGTACGCGCTCGCGCCGGCGATGATCATCTTCGGGCGCTCACGGCGTGCGATTTCCTTCATCGCATCGTAATCGATCCGGCCGTCATCACCCACGCCATAATGAATCGCATTGTACAGCAGGCCGGAGAAGTTTACCGGCGAGCCGTGCGTGAGGTGCCCGCCCTGCGACAAGTCTAGGCCCAGCACCGTATCGCCCGGCTTGAGGAACGCCAGATAAACGGCAGCGTTGGCCTGCGCTCCGGAATGGGGCTGAACGTTCGCGTGATCCGCGCCGAATATCTGCTTCGCACGATCGATCGCGAGCTGTTCTACCTGGTCGACAAACTCGCAGCCTCCGTAGTACCGCTTTCCCGGCAGACCTTCCGCATACTTGTTGGTTAGCGGAGTGCCCATTGCCTCGAGAACTGCCTCCGAGACAAAATTCTCGCTCGCTATCAGCTCGATACCATGACGCTGCCGCTCGACCTCACGGCGAATCATCGCCGCAATGTCGGGATCGAACTCCGTCAACATCGGCATCTGCGAACGCTCCGCAACTTCAGCTTGCATTTCCGTCTCCCTGATCAACGCTTTCAGCCTCGTCGTCATCGATCTTGTTTACACGGCGCGCGTGACGGCCACCCTCGAACTCCGTGTTCATCCACTTATCGACAATCTCGCTCGCCTCGTGGTCTGATACGAATCTAGCCGGAATCACGAGCACGTTCGAGTCATTGTGACGGCGCGACAGCTCCGCGATTTCAGGCATCCAGCTCAATGCAGCGCGAACATGCGGATAGCGGTTCGCGACAATGTCCACGCCGATGCCGCTTCCACATAGCAGAATGCCGCGTTTTGCCTGTCCGGTCGAGACTTCCTTCGCGAGGGGATGAGCGAAGTCCGGATAGTCGGACGGATCCTCCGAGTTCGTGCCAAGATCCTCGACCGCGTAACCCATCGTCCTCAGCTGGTCGATGAGCTTACCCTTGAGCTCGACTCCCGCGTGATCTGACGCGATGGGAATGGTTTCGCGGATGGAGCCGCTCACCGTGCAGGCTTCCAGTGATTGCTGACCGCGCCCAGGCGCTGCTCCGCAAGACGATCGGCAGCCTTGTAAGACGGGATTGACTCCGTCTTCGCTATGTCGAAGACCTGAAGGACCGTGTCATAAATCTCATCCGCCTTCTTGTGCGCGTGCGCCGCGTCCCAGCCCGCTACTTCACCGAAGACGTTGATCACGCCACCCGCGTTCGCGACGTAGTCAGGAGCGTACTGCATTCCCATCTCTTCCAGCTTGTCGCCGTGGCGGGGCTCGAGGAGCTGATTGTTGGCACCGCCCGAGATCACCTCGAACCTGAATACCGGAAGAGTCTTGTCGTTGATGATTCCACCAAGCGCGCACGGTGCGAAAATATCTGCCTTGACGCCGTAGATGTCATCGCCTTCAACGATCTGCGCGCCGGTCTCGTTAGCGACACGTTGCGCGCGCTCGGGATCGATATCGGAAACGATGAGCTTCGCGCCGGCTTCGTGCAGCTCGGTCGCCAGATATCTGCCGACGCTTCCACAGCCCTGAAGGGCGACAACCTTGCCGGTAAGGTCATCAGAACCCCAACGATTCTTCGCGGACGCCTGAATCGAGCGAAACACGCCGTGAGCGGTAACCGGCGACGGATCCCCGGATTTTTCCCTGAGCCCTGCAACGTGCTCAGTCTCCATGTGGACGAAATCCATATCGTGCGTGCTCGTTCCAACATCCTCGGCCGTGATGTAGCGACCGCCGAGGCTCTCGACTGCGCGGCCGTGAGCGCGGAAGATCGCTTCGCGATCCTTTGTGCGGTTGTCGCCGATGATGACCGACTTTCCCCCGCCGAGGTCGAGGCCGGCAACCGCATTCTTGTATGTCATTCCGCGCGACAGGCGAAGCGCGTCGATGATCGCAGCTTCGTCAGACTCGTAGTTCCAGAATCTCGTCCCCCCGAGTGCCGGTCCGAGGGCCGTGCTGTGGACCGCCACAATTCCGCGGTACCCGCACGACGGATCGCTTGCGACAACAACTTCTTCATGGCCCATGCTGGCCAGCCGATCAAAGAGTTCCATTGATATTTGCGATTGTTATGTGATTGGCTTCTTCAATTGAGAATCAGTCCTTCGCGTACTGCTCACGGGCGATCACGATTCTCTGGATCTCCGACGTGCCCTCGTAAATCTCGGTGACTTTCGCATCCCGGAAAAGGCGCTCCACCGGATAATCCTTCACGTAGCCGTATCCGCCGAAGATCTGCACCGCCTGGTTCGTCGCGAACATCGCCGTCTCGCTGGCAAAAAGCTTTGCCATCGAAGTTGCCTGCTTTACATCTTCACCGCGGTCCTTCGCTTTTGCGGCGGCGTGCATCAACGTTCTCGATGCGGCAATCCTCGTCGCCATGTCGGCGAGCTTGAACTGAACTGCCTGGAACTCCTTGATATGAGTTCCGAACTGCATCCGCTCACCGGCATAGGCGGTTGCCGCCTCCAGTGCCGCACGAGCGATACCAACTGACTGTGCTGCAATTCCGAGCCTGCCGTTCTCGAGGGACTGCATCGCATAGATGAAGCCCATGTGCTTTTCGCCAAGCAGGTTGGCACCGGGGACGCGCATTCCGTCGAAGGTAAGCTGCACTGTGGGCGATGACCTGAGGCCGAGCTTGTCTTCCTTCTTTCCGACATGAAAGCCGGGAAGATCCGGCGTGACGATGAAAGTGCCGATGCCACGTGCACCCTTGCGCTCGGTGGACGAGTCAGTCCGGGCCATCGCGAGAATGGCGCCGGCGTGGCTTCCGCTCGTGACCCAGCTCTTTGTCCCCGACAGGATCCAGTCTTCGCCGTCGCGAACTGCCTGCGTCGTCAGCGAAGCAGCATCGGAACCTGACTCGGGTTCCGACAACGCGAACGCGCCGAGCATCTCTCCGCGCGCCATTGGCGGCAGAAATCTTTTCTTCTGCTCGTCGTTGCCGAATCGCAGAATCATCTGCGTCGGGAGAGAGTTATGGACGCTCATGAGAACGGCCGCCGACGCATCGACGACCGCTATTTCTTCGAGGGCAACCAGATATGTCGAAGTGTCCAGGCCGAGGCCGTCGTACTCCTCGGGCAGAAGCATTCCAAGAAAGCCGAGGTCGCCCATTTTCTTGACCAGCGACGGCTCGAAGTGCGCGCGTGCATCCCAGTCGGAGATGAACGGCGCGATTTCCTGAGCAGCGAACTCCCGCGCGAGATTTTGTATCTCGCGCTGTTCTTCAGTGAGGTTCAGAAGGTCGCTCGGCACCTACTTATAGGTGTAGAAGCCACGGCCGGTCTTCCGGCCGAGCCATCCCGCCGCGACGTACTTTCTAAGAAGCGGACACGGACGATACTTCGGATCACCCAGTCCTTTCTGAAGGACCTCGAGAATCGCGACGCATGTGTCGAGTCCAATGAGGTCAGCCAGCGCAAGCGGACCCATCGGGTGATTCATGCCGAGCGTCATTACCTGGTCGATCGCCTCTGGCTTACCAACTCCCTCCATCAGGCAATACACCGCCTCGTTGATCATCGGCATGAGCACGCGGTTCGACACGAACCCCGGGTAGTCGTTTACCTCGACTGGCGTCTTGCCGAGCTGCGAGCTGAGGTCGATCACCTTCTGTGTGGTTTCGTCAGATGTCGCCAGTCCGCGGATGATCTCGACGAGCTTCATGACGGGCACGGGATTCATGAAGTGCATTCCGACAACTTTCCCGGGACGTTTTGTACGAGCGGCAATTTCCGTTATCGAAATCGAGCTCGTATTGCTTGCGAGAATCGCCTCAGGACTTGCAATACGATCGAGATCGCCGAAGATCCTGAACTTGAGGTCGGTGTTTTCAGTGGCCGCTTCGATAATCAGCGCTGCGTCTGATGCCGCGTCGAGTGAATCCTCCGTAGAGATGAATCCTAGGGTTTCTTCGCGCTGCTTTTCATTGATCGTTCCCTTCTTCACCTGGCGGTCGAGATTCTTCTCGATTGTCGCCATGCCTTTCTCGAGAGCATGCGGCGACACGTCGATCAGCGCGACAGGAAAACCCGACTGCGCAAACACGTGCGCGATGCCGTTGCCCATCTGACCGGCTCCGACAACCGCGATTTTTTCAGCCATTCTTACGACTCCATGCGGCGCAGCGGCCGCGCGTGCAGGTAGATCAGGATAACGAACATTCCAAATGCAGCAGCCAGCCCGCCTTCAGGGCCCCACGAACCGCCGGTCAGCCAATCGGGGCCTGAGTCCACCACCTGATAGTCAGGCGTCTGTACCGGTATCCCGCTAACCGCCGTGTGAAGGCCCGCAGCCATGAACCAGTTCCAGCCAAAGTGCGCGAGTGTCGTGGCGTAAAGGCTTCGTGTCGCCAGCAGGATCGATCCGAGGAAGAATCCGGCAAGCATTACAATGCCGATCGACTGCGGATCCGAGCCCGGATTGTTCACATGAAGCAAGCCGAAAACTATGCTGGTCGCTATCAACGTCCAACGCCACCCGATCGACTCCTTCAGGACAGCGAAAACGTAGCCGCGGAGCAGGAGCTCTTCTCCGAATGCGGCCGGGAGGAGATTGGCAAAGGTGAGGGCCGCAGCCCCCATCCAGCTTCCTTGCTGGGTTGCAACCGGGCTCAGCTCGCGTGCAGCCAGCAGAACACCGGACGGAATCGCGATCGCAAGCAGCCCCCACAGCATTCCCCTGACAAGCTGAGGCGTCGCAAGTGCGTGCCTGCCGAGCCAGACGTACGACCAGCCCGTTCCTTCCACCCACTTGATCATGACCGCCGTGGCGATCAGAGTGCCAAGTGGAACTCCCCAGTTGGATACGAGGGGAACATATCCCTTCGCGGCCTCGAACCCTTCGACTGCACTCTCGATTCCCGACGTCAACACCAGAGCCGCCATCAATGCGGCAACGAACAGAAGCAACTTCCACGGAGCGCGTAGTTTTCGCTCCGGCGTCAAAAGAATGCCTATGGCGTTCAAGGCCGCTCAGGCGGCGCTTTCTACACTGAGCGCTACTGCGTCGCCACCACCGAGGCAAAGAGTCGCGAGACCTGTCTTCGCTCCGCGGCCTTTCATCGCGTAAAGAAGCGTTGTCAAAACGCGGGCGCCGCTTGCTCCGATCGGATGTCCCAGTGCGATAGCGCCGCCATTCACGTTGACACGACTCCAATCCCAGCCGAGTCCTTCGCCATCAGCAATGGCTTGCGATGCGAACGCTTCATTCGCCTCGATGAGGTCGTAATCGCCGATTTTCGTTCCGGCCTTCTTCATGAGATTGTTCACGGCGAGAATCGGCGCGAAGAACAATTCCTTCGGCTCCGTCGCGCCGGTCCCGTAACCGGTGATTCGTCCAAGTATCTGCAGTCCGTTTGCGCGCGCGAATTCTTCTGACACGACGACAAGAGCGGCCGCTCCATCATTGAGCGAGGAAGCATTCGCTGCAGTCACGCTCAAGTCAGAACTTTCGCCCTTGCCCGGGAACGCAGGCTTCAGCTTCGCAAGCGTATCCATCGTGGTGTCTTTGCGCGGACCCTCATCGGTGTCGACAATCGTGGATCCCTTCTTCCCGGCGATCTCGACAGCGACGATCTCGTCCTTGAATTTTCCACCGTCGATTGCAGCGACTGCCTTAGCGTGCGATTGCGCAGCGAACTCGTCCTGCCGCGCCCGATCCACATGCCCCTTCTTCGCCGTATGCTCGGCGTGACTGCCCATGTGGACGTCACACGATGCGCACCAGAGTCCGTCCTTGATCATTCCGTCGACGAACTTCTGATCGCCGAGCTTCACGCCGTTGCGCATACCATAGACGTAGTACGGCGCATTCGACATCGACTCCTGACCGCCGGCAACGACAACCTGCTTGTCGCCCGCCTTGATGGACTGGGCGGCCAGCATTACTGCCTTGAGCCCGGATCCACAGACTTTGTTGATCGTAAGAGCGGAAATAGTCGCGGGAAGTCCCGATTTCAGCAGAGCCTGTCTCGCCGGGGCCTGACCCGACCCGCCCTGGAGGACCTGACCCATGATGACTTCTTCGATCTGGTCGGCGGAGATTCCGGAGCGGCGAACGGCTTCGCGGATGGCAATGGCGCCAAGCTCAGGGGCTGACAGAGATGAAAGTCCGCCGAGGAACTTGCCGATAGGCGTCCTCGCGGCGGAGACGATTACTGGCGTTCTATTGAGGTCTGACATTTTCGGATTTCAGGTTTGTTGTGCGACCTGAAAGTTAATCGTCGTCGCCATGGGCTGGGGAACTGCGGAAACTGCGGGCACGACCTCACCGCAGAGGGCGCGGAGATTAGCAGAGATTCGCGGAGACCGACGAAAAAAGGTTAACTGCGGAAACTGCAGCCCTTCTGTCGTTAACCCCCAGGTTTCCAGGTCGTTCTCTGCGAATCTCGGCGTACCTCCGCGTCCTCAGCGGTGAAGGTGGTTCCCGCAGTTCCGCTGTCAGGATCCAGTGACGACAGAATCTTCGAGCGTGCGGTGCCGGTCAACGTAAGCCGCGAGCAGCAAGCCGACTGTAAGCCCGACGAGTGAACCAATCCACAGAACCTTCACCGACGGCGGTGGCGCATTCCCGGCGACAAATGCGACAAGCATCAACACGACCATGAACCAGAAAGAGTACTGGCCTGCCTTGTCCTTACCCTTCGTCATGCCTTCGTAGATCGCTACACCAGCCGCGAACACGACAACTTCGACCGCGATACTCGCGGTTGGATGATTCCAAAGCCCGAGCCCGAACTTCGG